>JAZLCA010000083.1:0-36483 GCA_045613985.1 Eubacteriales bacterium | reverse complement strand
CCTTGGGATCGGTGGGGAAGTCTGCGCCGATCTTAGCCTTGTACTCAGCCTTAAACTGATTAGCGAGTTCCTTAAGGTCCTCAGCGGTAAGGTCAACGTCGTAAACAACGCCCTTTGCCTTCTTCATCTCGTCGATGAGCTCCTCGAAGTACTTCTTGCCGACTTCCATAACGACGTCGGAGTACATCTGGATAAATCTTCTGTAGCAGTCGTAAGCCCAACGAGCGTTGCCGGACTTCTTAGCCATAACTTCAACAACCTCTTCGTTCAGACCGAGGTTCAGAATGGTATCCATCATACCGGGCATGGATGCGCGAGCACCGGAACGAACGGAAACGAGCAGGGGGTTCTCAAGGTCACCGAATTTCTTACCGGTAACACCCTCCATCTTTACGATGTAGTCCATGATCTCAGCCATGATCTCATCGTTGATCTGACGGCCGTCCTCATAGTACTGGGTGCAGGCTTCGGTAGAAATGGTAAAGCCCTGGGGAACAGGAAGACCGATGTTGGTCATCTCTGCGAGGTTGGCTCCCTTACCACCAAGGATCTCACGCATGCTAGCGTTACCCTCGGAGAAGAGATAGCAATACTTTTTTGCCATTTGGAAATCCTCCATTATAAAAAATTTAATTGGAAACTATGCTGTGGCGATTAACATTCTGGCATGTAAACGCGTCAAAAAAAGCCCAATACGGACTTTTTTGTCAATCGCACCTGATATTATAGCACAAATCAGCACGTTTGAAAAGGTTTTTGCCAAGTTTTTATCAATTGCATTTGTAAACAATTTGTGAATAAAGAGTTTTTGAGGAATATATTGTCCACGATTACAGAAACACGGGGATTTTATAAAAAAATGTTTGACATTACACAGAAAAAATAGTATAATAATTTGTTGAGGCTACATAAACAAAAAATACAAAGAAGGGGAATGTATGTCAGAGTGGTGGATTTATATTACGGATAATATCGGTGTCGCGGCAGCGGCTGTTTCGGGTGCCATGATTGCGATTGAACGCAAGCTGGATTTGTTCGGCGTTTTCTTTCTTGGAATGATCACGGCACTGGGCGGCGGCATTTTGCGCGATGTTCTGCTTGGTGAAGTTCCGCCTCGATTTTTCACCAACTACCTTGCCATCGTTATTGTTGTGATCATGGTGTCTGCCGTGTTTATTACAGCGAGACTTTGGAACGGTTGGCGAAATCCCGTAGTGAAGGCAAGGATCGATAAAGTTCACAATTTGTTTGATGCCATTGGGCTTTCTGCTTTTACTGTAACCGGAGTTCAGGTTGCTATGAATGCCGGATATTCCGACAATGCGTTTCTATGCGTCTGCATGGGCATGACAACAGGCATTGGCGGAGGCGTCTTGCGCGATATGATGAGCCGCCACACTCCTTACGTACTACAAAAGCGAATCTACGCGGTTGCCTCTATCATAGGCGCACTGTTATACTGGACGTTATTTTACTTCAACGTTCCCTTGGCGATCACGCAGGGCGCAGCGATGTTGATGATCATTATTATCCGCGCATGCGCTACCGTATTCCATTGGAATCTGCCGCGCGTTCCGTTGGACGAAAAGGAAATTTCAAAAAACGCAAAGGATTTTTATCAAAATGACTGATATTTTTGCACTGTTCAAAAAAATCTCCAAAGAAGACGATTCTGCTGCGGGTCCTATCACGCATATCATCGTGGGGCTTGGCAACCCTGGGGATAAATATTTTCATACCCGCCACAATGCAGGATATTTGATGATGGATTATTTTTCTCAGCGTTGCGGGGTTCAGATCAACAAGCTGAAATTCAAGGCACTCGTTGGGGAGGCAACCGTAGCAGGTAAGCGGGTATTACTGATGAAACCGCAGACTTTTATGAACGCCTCGGGCGAATCGGTCCAACAGGCAACGGCCTTTTACAAAGTTCCCATGGAGAATGTACTGGTTTTCTCGGATGACATCTCGCTCGATGTAGGACGCATCAGGGTCCGTAAAAAGGGAAGTGACGGAGGACAGCGCGGCCTTCGCAGCATTATCCGCCTCATGGATACAGACGAATTCCCCCGCATCCGCTTCGGTGTCGGAGAAAAGCCGCATCCCGATTACGATCTTGCCGATTGGGTTCTTTCCGAATTCAACAAGGAAGAGCAAAAGCTTTTGTTTGCCTCTTTTGAGAAAGCTTATGATGGTGCTCTCAAAGTACTGCAGGGCGACATTGACGGCGCGATGCAGCTATGCAACGGAAAATGATGGGCAACGATATGTTACTCACACAAACCATTCGGGAAGACAAAGAGTACTCCCAACTGCTTGAAACGGTTACTAAGCAGTTCAAAGCGCCCAAGCCGTTACCCGTACTGATCAACGGCCTTTGCGAAGGCGCATCGGATGCAATGATCGTCTCGCTACTCGCAGATCTTCCCAAAGGGAAGGCAGCATTGATTGTGTGCGCTGAAGAAAAGGACTGTGTCCGCATCAATAATACTCTGCAGCGCTTTGGCGTACGGAGTGCCTTCTATATCGGACGAGATTTTACTTTTTATAACATCACCGCCTCCCATGAGTATGAGCATGAGAGGCTTGACGTGTTGTTTTCGCTCCTCAATAACAATCTTGACGTAGTAGTTACCACTCCGGATGCGGCCTTAGGTTATACCATCCCTCCCGAACGATTGGCAGATTCTGTTTTACAACTGGATTTTGACAGCAATATCGATCTTGAACGACTATCCCGCCAACTGACAGCAGCCGGATATATCCGCGCCGACATGGTCGATGGTAAGGGACAGTTTGCCATTCGCGGAGGCATTGTTGATATCTATCCGCCGCACGGTCATTATACCGATGAGGACGGCTTGGAACTTGACGGCTCCATGGCTTTACGAATTGAATTATTTGGCGATGAAGTAGACCGTATGGGGCTGTTCGATGTGGATTCGCAACGGATTCACACTACGGTGATGAATGCCCAACTTCCCCCTGCAAGAGAAATTCTGCTTGACCATGACGAAAAAAATGCTCTCAAAAAAGCCATATCAGCGCAGTTTAAAGCACAGCACGAAGAAAAGGTTGAACAAGAGCTGATCAAAGAAGCAGCGGCGGTTGATCGCAGCATCGAAAGCGGAACGGATATTCCGTTTGCGGACAAATACATCTCTTTGATCTATCCGCAAAAAAGCAGTCTTTTGGACTATTTTTTGGATCGCTCTCCGGTGTTCCTGCTTGGCACCAATAACATTTACGAACGCTTGAAGGCCTCTGAATGGCATAGAAATCAAACAATTGAAGAATTATTGACCGGCGGAACCATCGCGCCTAAGTATACCGATTATTCTCAACCAAATGCTGCTTTTGACATATTCCTTTCTCGAAATGTGACGTTGCACGTCGACTCTATGTCCTACGGCTTATCCGGAAGAAAATTATCGGGAATGTTTGGTTTTCGCTCCAAGCAAATGGTGTCTTACGGAGATAATTTCACCTTGCTCGAAGAGGATTTAAGGTCATATTGTTCGCAGAATTACCGCATTGTTTTACTTGCGGAGAATGAGATCTATGCCCAAAATCTGTACGGTCTTTTGCAGGATAAAGATTTTTCCGTTTCCCTTGCCCAAACGAAAGAATTTTCTTTGATCGACGTGCCAAAAGGAAGCATCCACATTCTTTGGCAACAGTATCTGGCAGGATTTGAACTGGTCAGTCCGCGAGTCGCGGTGTTATCCACCAACCCGGATACCCGAAAGGGCAGTTTGGCAACCAGCGGAAAAGTAAAAAGCAGTAAAAAGAAAAAAAGCGCTTCACAAGCGATCCTTTCTTATGCCGATCTGGAGATTGGCGACTTTGTCGTTCACGAAAATTACGGTATCGGTCGATATACCGGCATTGAAACCATGACCATTGCGGGTATCACACGCGACTATATCGGCATTCAGTACGCTGGCAGTGATAAATTGTTTTTGCCGACAGAGAAGCTGGATATGGTTTCCAAGTATATTGGTTCCCACGCTGATGACGGCTTGGTCAAGCTGTCGAAATTCGGTGGAGAAACTTGGAATCGTACCAAGGCCAAAACCAAGGCTTCCGTCAAGGATATTGCCAAGGATCTGATCAAGCTGTACGCTGAGCGCGAACGCCGTCCCGGCTTTGCTTTTCCACATGACGATGAGTTTCAACGAAATTTTGAAGCGGCTTTTGAATACGAAGAAACCGAAGGACAGCTGCGTGCTGTTAATGACGTCAAACGTGATATGGTGTCTACTGTCCCGATGGATCGCCTTCTTTGCGGTGACGTTGGTTTCGGTAAAACCGAGGTGGCACTCAGAGCGGCTTACAAGGCCGTTTTGGGAGGCAAACAGGTGGCTGTGCTTGTTCCAACCACGATACTGGCACTTCAACACTACCAGACCTTCACGAGCCGTATGCGAGCTTTTGGGGTGCATGTGGATATGATATCCAGATTCCGGACAAATAAAGAACAAGAGCTCACTTTGCGCCGATTGAAACGAGGTGAAGTGGATGTTCTGATCGGTACCCACCGTTTGATTGGCAAGGACGTCACATTCCACGATTTAGGATTGCTGATCGTGGATGAAGAACAACGCTTTGGTGTAGTACAAAAGGAAAAATTAAAGCAAATGGTCGGCAACGTCGATGTTCTGACTTTGTCTGCAACGCCGATCCCAAGAACGTTAAACATGGCTATGGGTGGTTTACGAGACATTTCTGTTTTAGACGAAGCTCCCGGAGACCGTCTTCCGGTTCAAACTTACGTGCTGGAAGATGATGAGTTGATTGTCACTGAAGCTATCCGCAGAGAATTGAGACGCGGGGGCCAAATTTTCTATTTGCACAATATCGTTGAAACCATTGATGATGTCGCGGCCAAAATCGCCAAAGAAATTCCCGAGGCGCGCATCACCGTTGCACATGGAAAAATGGAGAAGGACGCGCTGGAGGATATCTGGGAGAAAATGATCCAAGGTGAAATCGATATTTTGATATGCACCACGATTATCGAAACCGGTGTCGATGTTCCCAATGCCAACACTCTTATCGTGGACAATGCTCACCGTCTCGGTTTGTCTCAGTTGCATCAATTACGAGGCCGTGTGGGACGCTCCTCCCGCCGCGCTTACGCTTATTTCACTTATCCCAAATTCAAAGCCCTCCCCGAGATCGCCCAAAAACGACTGGAGGCTATCCGCGATTACGCCGAGTTTGGAGCGGGCTTTAAAATCGCGCTTCGTGATATGGAAATTCGTGGTGCGGGCAATCTTCTGGGTACGGAACAACACGGACACATGGATGCCGTCGGATACGATCTGTATATCAAATTGTTAAATCAGGCGGTACTGGAAGAGAAGGGCGAAGCTCCGAAACCCGAGCCGGAATGTACCATTTCAGTCAATTTTGACGCATATATTCCGGACAAATACGTCCCATATCCTTCTCAACGAATGGAAATGTACAAAAAGATCGCCATGATTGATACCTCGCAGGACAAAGATGATATTTTGGATGAAATGCTAGATAGATTCGGAGACATCCCCAAAGCAACGGAAAATCTGTTGGACATTGCCTTGATACGCGCTATGGGTAAAAAATGCGGAATTAAGCAAATTCGACAGGACAACGACATCATTCAAATTTATCCCGAGAAAATTGATTTTGATGTCTGGGCAGAACTATCAGCTTCGTTGCCGGGACGTCTGCGTATGGCCATGAATGGAGATCCTCATTTGAATATCAAACTGAAATCCGGCGAAAATATACTTCCGTTTATTCACAAATTGTTTGAAAAATATACGGAAATTGCTCAACAAAATTCCATGTAGATGATGTATAATGTCAAACATGGAGATATACTCTGCGAAAGGTAGTCAAATATGTTGAAACTAAAAAAATATATACTGCGCATCTGCGCGTGGCTCATGGCAATCGTTATGCTGGCCGGTATGATAGGCTGTTCTTCCAAAGGAGAGACCTTGATGAAAATCGGCAAACAGGAGTTATCCGTGAATATGTATGAACTACTCTTGTCCCGCATGAAGGGAACCTTGCAATACAACGGTCAGCCGACAGAATCGGACGCGTTTTGGAATACGATCATTAGTACACAGGGCGCCACGTACAACGATTATTTTTGCCGCTCAATCCAAGAAGAGGCAAAAATGATGCTTATCAAGCTGTATCTGTTTGAGGAGGTCTATGGTCTGGAGTTGCCCGAGAGCAATTACGATACCATCGATGAATACATCAACGATGCGTTGGAAATGCTTCATGAGGGATCCAAGACAGATTTCAATAAAGAACTGTCGCTTTACGGTGTCAATATAGATATGCTACGCGAAAATTATATCATGGAAGATAAAATCGATATGTTGAAAAAGCATATTTTGACACAGACGGGAGATTTGGCAAAAGACGAATATTTCCGTGAAAATTACGTTCGTTTCCGTCAGATTTTATTGCCTCTTTACGAATATATCTATGAGACGGATGAAAATGGAGATAAGATCTATTACAACGAGGGAAGTGACCGGATTTGTTATGATACCACCGGTACTGTCAAAACAGGAACAGACGGAAAACCTATCGTTGACACCAACGGCGATACCATTTACTATACGGAGGACGGCCGCGTTGCCTACAACAAGAAGAAGGGCGAGCTTCGAGGGGTGGATAAGGACAAGGATGGATACACCGATTATAAAATGTTGGATGAAGAGGCGGCTGCAACTGTTGCCAAGCGGGCAAATGAATTGAAGGATATCATTACCGAGGAAGACTTTACTACGTTCGAAGAATATGGAAGAATGCTTTCCGAGCCGGATCTTTGGGAGGCTTATCCCAATGGAATTTTTGTAAACAAAAACAAAAATTATTCGGTTGCCTATTTAGACGATATCCAAAAAGCTCTTGCCGATATGGCAGTCGGTGAAACCGCTTTGATCAAATCAGAAAATGCCTACCATTTCATTATGAAATACGAGTTGACCGATCACGCTTATAGCAACAAGGAAAACAGTGACTGGTTTGAAGAATTCAACGATGAAGTTGTTGAGGATATTCTGAATGCCATGTGCAAAAAATACCTGGATCAGGTGGAGGTGTACGGCGACGTCCTCGCCCAAGCCAAGACCATGAAGGAAATCGGAGCAAACACGGAGTATTGATTTTCTGTATAGGACAACACCTCTGCGCGGATCTTTTCCGACAGCGCAGAGGTGTTTTTAATATTAAAACTTGTAAAATACTTGGCTCTGTCAAGAAATTTACAAAAAAATCGCAAGTTTAGCTTGACAAAAGACATGATCAATACTATAATAGATAAAAATGATAGAGGTGCGCATGACATAAGTATCGTATACGTAACAGCTCTCGCAAGGCGTTGTGTACGAAAAAGGGGATTGCGCCGAAGGAAGTGCTGCGAACACTGTCCTGGTAACTCGAAGAATATTCGTTTTACTGTCGCAATCTGCGGAGAGCTATCTAATGTTGAATTTTCGGAATGCGTGCGTACATTTTCCGTTTTTTCTGCTTGAAGGTAGCCGATTCGTAAGAATTGGCGCTATTTTTTTGTAACACGATGTACAAAATAGAAAGGATTCAAAAAATGAAAACTTCTACGATTTTTGAAGGCGCAGCTACCGCGCTGGTAACGCCTTTAACCAAGGACGGCATCGACTATACTGCGTTTGGCCGTCTGATTGATTGGCAAATTGACAGCGGCATTGATGCATTGGTGATCTGTGGAACCACGGGTGAATCATCCACCTTGACAGACGAAGAACACCGCGCGGCGATCCGCTTTGCCGTTGAGCGTGCCAATAAGCGCGTTCCTATTATCGCAGGTACAGGCTCTAACGATACTGATTATGCTATTGATCTGACTCGCTTTTCTTGCGAGGTCGGCGCAGACGCCATGCTGGTCGTTACTCCTTACTATAATAAGGCAACCCAAAAGGGTCTTGTCCGTATGTACGAGATGATTGCAGATGCCAGCACTAAGCCCTTGATTTTATACAATGTTCCGTCTCGCACGGGGGTTTCCATTGAGCCTACTACGTATCTGGCACTGGCAGATCATCCTAATATTGCAGCTATTAAAGAGGCCAATGGTAATATTTCCAAGATCGTGGAAACGGCAGCGCTGGTTGGTGACAAGCTTGACATCTACTCCGGTAACGACGATCAGATCGTTCCCATTATGTCTGTTGGCGGTAAGGGTGTCATTTCGGTGCTGTCCAATCTGCTCCCCCGCGAAACGTCTGAGCTTTGCCATGCATTCCTTGAGGGAAGAATCCGTGAGAGTATGCAGATGCAAGCCAAGTATCTGCCCTTGATCAATGCATTGTTCTGTGAGGTTAATCCCATTCCGGTCAAGGCTGCCATGAGCGCCATGGGCTTCTGTGAGGACTATCTCCGTCTGCCCCTGACTACGATGGAGGATGCTCACCGTGCTGTTCTTTATGATTGCATGAGACAGCACAATTTGATCTGATATACCTGTTTCGGAGAAAAATTATATGATGAAAATTATCGTTAACGGTGCCTGCGGCCGCATGGGTAAGGAGTTAGTCGAGGCGGTGCAACGTGGCTACAAGGGCTCACTTTTGGGCGCGGCCGTGGATGTGCAATTGCCCATCGTAGATGCTCCCGCATACACCAAACTCGAAGATGTGACAGAGGATTGCGACGTATTGATCGATTTCTCCCACCACAGTGCAACCGCAACCGTAGTGAATTTCGCTATGCTTCACGGCATTCCGGCGGTGATCGCTACGACCGGGCAAACGGAGGAGGAGAGGGAGCAGATTCTCGAAGCTTCTCGTCACATTCCCGTATTTTTTGCCGGAAATATGTCTATCGGTATTGCTTTGCTGGTCAATCTTGTCAAGACCGCCGTTCAGACATTTCCCGATGCGGACGTTGAAATTATTGAAACGCATCACAACCAAAAGTTGGATGTTCCCAGCGGAACAGCTTTGATGATCGCACGCGGCGTTCAAGAGGTAAAAGAACAGGCCACATTGTGTATCGGACGTCATGAAAATGGACAGCGTCCCGAGGATGAAGTCGGTATTCATTCCATCCGTATGGGAAAAGTTGTCGGCATTCATGAAATCCACATCAATACCGGCTCCCAGACCATTACTCTGAAGCATGAAGCGCACAGCCGCGCTTTGTTTGCCGAAGGAGCACTTCACGCAGCAGAGTTCATTCTCAACAAATCGGCAGGATTGTATTCGTTGCAGGATTTGTTCGAATAAAGACGAGGTACTTTATGATTTGTAACAATCTTTCTGTAAATTCAAGCGGGCATTTGTGCTTTGCAGGTGTTGACGTCACCGAACTGGCAGCCAAATATGCCACCCCGTTGTATCTTTTGGACGAAAATAGAATCCGTGAGAATTGTCGTATCTACATGGACGCTATGAAGACCGCATTTGGCCCGGAGGCACTCCCTCTGTATGCAGGAAAGGCTCTGTGTATCAAGGATATTTATCGCATTATGCGGGATGAAAACATGGGAATAGACGTGGTTTCATGCGGGGAAATTTTCACAGCGCGTGCCGCTGGATTTCCCATGGAGCGCGCTTATTTCCACGGAAATAATAAAACGAACGCAGATATTTCCTATGCGATGGATGCCGGCATCGGTTATTTCGTTTGCGATAACTGCGAAGAACTGTTGGCCATTGAAAACGAGGCAGCCATGCGCGGCGTCACTCAGCGCATATTGATCCGTATTACCCCGGGCATTGACCCTCATACCCATAAGGCAATCTCGACCGGAAGTGTAGATTCTAAATTTGGAGCTGCCATTGAAACCGGTGATGCAGAATTCCTGGTCACTCTCGCCCTCAAGCAACCCCATATTCAATTGATGGGCTATCATTGCCATATTGGCTCTCAAATCTTTGACACACAACCGTTTCTGGATGCCGCGGATATCATGCTGACCTTTGTCGCGCATATGCGTGACCGTGTTGGCTATACGGCAAAAGAATTGAATTTGGGCGGTGGTATGGGTGTCAGATATCTCGAGGAGCACCCTGATATCGATTATGCGGCCAATATTCGAGAAATTGCTCAACATATGACCGCTCTTTGCGACCGTTTGGCATTGGATATGCCCGCAGTCCGCATGGAACCCGGCAGAAGTATCGTAGCAAACGCCGGCATGACGCTATATACCGTAGGAGCTCTCAAAACGATTCCCGGCTTCCGCAATTACGTTTCGATTGATGGCGGCATGACAGATAACCCCAGATACGCCCTGTATCAAGCACCGTATACCATCGTATCCGCCAATCGTATGAACGATGAGGCAGACACGATCTGCACCGTAGCAGGACGATGCTGCGAAAGCGGAGACTTGATTCAAGAAGGCGTAAGCTTGCCCCAGCCGCGACGCGGCGATATTCTTGCCGTACTGACGACGGGTGCCTACAATTATGCCATGGCTTCCAATTACAACCGTATCCCGCGCCCCGCGATGGTACGCCTGTATCAAGGAAAGGATACGTTGATTCTCAAGCGAGAAACCTTCGAGGATCTGATCAGAAACGAAATTTGACATAAACAAAAAGAGATCCCCAAAAGGTGTCTTCCATAAAGCATATTTTAACATACCTAAAAACAAAAGGAGTACGAACGGTTTCGTTCGTACTCCTTTTCACGCATTTTTGCTCTACACGGTTTGCCTGGCACCGCGCAAGCCAACGGAAGGGAAGTGATGTCCGAGATTACTCGGCCTCCTCCTCCGTGTTCTGACGATACGGAGCGATCATATAACGATCAATGATGGGATATGCGGCGTAGGTAGTGATAAAGCCGATAGCCGCGAAAACGTAAAGAATGGGAAGAATTACAGTGATAATGACCTGCGGCATAAACAAGATGATCAACACTATATGAAGGGCGAGCAGAAGGAGGATTCCCAGTGCTGCCATCAAATTGCGTTTGATACCGAGTGCTGAGAAGATCAGCGCATTTTTGAACATTTTGCGGATCTTCATGTCGAAAGTGATCATCATCAGGTAGATATAGGGGCGCATCACAGTATAAAGAATTGCCAGAGCCGTTAAAATCCAGAACAGCACATCCATCCAAAAAGCGCCAACCGTACCGGAATAGTGCAAAAGGTCAATGGTAAGCACGACCGTGATTACTGCGTCGATCAAACCAAACCAGAATCCTTGCTTGAAATTCTTTTTGATTCCGTAGAAAAAGTCGCTGAAAACGAACACTGCATCTCCGCGAACCAATCCGCGAAGAACATAAAACGATCCAACCGAAAGCCAGCCGTTGAGTATCAACAGAACCAGCGCGCAAATGGCAATGATCCAGTATTCTGCAGGATTAAAAATCGGAATGGCGAGAGGGATGGCATCCAGCACGGAAATGAGGGTAGAAGCTGGATTGTTGGGGGCAATCAGCGAGGCTCCATACAAGGGAGCGAACAGCGCAGACGACTGCGATGGCGTTCTCGAGATAAACAAATACGCCAGCACTGCTACGATAATTGGAATGACCTGCATCAGCATCAGCAGGTTCAAGCTCAACAGATGTGAGAACTTACGAAAGAATTTTTTGAAAAAGTTTTTGAATGTAGGGCGATTGTCTTCGCCTTTTTCGACGCCTTTGCCATCTCGTTGGCGAAAGCTGAATATAGATTTGAACTTCAATTTGCTTCTCCTTCGTTTTAATGTCGATCTTAGCAAATCCACGCGTATAACGCATAGAATAACATACGCAAAATCATCAATGCGCCCCAACATTCGGGCAGTTTGCTCCAATAACGTGAGGGACGGATTTCAGCGGCAGATTCTCCCGTCCGTTGAATGCCGACCGTTGCCACAGCATGAACGCGTAGCACAAGATATCCGACACACAACGTCCAAGCTACCAGCAATATCACGGCAAGGACGTTTATTTTTTCGTTTTGATATAGCAAAAATAAGCATTGCCAAACGTCCACGCCTATAAAAAACCAAAATGAAAACAGCAAAATTCTGGAAGTGTAATGATACCCCACGGGGTGCAACCCCGCCCAAAACAGCACAGGTACGATCACAGATGAAGAAATCAGGACGCCGCTTAACCTCACAAGGGAAAAATCGCTGATAATCGTATTGGACAACGGAAACAGTTGAGTGATCCCGCGAGGAATCCAAGCAAGGTATTCCAAAAGAGCGAAAATGCTGCCCAGTGCGATAGCCATACAAAACCATACGATCGCATACGAGAAATAATGTTGTTTGCTTTGTCCGGATCGTCTTTCATTACGCTCGCACAGCTGTTGCATCATTATACCTTCCTTCAATATCCATATTTGAAAAAAGTATATGGAGAAGGACTCGTCCGTAGAACTTGAACTATGTTACCATATTCCGTCCGAAAAAACAAGCGTTGATATAAAATGTTTATCGGGCAACTGAAAAAAATTAACAATTCAAAACAGGTTTACATCTGCCCGCTGCCGTTTTGGCGCAGAACTTCAAACCCCAATACTGTCGCGGCTCCTGCAGCTGAAAGGGAACCTTTGAACTCGCGGCCGTAATCAATGCGGACGATTTGATCTGCTTTTTCCAGAACTGCGCGGGAAATTCCGCGTTTTTCGCCGCCAATAATCAGTAACAACGGCCGTTTCATATCTGCTTCATAAAGCGAGACGGAGTCGCGTATGCCGGCACAAATAATGCGATATCCTCGGTCATGCATCATTTCCACGGCTGTTTCCGGTTGACAAACCGCCATCGGCAGGCGTTCCGAAGCCCCCGCGGAAGCGCGGGCCACAACACCGGCTGCCCCCATCCAATTTCTCTCGGACAGAATAATGCCGGTGACACCGGCTGCGTATAATGACCGTAGCGCATAACCGAAATTATAGGGATCTTCTATTCCTTCCGGCAGAACGTAAAAGCCACACGGATCGCCAAAGGTTGCCGGATTTGAAATTTCATCTGCCAGTGAGGGAAGGGGGCGATCAGTGCATTGCGCGATAATGCCGCCGTGTGTTGTGCCTACCGTCATCCGATCGATCCAATCTTGGTCTACAATCTCAATCTCAAAATTCAATTCGCCACATACAGCTCGCAAAAAGCCAATTTCTCGCGCCTTGCTCTTTAATTTTTGACGATCCACGTAAACGGTACGAATGTTTCTTTTGTTCAAGCCAGCGCGGATTCCGGAAATGGCGGCGGAAATGGAGGTCATGCCTTCCAGTATATTTGAATTGTTAAATTTTTCACATTCCTTGGAGGCGGAACCTGGAGCAAAATCAGAAAGTGAGGAAACTTTTGTAGCATTCCGGCAATTATCCAACGTATCCATATTTATCCTCCTTGCAACACAATTATATATAAAGGTAATGTAAAAAATTTCACAAGAATATTTCCATAACGCAATACATATATTATATCATCAAGCAAGCCAAAAATCAATACAAAAACAGCAATTAAAGGAGTCATCACTGAAAATATGATGTATATTTCAAGCTGTAAAGAGCGTTGTGTGATATTGGGAACATATCTGGTGGAAAATCATGCCACTGTACGCATGGCTGCACAGCAATTCAAAATCAGTAAAAGTACCGTACATAAAGACGTGACACAAATCCTTCAGCGCGTAAATCCATCATTGTACGAGCAAGTACAACAGGTGCTAAACAAAAACAAACTTGAACGCCATCTGCGCGGCGGCGAGGCTACAAAAAAGAAATATCGAACAAAACAAACGAATATGACCGGCTGGTCGCTTATTTGAAGCAATCAGCCGGTATTTTGGTAATTTTCCTTCCCTAAATTATACAAAATTTGCATTTTGTATAATTTAGCCTGTGTTTAAAGATAAACGTCTACTTTTTCTTCCCTCACATATCTCGGCCTCTTGCTCGGCAAAGTCCGTCCGCGCAAGGATCTCCCTCTGCAGACGAGAAACAGCCTCGTCCCGCGTCTCCCCCTCACGCAGCGTCCCCTCGGATACCATCGACATCGCCAACGTCTTGGAAGATCGCATGACCATCCGCTCGTCCGCATCTGCCTTGGCCGCCATGCGATATAGCTCGCCCAGGTTCTCGCGGATCTCGATAGCCTCACCCTCAATGCCCGCCGACTTCAGCAACGCGTCAATATCATCCGACGTCTGCTGATTTGCCGCATTGGGATCCTCTTTCAGCGACAACTGCACGTTTTTTATTGTGTGTTCGGGAACATATTTTTTTGCATCTCCCTTGACAAGGTTGAGCAAATCTGCTATACTGATATCAGAAAGCTCCTTAGGGTCAAGGCTCGGGTCTTCAAGATCAAAGTCCTTGGCTGAACCGACGGAGCTTTCTTCTATTTCTTCCACTTCGAGAACCACGGTATCGTATACGGATGCGTAATCTTGCATCGCATCGTTAAAGTATTCCCGAATATTTTGCGGCAGCTGCTGTCCGTTATATGCATATTCCTTGACTTTCAATTTAATTGGCTGAACTTTTTTCCCTCGTCTCACGGCGGCAAAAAAAGTATAAACGCCTTCTGCGTGGCTGCTTCCATGCGACGGCGGCTCACTATGAGTTAAAACTGCGTTTTCCACCAATTCCGGTAAATGTTCCGCCGCATTCAACTGTAATTCCCCTCCATTGCTGAAAGCGTGTGTATAACTATTGTTCGTTATAAAAATGAGTGTGTTGGTATCTCTATTGAGATACGGCTTTTTTATTACTTCTTTAGCGTTGGCCAAAATCTGCTTGCGGCGATCAGCAAACCGCCCTTGCGTTTTTGGAGTGGAGATATCTACGACAGAGATAGGTGATTTCTTTTCCAGCTGTTCTCTCGTCGGTATTTGATGATCTTTGAGGTTAAGCTGCACCTTTTCCCCATTCATGCGCGTTAGCTCTTCCTCCTCCAACTCCGGCACCTGCGAGAGAATCATCTTGCGGATCGCGCCGTTGCCGGCAGCCTGGGCCGCCTTGAGATACAGCCGCTCGGCCTCGCGCACGATCTTGTGCTGTGCTTTGGCCTCTTTGTCCTTGAGCGTGGAGAACGCCTTGTCAAGCGAGAGAATTTTGGACACCACCTTTTCAGCCGTCGAACCCTCCTCCCGCACGATGCGATCAATGAACGCCTCATTGCCAAGCAACGTCTCGGTCTCGTGGGCCGCCCATGTGCCCTTCATGCGCGGCCACCCTTGTATTTGTTATTGGCCTTGAACACCGAAAAGCGAGCCTTTGGTTATTCCGCTGTATTTTGAGCATTCTTGATGTACAAATAAGACAAAAAGCAAAAGTTATCGAGAAACCCCTTTCTTTTTTTCTGGTTTTATGATAAAATAGTTGTAACAAATTTTGGAGGGCATTCAAATGGCTATTAAAATGCGCGTTTTGTACGCAACCGGCAAGAAAAAGATGATCAACATCGCCAACTTTATCAAAAGAAAGTATGAGCTGACCCAAAACTCCGTTGACTGTGTTCCCCCTGCGTATTCCTGCGATAAGGAGCGCATCGTCGTTCTGGCTATCGCCGGCAAAAACGACGTTGAGGATGCTCTGCGCCGCTTCTGCATCGAGTTGACGAAAGAGCGCACCGCCAATGTTGCGCTGCTGGTCGATGGTACTGAAACTTACGCGAACAACGTCAAGGAGATTCTTAAGTCGGCAGGTACCAACGTCATTGATGACGTGCTGTACATCAAGTGCGGACTTCCCTTCTTCGCATCCCTCAAGCCTGAGGACGAGGCCGCCGTTGTCGATTGGCTTGACAACAAGGTCATTAACAATCTCAAATAAATAACAAAAAAACACAGGAGATTTGAAATTCTCCTGTGTTTTTTGTTTGTCACAAAGACTTAACCTTGCTTTTTGTCGGTCAGATTTGCCTTATGCTTATCCAACAGCGTATGGATGCGCTTCACGGGATCAAGCAGGTTGCTGATGGTGCGATCGTGGTTAAGCGTGTCGATCAAATATGCAACGTACTTGCACATATTGACCTCGCAATACCAGGGCTTTTCGGCAAGTTCGGGGCGACGGTAAACAAGGTTGGTGGTGAAGATCTTGTCGATCAGACCATCGGCGTATGCCTTGTCAAACTTATCGAAGCCATCGGTAAACAGGCCGAAGGTGGCAAAGTTAAAGATTCTCTTGGCCCCCTTTTCTTTAAGCTGAAGAGCAACGTCGATGAGCGATTCGCCCGAAGCGATCATATCGTCAACGATGATAACGTCCTTTCCCTTGACGCTTCTACCGAGATATTCATGCGCCTCGATGGGATTACGGCCGTTGATAACAATAGAATAGTTGCGGCGCTTGTAGAACATACCGATGTCAAGTCCGAGAACAGAGGAATAATACATCGAACGCTGCATCGCCCCCTCGTCGGGAGAGATCATCATCAGATGGTCCTTTTCCAGTTCGATATCGGGATAGTTGCGCACCAGTGCCTTGATCATCTGATAGGTGGGCTGAATATTGTCAAAGCCGTTGAGCGGAACAGCGTTGCAAATGCGCGCGTCGTGTGCATCGAAGGTCAGAATATCGGTGACACCCATATGGACCAGCTCCTGCAGCATGATGGCACAATCCAACGACTCACGGGAAGAACGCTTATGCTGACGGCCTTCGTAAAGCATAGGCATAATAACCGTGATGCGTCTTGCTTTACCGCCGATAGCGGCAATAATACGCTTCAAATCTGCATAGTGATCGTCCGGACTCATGGGAACCGACATACCATACATCTTGTAAGTTACGCTGTAATTGAAAATATCACAAATGATATATACATCATGACCACGCATGGAGGAATACAACATGCCCTTGGCTTCACCCGTACCGAAACGAGGGCAATCCACCTTGGCTATATACGTTTCTTCTCCGTCATGTCTGCGCCATTCTTTGAGATAATAGTCAACCTGTTTGGCAAACTCTTCGCATCCCTTCATACAAATGACGCTAAGTTCCGCAAATCCGTCTTCTCTCATGTTCATTCCCCTTCTCTGTATCTGTGTTTTTCATAGTAGGAGTAACACTCCGCCCTTATTATAACACACAGGAACTGAAAAGTAAAGTCATTCTGGAAAAATCAATCATACGCGGATTGACAAAATTCTGTGCTTTTTTCTGTGATAGTTTGACAAAAAAAACAAATGTTATTCGCTTGCAAGGTCCTGGACCACATCCAATAGGGTGCATGGTGTTACTTTACCTTCGACAACTTTTCGATATATTTGTCGGGCGAGTTGTGATGTCTTTGCCTGAAATGCTGCGCAGGCGTGTTCGTTCAGATATTTGATGCATATCTGATAATGGTGTGTGGCAGTACCGACGATACGATACAGTCGGTAGCGAATCTGCGGGGAGAGCGTGAGGGATTTTCTTTTAATGTTTTTCTTTGTAGAGTTTTTTGATACGGGACTCATATGTTTCTCCTATTAAGGTTGATCGTCAGTCGGTCGGGGGGACACAAATGACTTGCTATTATTATACCACATATCGTTTTGAAGCATTTTCGACAAAAAACAAGCCTTTTTTGCATAGTATACACAAGATTTCGCAGCACTTTCAACAATCGATTCCGTTTTATTGATCAAAAATATTTGCTACCGCCATCGGCCGTTTTAATACAAGCATAAAAATGATAATTTATCCACAATTCCGAAATAAAATATTTACATTTTCCAAGAAAAAATTTTGTGTGGATTTTCCGGTTTTGGATAATATTTTCCCTTTACCCATATAGGATTTTATGATATAATTATTTTGAAAAATATGCTTTTTTGCCCCAATAAAAAACTTGACGAAAGGAGTTGACATAATGCAAAATTTGAAAAATCATTTTTTCAAACAGCACAATTTCTCTTGTATTCCCGGGATTATATTTCGACTCGGAATGTTTGTTATTTGCTTTTATACTTGCTGTGTATACATTCTTGTCGACTGCAGTATCGAACTGCCTCCACTTCTGCTATTTCATATTTATTTTCCTGCGATTGAGTACATTACAATCTCCTGTGTTTGGCTTGTCTTTGGAGCACTGCTTCTAGACAGATTATTTCGGCGAATATAATCATAAACAAAAACGAGGCTGCGCTACATTCTGTATGCGCAACCTCATTTTTTGTTAATAATTATTTTCTGATAAACAACACACCCAGCGTGTTTCTTCCGCAGTGCGAGGATATCGTACAACCGGCGCGGGTAATGAAAATCTCTTTGAACACGCCCATCGCTTCTATTTGCTTGACGCATTGCTCCACAATTTCCGCGTCACACCCCGCATGTGTGACAAAAATACGATCGGTATCAATATCCGAAGCATCACCAATGCGATCTGCCACGTATTTATCCAATGTCATGCGGAATTTTCCACGATATTTTTTGCCTACCAGCATTTTGCCGTCACGCACCATAACGCATGGCTTCAGTTGGAGAAGATTGGCGCCGAATGCGGCAATGGCCGAGCAACGTCCTCCTTTATGTAAAAATTCCAAATTATCAATAACAAAAGATGCATCTACTTTGTCCGCCAAAGCTCGGCAAGTCTCAGCAATCTCTTTCGCCGTTTTACCCTGAGCTGCCATTTCGGCTGCTGCAACGACCAACAGACCTCCGCCGGTCGAAAGATTTTTGGTATTGACCGGGTAAATGTTGTCATACTCCTGGGCCGCAAGTCTTGCATTGTTGAAGGTCGAAGACATTTCAGCGCTTATCGTAAAGATAACAACTTCGTTGCCAAGTGCATGTTGCTGGCCGAAAAACTCATCGAAATCCGCAATGTTGACGGCCGCAGTCTTGGGAAGAATGCCGGTTTCCTCATAATATCGATAGATCTCATCGGGAGTAATATCTATCCCGTCGTGATATTGCTTGTCACCGAGATTGACCACGAGCGGGAGAATTTTGATCTGATAACGTTCGATCAACTCCGGACTGAGATCACACGTGCTGTCGCTGGCAATAATAACATTTTTGCTCATAACAATTTCCTCTCGTAAAAATTTATTTTTTAATTATTATCGAATTCTTCTTTTTCCCATGCTAATATTCTTGCCGTCACTTCATCTGCCCGCAAACGGTCGATTGCATAAGCACGGCGTAACAGTTCCGGCGGAATATAGTCGTCATACTTTTCAAACACCGGAACTTCTCCGCCTTCCATCAAGGACATACAATCTATACCCTCGCGCTTGACTTTTTGGGCAAGCATTTTCAGCCATTCTTCGGCATTGAGTGACTCTAATTTGAAGGTCATATAATTGCACCCTTCAAACTCGATTGAACTAATCCCCAGCTCCTTGGCGTGCTTTTTGAGATACTTGCGGCACGTGCGGAAGGAACGCGTTCCCAGCCAAGGAAACAGGCACCAGCTATATCCGCCAAGGTGAACAAGCGAATGTTGTAGCATTCCCGTGTTACGAGCCACGTGACGGGCATTTTCAAGCCGCTGGCGGGCATTTTCCTTCAGATATGGGTATATGGTATCCTCCGCAAGAACACGCCGCATACGCTCTTGAATCCTGGTGTGGATCTCACCGAAATCTCCCGGCCAGGAGACTTCCATCTTGCCCAAAACACCCTTGACGTAGATGAGCTTGTGAGCAATATCCAATTCTTCCACCTCCCACACACGTCCTGCAAGCGCAAAGCGATCGCCCACAGGAGGCGGGGTGGTAATGGTTCCAATTTCATCCGAACCACAGCGTACCGTATAGTCCTCACTATCCTTGAAGACGGCATAAAACTTGAAGCTTTTGATCAGTTGCTCACCACGAAGTCCTACGATCAAGCCCTTTTCTTCGGTCATTTCAAGATATTCCTGCTGCACCATGGAAATGAGCAGGGTTCGATAGTCTTCCCTGCTAACACCGTAAAACGGAGGCAAAGCCAGAATGCGCTCGGCCAACAGTTTGGGAGTCAATTCTCCCGATGCGGCAAGGACACTTAAAGTTTGATGAAACAACAAGCTCATGGGCATCTGTCGCAGATTTGGCGGCTCGATAAAGCGTTCCTCGATATATAGTTGCACGATGGCAATGGCACGCAACAGTTCCCACGGGATCAACTGAGGCAAAGGAGCATTGGGCAAAGGGTCTTCTTCCCGGAAGACCATCATCATTTCGGGAGGCTGTCCCCGACGGCCGGAGCGTCCAAGGCGCTGAAGAAATGAGGAAACTGAATGCGGGGACTCGCTTTGCAACACTCGCTCCAATCGTCCAATGTCGATTCCAAGCTCCATGGTAACCGTAGCACAAGTAACAACGAGACTGTCCTCGTCCTTCATTTTTGTTTCGGCTTCTTCACGGATGGCCGCCGACAAATTGCCGTGATGGATCAAGAAAACGTCTTGCTCCTTTCGTGCTGCCGCAATTTGACGCAGCGTTGCCGTCAGATATTCCGTTTCTTCACGGGAATTAGAAAACACAAGCGATTTTCGGTCCTTGACACAGTCGTACATATATTCGTATCCTGCGTCAAGCTTGGCAACGGAGGTATCCTGCGTCGCTTTCGGCGGGTGTTTGCGAGCTTGATCCGTCTGATCTTTTTTCAGATTTTGAACGTAGAAATGTTCCATACCCAAACGCCAACGATTTTTTCCTTCCGTTATCACCGGAACGTCCACTGCAATATGGGAACCACCGGCCAGCCAATTGGCGGCAAGTGCCGTATCTCCCACCGTGGCTGAAAGGCCAATTCTGCGAGGCTCGTGGCCAATCAGGCGGGACAAGCGAGTCATTTGACATATAATTTGATTTCCGCGATCAGATCCTGTCAGCGTATGAATCTCGTCTACCACAATGTAACGCAAGTCCGAAAACAGCCGAACGATATCATTGGAGCGATTCATCAGCATAGATTCCAGTGACTCCGGTGTGATCTGCAAAATTCCTCGAGGCTTCTCCAATAGCTTACGCTTATGCGAAGCCGCGACGTCTCCGTGCCAATGGGTGACAGGTATGTCTGATTCATCCAGCAATTCCTCCATGCGAGAAAACTGGTCATTTATCAAACTCTTCAAGGGAGCAATATACAAAGCTCCGATGCTTTTAGGCGGGTCTTGCCATAGGTCAGCAAGGATAGGAAAGAACACGGCTTCAGTTTTTCCGCTGGCAGTCGAGGAAGTCAATAGCAGATGATGATCCGATTCAAACAGAGTGCGTGCTGCGGCGATCTGAACTCCCCGCAAGGACTCCCAAGAATGTCTGTAAATAAATTCTCTGATAAAGTCGGGAAAGCGTTCAAAAATCAACGCCGCTTCCCGCTCGGCAACGTCTCCTGACATGAGTTCCCTCCTTGATCAAAAATCGATGTCTTCGGCGCAAAACCGGACTTCCGCCTTACCTGTTGGAAGCGCTTGCGCAATTTTTTGCATTTCGCTTTCTTCTTGTACCTGACGGTCCGTTTTCAACGTAACGGCATCCGCAATTACATCCTCAAAGTTCACCTGCTTATTTTGCATCAGAATATGCAAAACGGTCATATAATCGCGCAACATCTCACGAGGTGTGATCATACTGTCCGCCCCTGCGCGCGAGAGACACAGCTGCAAAAATTGCTCTAACTGCTCGGAACTGATACGAGGAGTCCATTGGTAGTATTGAGCGTGGAGATGAGTAATGCGTACGATCAAAGCGAGTAACTCATCATCACTCAGACGGCGCAAACGAATTACGGGACCGATCAAATTTTTGTAGCCGTCTGCTGAAAATCTGCTATCACACAAGCGGCTGCGCAAAGCTTCATAGCTAAACAGCCCTCGGCGAGTATCCTCCAAGAACTGCGGCGTACCGCCAAGGATCAGTTCAAGCCCCGGCGCTCTTCCCTGCAGGCTGTCGTTAAACATAGATAGAATCTTTTCGTAATTGTTCTCTCGACTGACGCGGTGAACAATTTTGTAAAGATTGACACATTCATCGATAAAGACCACCAGCCCTCGGTATCCCATCAAGCGAACGAGTGCCGCCCATAATTTGAGAAAATCATACCAGTTGTCGTCATCAATAATGACCGACACCGAAAAACCGAGTGCATTTTTGGCTTCCGTCTTGTTGGCGTATTCGCCCCGCAACCAGCGCAGGCAGGCACTTTTCTTTTGCTCGGACAGCAATTCATCTCCCTCGCACCATGCCTCAAAGTAGGCCGCAATGACACGAGAAAAATCAAATCCGCCCACAAAAAATTCCATTTCGCGCAACTGCTCAAACACAAGCCCGCGTAGTTTTTGAGAAAATGCAGGATGCTCGGGAGCGTAGCCCTCGGAAATCAGGCGACCTTGCAGAGCGGATAGCCATTTTGCCAACAATTTGGACAGGGCTCCACCGTCAGGGGATGCCTTGGTAGCCAAGTTTTTCATCAGCTCCCGGTAAGTCGCAACGCCGCTACCGCCACTTCCGTACAGACGCCGCTCCGGAGAAAGATCTGCATCAGCCGTAACAAAATCACGCTCCAAGGCATATCCGCGAATTAGCTGTATCAAAAAACTTTTTCCACTTCCGTAGCGTCCAATCAGAAAGCGCATACCGCCGCCTCCCTCGCTGACCGCTTCCAAATCCGAAAGGAAGGCATGAATTTCATCCGTTCTTCCTATGGCGATATAAGGTGCACCGGCGCGCGGAACGACACCGGCGGAAACTGCTGCCAAAAGCGAGGAAAGTATTCGTTTGGGTACCGTTTGATTCTGTGCAGAATCCTGTGCTGCCAATGACATGGTAACCTCCAATATAACAGTTTATTTTAATCATTTAAAAGAGATTGAATCTCTTCGCGGTATTCTTCGAGTATTTCGTACAAGGCACCGTTATCCTCAATCAAAATGTCTCCCATGACTTCTGTCGAAATCAAGTTGATTTCTTCTATGAGCGCGTCGGTCAATTTTCCCCTTCCGCGTGCAATTTCTTTTTGCTTAGCTATATCTCTTTGATCAATGGCACACAACAGATCTGCATAACCGAGTAATGCTTGTGCTAAGCCGCTCGGCTCCAATGCGCTCGATACGGATATCTGTGGCTCAAGGGATGCCCATTGAGTTGTCGGCGGTTCTTGAACAGGTTCTTCTTCGAAAGCTTCCACCAGTTCCCGCGTTATCTGCCAGGAGGATTGCTCAATTTCTTTCGCGTGGCTCAAAGACAGTTCACTCTTCGGCAAGTCGTAAAGCGCCTCATATTCCGGACGTTCTGTATTCACTGATTTCTTGTATTTAGGAAATACACTTAAAAAATACTCGTCCAGAATTGCTTTGATTTTGTCGGGAAGCGCATATACACTCAATCGGGATTTCATTCCAAAATGGGCGCGGATTCGATTTTCAGTGTATTTGACGATATCTGTGATCAAAAATCTTAATTCATGGGAACGGTTAAAGGAGCAATATTCCACTTCAATACGACGCTTTGCATTTCCCGAGCAGAGCGCACCGACAAAGCTGTCTCTGCTTAGTGTTGCCTTTTGCATATTGGTTCCGGCAAATGCAGATTGTTCTGCTTCAAGCATTTGAACCACGTAAGAAATGGCCCCGGGAATCATTTCGTCCATAGTTGAAGCTTGTAATTCTCCAGCGATATATAACTTGCTTTTTTTATAACTGTAATTGGTACAAAAGGTCAGATAAATAGCGGCATTCTGCCTGTCGTCGTCTCCACTCGGACAAGCATAAAACTCCTTGAAAGTACTGTGTTCCGCAATGGCCGGCAAAAGTTCGGAAAGATATTGTGTAGGAGGAGCCAACTTGTGGATCAGGCTGTAATCACATATCCAATCAGCAAGATATCGATTCAACAAAGGATACGTTTTACGATAGTGTTTCCATATTTCACACAGACAGACTTGTCCTTTCTCGGGTAAAATGCGATCCGGAAGATTGATGATCTCAAACACGTACAGAAAAATATAGCTGTAATCCGTGGGGAGATACCGTCCGGCGCGGACACAATCCCGCCAGTAAAAATACCAGCTGAGCTGTGCGCGGTTCATTTGATCATACTGCGGCATATACGAAAAAAACGGAACGGGATCGCACGCATTCGCTCTCTGATCAAAATAATGTGCGGCCATAGCGCAAAAACGCTCATAAAAGCGAAAACTGTTTCTCCACGGATAGATACGAACTTCCTGAATGAGAGGATGTCTTGGAGAGTAGACGGTTTCCGGTGTTACGGGAACGCTCCTTGAAGCCGAAGATGCCGATGAAATATTGGTGTCAATTTTGACGGCAGAAGGAACTGAAACGTCAGATGTTTTCTCCGGAGTGGAAAATTCGATTTCCGTTGCTTCCGTATGGGCGTTTGAACGAGATGACGGCATGGGAGAGGAGCGCTTGGACACGGGAATCAAGCTTTCTATATCCCAAAAGTCATCCGGTGTCGGACACTTGCCGTTTTGCTCTGTATTCATGTCTGCCACCCCATTTCATTCTCTACGATTTGTATCTATATATTTTACCATGAATATGCTGTGTTGTCAATTATTTTTCGATTTTATTCTCATTCACTTTATGTGAGAAAGCATTTGGAATAAATTTGATTTTCCTCTTGAAATTCTCTTTCAAAAAGGCTATAATATATTCACATCGACAAGCGAGGTGATTATTTTGAGTAAGCATGCAACTCCTTTGGCTGCTGTTCCCACTGAAAACGAGATGACTGCAGAACAGATTTTGCGCGAAATTCATGCAGCTTTGAGCGAAAAGGGCTACAACCCCGTGATGCAAATCGTAGGATATCTGTTGACGGAAGATCCGACCTATATCACAAACTACAATCACGCGCGTTCCCTGATTCGGAAGGTAGATCGCGATGAGCTTTTGAACGAAATCGTACGCTTTTATTTTGAACAAAAACGATGAAAAATAACACCCTGTTTACTTTGGAATTGGAGCATGGGATTCGCCTGATTTCCTTGACCGGCCAAAAAAACATGCCCCCGTTCCCCCATACCTTTTCCATAGCTTTGGGAAATTTTGATGGAGTTCATACGGCGCATCGGTTATTGCTGGCTGCTGCGGTTCGAAAAGCGGCTGACGTCGAGCATTGTCATAGCGCAGTTTTTTGTTTTGAGCCACCTTCCTCGGACTACTTTAATACCAACGGTACACCGGGACGGCATTTGTCGACACTGGACGAAAAACTGACAGCATTTATTGAATGCGGCATCGAATACGTTTTTCTGGCAGATTTTCCTCAGTTGAAAAGTATGGAGCCTGCGAATTTTATTGAAGACGTCTTAAAAAAAGTGTGTTGTGCTAAATGTGTTATTTGCGGCTTTAATTTTCGATTTGGAAAAGAAGGAGCCGGCACTCCCGCGCTATTAAAACAATCCTTTGGTGATGATAATTGCGTCATGGTTGCACCTTGCTGTATGCCCACGGACCATAACTCGCCATTGACCGTCATCAGTTCTAGCACGATACGCAAATCGCTGGCTGACGGACGAGTGGAAACCGTTCGTCGACTGATGGGGCAGCCCTATTCTATCACCGCCCCTGTCGTGGCCGGCAAGCAGCTTGGTAGAACCATCGGGATTCCTACGATCAATCAGTTCTTTCCGGGCGATAAAATCTTGCTCCGCAGCGGCATTTACGTCACGCGTTGTTTAATAGATGGCACTTGGGTACCCGGTGTTTCAAACGTCGGAACACGTCCTACCGTGGATGACGGGGCTCCTATCAACTGTGAAACACACTTGCTCAATTTCGATCGTGACGTTTATGGGCATGTGGTGACCGTCGAATTTTTACATCGGCTTCGCGATGAACAGCGCTTCGATTCTATTGAGCAATTGAAAAATACCATCCGAGGCGATATTGAACGTACAGTAAAGTATTTTAAAACCTAAATACAAGAGGGCATTATGGCAAAAGAAATCAATCCCCAAGATACGACACGACAAGCGGCTTATAAGCTTTGGATGAAAGCGCCCAATCCCATGGTCACTTTTTTCAAAACTTTAGATGTGACAAGACTGATTCGCGTATCTCGCAAAAGACATTTGAAATTCAATATGCTGCTGAATTACTGTATCGGAAAAGCAGCCGCCGATATCAAAGAGTTTTATATACTCCCCGTCGGTGAGAAATTGATACAATACGATACTATCGCCGTCAATACTATTGTGAAAAACCGGGACGGCGAGGTGAGCTCTTGTGATATTCTGTACACGGATGATCTGGAAAAATTCAATCTCGATTATCTGAAATATACCACGCAAACGGCAAAAACGTGTCAGGATAGAGATTTATCCGCCGACAGTATGGTAATCGGTACCTCGGCCATCATTGACACGGAAATAGACGGTGCTGTCGGTATGAACAGCGGCATTTTCAATAATCCGTTTTTGATCTGGGGCAAATACAGCAAAAGAATGTTCCGATACCATCTGGCATTGTCTTTCCAATTCCATCATACTCAGATGGACGGCGCCCACGCCGGGCGATTTTTAGAAAATTTACAAACTGAAATCAACCGAATCAAATAAACGATTCCTTGCTCTCCCCCGATAGAAAACCACGGCACAAGTCCGTTTTTAACGAACTTGTGCCGTGGTTTTATTTTCTTGAAAAGCTATCCTTCCAATTTTTGTTTCCCTTTGACTTTGTTTTCCATATACTGTAAGTAATCTGATTATGGAGGTAATTGTATGAGTGAAGCAATCATTCCTAACGCAATGTCAGGAACGGGGTATCTCATTGTCCGCGTTACAACAGCCCTTGGAGCCATTCCGGTCGAAGGAGCAACCGTCATTGTACGAAGTCATGAATCACAGTCGCAAGAACGCGGAGGAGTTGTAGCTGTACTCAGCAGCAAAAATGATGGAACCACACCTAAGATCGCATTAGCAACACAAGCCAAAGCCAATAGCACCTCTCCCGGTAATTCATTTCCGTTTGCCACATATAACATTGACGTTTCGGCAGATGGATATTACCGCCAATATTATAGCAACGTTCCCATTTATGACGGTGTAACATCCATTCAGCCAGCCATGCTGGTCCCCCTGTCGCAGGCACCCAATCCGGACAACATTGGTGATAACGGACAATATTTTGAACAAAACGTAAACCCTTCGTTGCGAACGAATTCAGAAAACGTCTGATAAGGAGGAACCCATGCCTGCATCCACACCGTTTATTCCCGATTTTATCACGGTCCATTTAGGTGCCCCGAATGACAGCACCGCCCAAAATGTCACGCTTCCGTTTGTTGATTATATCAAAAATGTTGCCTCAAGTGAAATCTATCCCACCTGGCCAGAAAATGCCCTGCGAGCCAATATATACGCTCAGATTTCATTTGCGCTGAACAGAGTATATACCGAATATTATCGCTCACGCGGCTATCCGTTTGATATTACATCTTCCACGGCGTATGATCAATATTTTGTCAACGGTCGAGACATTTTTGAAAATATTGATAGGATCGTCTCGGAAATATTCAATTCGTATCTGCGGCGTCCGGGAAGCGTGGAGCCGCTGTTTGCACAATATTGTGACGGTATCAATGTCACCTGTCCAGGCGGACTTTCCCAGTGGGGGAGCGTTGCGCTTGCCAATGAAAATCTGACGCCTTATGAGATCTTGCAAAATTATTATGGAGACAATCTTGAAATTGTTACCGACGTTCCCGTTGGAAGTGTGGAGGCTTCTGTGCCGCCGGTGCTGTTACGTGTGGGAAGTTCGGGAGATGACGTCAGGACCCTTCAAATCCGTTTGAACAGAATTTCTGATAACTTCCCTTCTATTCCCAAGATCATACAAACGGACGGCATCTATCTTGAGGATACCGAAGCGGCTGTACGTCAATTCCAGGAAGTCTTTAATCTCCCCGCTGACGGCGTAGTAGGGCGTTCCACCTGGTATGCCATTGAGCGCATTTACAGCAGTGTCAAACGGCTGAATGAATTGAATTCCGAAGGAATCACTCTGCAAGAGGTTACCAAGCAATATCCTGAAGTGCTACGCCTGGGTTCTCGTGGAATCGGTGTCAGCAATCTTCAATATTTTCTTGATTATCTGTCTGCCTTTTACGACACCATTCCCCCGCTTGATATTGATGGCGTATTTGGCACGACAACCGAGCAAGCAGTCAGGGATGCACAAAAAACGTTAGGACTAAATGAAGACGGTGTCGTAGGCGAGATCACATGGAATGCTATATATAATGCATATCTCGGCGTACTCGAAGGTATTCCCATCCAATACACGGAAGGTAACGTCATTCCTTATCCCGGATATCTGTTACGCATCGGCGCGGAATCAGAGGTGGTTCGAGTTCTACAAGAATATTTGAATTATATTTCTCAGTCCTTTCCGGAAATTCCCGAAGTAAACCCCACCGGCTATTTTGGCAATCGGACGCAAGAGGCCGTCATTGCATTTCAAACACTGCTCAACATCCCCGCCAACGGTGTTGTTGGTGCGATCACATGGAATGCCATCACAGATCTTTACAGCGATCTTTTTAACGGTAATAGGGTCAACGATGGTCAGTATCCCGGTTATGACTTGGGCAACAACGCATAGCAAAGGAGAATGGTATGTCAACGAGAGAAAACGAAAGCGACTATATTAAAAATCTTCAGCGATATCTTCGAGTGATTTCGGCAACAACGCCTGAAATTCCGCCTCCGCCGCTCGATGGTATCTTTGATACTGCTACGGAACAATCCTTGCGTGTTTACCAGCAATTGCGCGGTCTTCCTGTCACAGGGCGAGCAAATCTTGCGACGTGGAATCGAGTGTACGCCGATTATCTTGCCGCTTTACAATTGCAAGCATCCTCCGAGGGATTTTATCTTTTCCCCGACAGCCCGTTGAATTATGCCGTATATCCGGACGAAGAGCATTTTCTTGTTTTGATCATCCAATACATTTTGAACGAGCTTGGAGCGGCATATGATGACATTCCAAAGAATGGTCAGACCGGCATATATGATGAGCAAACAAGACAAGGAGTGCTTGCCTTTCAGCGTAGAAATGGTCTGCCCGAAAACGATCGGGTTGACAGACAAACCTGGAATGCTCTCACCAACGAGCACAAACGAGTTTTTTCTTCTTTGGAAACCTAAAATCTTATATATGGCATAAAAAGAACATCCGGCGTCTAAAATAGATACGGAATACAGCAAAAGGGAGACCGTTCATGATCAACCATCTTACCCCAAAAGCAGAGGCTGTGCTCAATCATTCGCTGGACACCGCCTCCGGTATGGGCCATACTTATATAGGCTCAGAGCATTTATTAATCGCGCTTTGTGAAGTAGAGGACTCCATCGCAGCCAAGTTATTGGAAGCACGGGACGTTCGGGCGCAAGCAATCAGAACTGCAGTCAAGCATGCAACAGGCATCGGGAACTCCACGCATCTATCCCCCTCAGATATGACGCCGCGCGTTCGAAAGGTCATTGAAGGAGCCGGCGTAGAAGCCATGAAAGCAGGACAGACAAAAATTGGCAGTGAACATCTGTTGCTGGCACTTTTAAATGAAACATCTTCCGTTGCCGTACACCTTTTGGAGGGATTGAAAATTCCCGTTGGGGAATTGAAGACTGACGTGCAAAATTTTTTGTCCTTATCAGGCGGAGCTCATATGGTTGCGGCACATGACAAACGTGCGGAGAATGATAAGAAATCAAAATTAACTACCCTGCTCTCTTTCGGACGTGATCTGACAGCACTTGCAAAGCAGGAAAAACTGGATCCAATGATTGGGCGCGAGGAGGAGGTGCAACGCCTGGTACAAATCTTATCCCGCCGTCAAAAAAACAATCCTTGTTTGATCGGAGAGCCAGGGGTAGGAAAAACAGCCGTAGTAGAAGGTCTGGCGCACATGATTGCCCGAGGCGATATTCCAACACATTTGAAAAACAAAAAAATCATATCTCTTGATATAGCAGGATTGTTAGCCGGGGCAAAATATCGAGGCGAATTTGAAGAACGGCTAAAAAACGTATTAAAGGAAGTAGGACAGCATCCGGATTGTATCCTGTTTATTGACGAAATTCACACCATTGTAGGAGCAGGCGCAGCCGAGGGGGCGATTGATGCTGCCAACATTATAAAGCCCGCATTGGCGCGGGGAGAGATGCAAGTCATCGGAGCTACCACCATTGCGGAATATCGGCAATATATCGAGAAGGATGCGGCGCTGGAACGGCGGTTTCAGCCCGTTCTCGTCCAACAGCCATCCCGCACGGAATGTATATTGATTTTGCTCGGGCTTCGTGAAAAGTATGAAAAACACCATCAAATCTCCATCAGTGAAGAGGCTATACGCAGTGCCGTAGACCTGTCAATTCGCTATCTTCCCGACCGTTTTCTTCCCGACAAGGCATTGGATCTACTGGACGAAGCAGCATCTCGCTTACGCATCAGCACACAAGAAAAACCTGAAAAATGGCTCCTTTTGGAACAAAAAATCGAGCAGATCAACGAGCAAAAGGAGCGAGCGATCCTTTTACAAAATTTTGAGCAGGCCGCGGCTCTGCGGGATCAATGCCATGAATATGAACAACAGCTTGAACAGTTACAGAAACAATCTCAAAGTTCAAGCACAGTCTCCGACAGCAAAATATTGCAGTCAAAAGACGTTGCTAACATCGTAATGCAATGGACGGGAATCCCGGTGTCCGAACTGATCAGCGAAGAAAGCCAAAAGCTTTTGCATTTGGAACAAGAGTTATCACAACGAATCGTCGGTCAGCCGGAAGCAATTACGACGTTAGCTCAGGCGATCCGTCGCAGCAGAACCGGTTTGAAAGATCCCGACCGTCCCATCGGTAGCTTTTTATTTCTTGGATCGAGTGGTGTTGGTAAAACAGAGTTATCCTCCGCGCTGGCAGAGGTTCTGTTTGGTACGGAAGATGCTTTGATCCGTTTGGATATGTCAGAATTTCTCGAAAAACACAGCGTATCACGTATGATTGGGTCTCCGCCCGGGTACGTTGGATTTGAACAGGGAGGACAGTTGACGGAGAAGGTTCGCCGCCGTCCCTACTCTGTCGTTTTGTTTGATGAAATAGAAAAAGCCCATTCGGATATTTACAACCTTTTATTGCAAATATTAGAGGATGGAAGCTTGACAGACTCGCAGGGGCGACGGGTGGATTTTCGTAATACCATCATCATTCTGACTTCCAATATCGGATCAAATGCAGGGGGAAAATCCCATCATTTGGGGTTCTCTGCCTTGTCAGAACGTGAAGCACGTGATACTGCCGACAACGAGCGGCGACAAGCACAATTGAAAGAAGCCTTTCGTCCTGAACTGCTAAACAGATTGGATGCCATTATTACGTTTTCTCCATTAGGTAAAGCAGAGCTTGTAGAAATCAGCAAGCGATTGCTATGCAAATGCCGGCACAGACTTACCGATCTTGGTATAAATATCACCTTTGAGGACGACGTTGCGGTCCACCTGGTTGAAAGCATTGAGAATACTGAACACGGCGCTCGTCCTTTGCGCCGTGAGATCACCAACCGAATTGAAAACCTATTGGCCTCTGCGCTCCTCGAGGGAGATTTAAAATCCGGCGATGAGGCTGTTGTAGAAGTAGAGAATGGCGAATGTGTATGCCGAGTTACTAACCGACAGCATGAAATAACAGAAAAGCCTTGACACACGTCAAGGCTTTTTTTCTTATCTTTTATCTTTTTCGTTGTTTCCGGGATGCGTATCAAAAAACTTAGTGAATTTTACGTTCTTGATGCCGAAATAATAGCCGATCCAAGACGTCAGCATGGCGGGCAACGGAATAATAAAGTACATATACCACAGCTGGTTCAGCATTATCGGATGAGCTTCGCTTCCCACCTCCAACGCCAAAAGACCGGCATACATTCCCTGTGTCATAATAGCAATGGCTTGGCTCATATTTCCAAGCGGCTTACAAGCATCAATCAGAACGCCGCTCAATAGAAAGACAGCAAGCAAAAAATTCAAGCTGTTGGCCAAAAGGGATATAAACAATCCGGTGTGAGGACGGTAGGGCTTATGGCCGTACTGTACCGGGATGTGATCTTTGCTACCGAGTTCCCAAGCAGATGTATAAATCAAAAACAAATAAAACAGGATCGCGAAAACACTGCAAACCAAGCGCAATGCTTCATTTTCCGCCATCAAACTGGCCAACGAAAGAACCAGGCCAAAAATGGATATGGCGCATTGCGTAACAAACATTTTTACAGCGTCATAAGAACGTGCTTTTAAAAAATTCAACATATCTATACCTCAAAGCCGCCAAAGTTTGCGGCGAATTCTTCATACGGATATTATATATAAAAACTCGGATATTTTCAACCGTTTTATCAAATTGTTTACATTTTATCCACTAAAATATCAAGAACTCTTGTCTTTCCCTTTTGTTTGTGATATAATGAGACCGTAGTTTAAAAAAGGAGGCTTATCGTATGGCAAATGAAATATCCGTCAATGAGTTTTCGGAAATCATCCGTGAATTCGCCTCCTATAAGCTGGGCATACAGGGTTGCTCAGCCAAGACCGTGGATGAATATTTGTTGGACCTTCGCACCTTTTTCCGTTACCTGTTAGCAGAGGAACAACAAATTTCGCCGGAATCGGATGAGTTTTTGGAAATCGACGTCAGCGTAATGGATTTGGATCGCATTTCCCGCATTACCACGGCTCAAATATATAACTTTATGATGTATACGGGCAATACGCGAAAAAACCAGTCGGCAGCCAAAGCTCGCAAGCTGTCCGCTATCAAAGGGTTGTATAAATATCTTGTCAATAAACGTAATTACCTGAAGGTCAATCCTGCGCAAAACATCGAATCTCCCAAAGCCAAAAAAGCTCTTCCAAAATTTTTGACGTTGGAAGAAAGCTTGGCTTTGCTTGAAGCTGTACGAAACGATGTCAGCTCCAAAACGCGCGTAAGAGACTACGCTATGCTGACTCTGTTTCTTAACTGCGGTATGCGTGTTTCCGAATTGGTCGGTATTAAGCTCAACGATCTGGATCCCGCCCTTCGCTCCATGCGTGTCATCGGTAAGGGCAACAAGGAACGCATCATTTATCTCAATGAGGCCTGCCGCTCGGTTTTGATCCCTTTGATCGAACAACGTTGCAGTCCAAAATACGCCGACGTGAAAACCAAAGCACTGTTCTTATCTAACCGCAATGAGTGCATCAGCGTCAAGATGGTGCAGCATATTGTTTACAAATATCTCGCCTTGGCAGGACTGGAGGCCAAACACTATTCCGTTCACAAGCTGCGTCACACAGCCGCCACGCTGATGTATCAATCAGGACAAGTAGACGTCCGTGTGCTCAAGGACATTCTCGGCCATGAGCAGCTTAATACGACGCAAATCTACACGCACGTAAGCGACGAGCATATGCAAGAGGCTATGGAGATGAATCCGCTGGCCCGCAAAGCAACTCCTTTGCCTAAAGTTGCTCCGGTACACAATGACGAAATTACGGATGATTAAAAAATCTGCTCCCCGACGCATCGGAGAGCAGATTTTTTATTTCATATCAAATATCAAAACGGAAATACCGCTTGGCGTTATTGTAACAGATGTTCTCGATCAGCGATTTGAGCATATCTTCATCGTTGGGAACAAGTCCTTCTTCCACCCAAGAGCCGACCAGACGGCACAGAATGCGGCGGAAGTATTCGTGGCGGGGATAGGACATGAAGCTGCGCGAGTCGGTCAGCATACCCAGGAAGTTGCCAAGGCCGGCAAGGTTAGCATAGGAACGCATCTGAGCGTCCATACCATCGATATGGTCATTAAACCACCAGGCACTTCCCTGCACGACGGTAGGAAGTCCATCGTTGTTTTTGCAGAAGCTGCCGCAAAGAGCGCCGATGGCCTCGTTGTCGCAAGGATTGATGGAATACAGCACTGTACGAGGCAGACCGTCACAAGCCCCCAGATAATTAAGCAAGCCTGCAAGAGAAGCAATACAATTCTGACCGTGGATGGTATCAAAGCCCGAATCGGGGCCCAACTTTTCAAACATAGTACGATTGGGATTGCGCAGAACACCAAAGTGGATCTGCAATACCATATCGCGCTTTTTATATTCCTGACCGAGGAAGCGGTTCATTTGAGTCTGATACAATGCCAACTCCTCTTCGGTCACACCGACACCGTCATTGGCAATCGCCTTTTTCAGAATTTCGTTGGCAGCATACTCGTTGGGAACGGCAAAGCGAACGTAATTATCCATGCCATGGTCAGCCGTACGGCAGCCCAGCGCACAGAAACGATCGAGCGAATGGCGCAGAGCCGCACAAAGAGTCTCCAGGTCCGTGATCTCGATACCTTCGGACGCGCCCAGCTTCTTGAGGTATTCGGTGATGCCTCGACGCTCGATGTTCATGCTCTTGTCGGGACGGAAGGCAGGCAGAACTTTGATCTCAAAGCCCTCTTGGGCCAGTGCCTTGTGATATTCCAGGCTATCGGCAGGATCGTCCGTCGTGCAGACCAACTTCACGTTGGACTTCTTCATCAGCGAGCGAGCGGTCAGATTACCCTCGGCCAACTTTTCGGAGGTGATACGCCAGATCTCATCGCAGTTCTTTTCGCAAAGAATCAATTCGCAATCAAAATATCTGCGAAGCTCCAAATGGCTCCAGTGATACAAGGGATTGCCAAACAAACGAGGCATGATAGAACAATAAGCACGGAATTTTTCGTAATCGGAGGCATCTCCCGTGATGTATTTTTCATCGACACCGCAGGAACGCATGGCGCGCCACTTATAGTGGTCGGCGTACAGCCAAGCCTCCGTGATATTGGAAAACGCCTTGTCTCCCGCAATCTCGGCAGGAACGAGGTGGCAGTGGTAATCGATAATGGGCATCTTCTCTGCGTAGTCGTGATACAGCTTGACCGCACTGGGAGTGGTCAGCAAAAAGTCTTCATTCATAAAAGGTTTCATACGATTGTTTCCTTTCTCGGATACATGAATTAAGTGTATTATATCACAGAATACAACAAAATGCAATGACCAAACAAAAATTTGTGATACAATGCCCCATCAAACAGCGTTGACTTTTGTTTGTTTTTATGGTATGATAGTATAGTTTTGTTTATCACGACGATTTGAAGGAGAAATCATGATTACCGTTAACAATCTCAGCTTTCATTTTGGCGGTCAGGTTCTGTTTAAGGACGTTGATCTGAAATTCACCCCCGGTAACTGCTACGGCGTCATCGGCGCCAATGGTGCGGGAAAATCCACGTTTTTGAAACTGCTTTGCGGCGAGCTGGAGCCCTCGACGGGCGAAGTTCACATTCCCGAGGAGGAACGCCTGTCGGTACTTCGCCAGGATCACTACGCTTTTGAAGAATATACGGTGCTGGATACCGTCATCATGGGTAACGCACGTCTGTATGCCATCATGAAAGAAAAGGATGCGCTGTACGAAAAGCCGGATTTTTCGGACGAAGATGGCGTGCGCGCTTCTGAACTGGAGGCGGAGTTTGCCGAGATGGACGGTTGGGAAGCCGAATCCGAGGCGTCAAGACTCATTCAAGGACTTGGACTTTCGGAGGATATGCTTTATCAAACCATGGACACCCTGACCGAAAACGAAAAGGTCAAGGTACTTCTGGCACAGGCACTGTTCGGTCGCCCAGAAATCATTCTTTTGGACGAGCCGACCAACGGTCTGGATCTGGATGCCGTTCTGTGGCTTGAGGATTTTCTTGCTGACTATGAGGGTACTGTTTTGGTTGTTTCCCACGACCGTCACTTTCTCAACGACGTCTGCACCAACATCGTCGATATCGACTACGGCGGTATCAAAATGTACGTCGGTAACTACGAATTCTGGTACGAGTCCAGCCAGCTCGTTCAGCGCGTTCTCAAGCAACAAAACAAGCGCAACGAGGAAAAAATTCGCGAGCTGCAAGCCTTTATTTCCCGCTTCTCCGCCAATAAATCCAAGGCGCGTCAAGCAACCAGCCGCCGCAATCTGCTGGAAAAGCTGTCTGTCTTTGATATGCCCGCCTCCTCCCGCCGCTACCCGTATATCGGCTTTGACATGGACCGTGAGCCAGGCAAAGATATTTTGATGGTCAAAAATCTGTCCGCCGAGGTGGATGGCGAGGTATTGTTCTCCGACTTGTCCTTTATGTTGAGCAAAAATGACAAGGTTGCCTTTGTTGGTAACGACCGCTCCATCACCGCCCTGTTCCGCGTTTTGATGGAGGAGCAGGAGGCAGCCTCCGGCGAATTCAAGTGGGGCATCAGCATCACAAAGTCCTACTTCCCCCGCGACAACACGCCTTATTTTGAAGGCTGCACCGACAGCATTCTCGATTGGATGCGTCAGTATTCGGTAGATCAGACGGAATCTTACCTGCGCAATTTCCTCGGCCGTATGCTGTTCTCGGGCGATAGCGTATTCAAGCAGGTTCAGGTGCTTTCGGGTGGTGAGAAGGTGCGCTGTATGTTCTCGCGCATGATGCTGTTCGGCTCCAACGCCTTGATCCTCGACCAACCGACCAACCACCT
>JAZLCA010000082.1:0-37539 GCA_045613985.1 Eubacteriales bacterium | reverse complement strand
GAACCGATCTTTTCAGAGCCGATCAGAACAACGTTTGCAGCCTTGCACATAGCATCTGCAGCTTCGATTGCGGCAACCAGACCGCGGGTTTCAACCATACCAAGAGCTTCCATTAGAAACTTCCTCCGTAAATTTATGTATTTTTTTGGAAAAACGAATTTTTGTGTCACGTTTCGTGACGGTGCGCGTGTGCGCGTAACTTTTTGCGCCGCTCGGGCGCGCCCGGAATTTATGCCTTAGACTTCTTCAAGAAGCGAAGGATACCGGGATGGGGGCGCGGGATGACCTCGTGCAGCTTGACTACGCCAACTTCGGCAGCGGCAGCGACTCCAGCTTCCAGAGCCGCTGTAACCGCCGAGACGGAGCCTTCCACAACAACCGTTACCAGTTTGCCGCCCAGACGCTTCTCCGCGCAGATAAAATGCACGTTCGCCGCCTTGAGCATAGCATCAAGACCGGTAATTGCAGCCACAAGAGCCTGCACCTCCAACAGAGCGATTGCCTTGTCCTCCATAAGTCTCACCAACCGTCAGACTTATTTTACAGAGGGCAGAACCTTCTCCACGTCGCCGTGGGGTCTGGGGATGACGTGAGTAGCAACGACCTCACCCAGGTTTGCAGCAGCAGCGCCGCCTGCCTCAACAGCAGCCTTAACAGCACCGACGTCGCCACGAACCATGACGCTTACCAGACCGGAACCGATCTTTTCAGAGCCGATCAGAACAACGTTTGCAGCCTTGCACATAGCATCTGCAGCTTCGATTGCGGCAACCAGACCGCGGGTTTCAACCATACCAAGAGCTTCCAACATGAGAGTAATCTCCTTTTCTTTTTGTTTGTTTTTATTTTTTATTTTTTAATTCTTACGTTTGCGGGCATTTGCCCCGAGCTCAGATCGTCGAGCTCTTACCCAGCGCATTCAGGCGCGCAAACCATTCGATCTGCTCGTCCTGGCGAGGGATGATGCGGGATGCGATAAACATACCGCGTTTTTCGGCTTCGTTCTTGCCGGCCTCGACAGCCATTTCCACGGCCGCGACGTTGCCCTCGAACTTTACCACCATGACCAACGGAACCTCACACTTATCGGCGTTGGCAGGCTTGTTTTTATCGATGGCGACCAGCTCGACGTCTGCCGTCTTGAGTCCCTTATCGGCGACAACGACGGAGGTGACAAAGCCGTAGCATTCGATCATTCCAAGAGCCATATTCTACCTCCCGGCGATCAGTCTGCGATGTAGCAGATCTTGATGCCCGCCTGAGATACGTTGACCTCCATGGCCTCGTTGAGTCTTTCCAGCGGGAAGGAGTGAGTGATCAGATCTTCGATCGGAATGTTCATTTCCTTTGCCTGGCGCAGGAAAGCAACGGTGGTGGGATAATCCTCTGCGGTGTAGTCCCAAGAACCAACGATGGTGATTTCCTTGTTGCACATTGCAAAGTGGGGGTTGATGGAGTATTCGCCGTTGTTGACGAAGAAACCAACCTCGCAAAGACCGCCGCCGCGACGGATGTAGTCGTAGATGGATGCGGCAGCTGCGGGAGCACCGGTGCACTGGAAGGCGAAGTCAACGCCCTGACCGTCGGACAGATCCTTGATGATCTGAACTCTGGCGGCAGCATCGGGAACTTCCTTGAAGTTGATGGTGGTCTTAACGCCCAGCTTTTTCGCCATTTCCAGTCTCTTTTCGGAGCCGTCGATGGCAACAACGTGGTTGATACCTGCTGCGCGCAATACCGAGCACATCAGAAGGCCGATGGGACCGGTACCCAGTACCAGAACCTTAGCGTTAAAGTTGAGCAGGCCGGTAGACTGAGCGCGAGCGACAGCGTGTACGCAGACGCAAGCAGCCTCCAGGATCATTCTCTGCTTAACGTCCAGGCCGTTGACCTGGAAATAAGTAGCGCCCTTTGCGCGAATGAGCAGGTGAGTTGCGAACCAGCCGTTCAGGGGGTTCTCCTTGTTCTGAGGCATCAGACCAAAGATGCCCTGCTTGTCGCACAGGTTGGTGTTACCGGGATGCATACGGCAGACGTGGCACTCGCCGCAGGAGATAACCGAGGTAACGATCTTGTCGCCGACCTTCAAAGGCTTGCCGGCAGTATCGCAAGTAACGTTTTTACCCAGCGCGATAACCTCACCGGTACCCTCGTGGCCGAGGATGACGGGGCACATGCCGAAGGGGTCACCCTTCCACTCATGCACGTCAGTTCCGCAGACGCCCGCGCCTTCGACTTTAACCAGGATGTCATCGTCGCCCAGCTCGGGAATGTCAACTTCCTGAATTTCGATTTTTTTGGGAGCCGTCAGTACAGCGACCTTAGCTTTGCCGTTAGCAGGAGCACCCGACGTTGCGGGAGCGGCATTGGCACCGGCCAGGACCTGACGAACGATGCTCTCAATCTGAGAAGCGGTCAATTCCATAATTCTCTTTCCTTTCAAGTAGCTTTATATCTTCAATTTTGATATACTGTGTCGGCTTCCTACATTATTAAATAATGTGGAATTTGTCCACCATAACGCAACGGCGGCGGCGGGTGAAGCTGCGCGCGCTGGTGATACCCTCGCCCGTGGGGCCTGCGATGGTGAAGGTGGTGTGACCTTCGGCACCGAAGCCGATACCCGCATAGGAGGGCGCGTTCTTAACGAAAATGGTGGTCTCGACCGCCTTTGCGAAGCGGGACAGGTGGTCGATGTTCTTGGAGTGCATATGCGCGGTGTGGCGGTTGCCGTGCTCGGCCTTGCAAGCGAGGTCGATGGCCTCGTCAATGTTCTTGACACGCACGATACCCAAAATAGGCATCATCAGCTCCTCCTGAACGAACAGATGCTCGAAGGGAACCTCGGCGATGATGCAACGGATGTCGTCCCCCACCGTAATACCCATCTTAGCCAGAATGACCTTGGCATCGCGGCCGACGCAGTCGCGGTTGACCACGTGCTTGACCTGACCCTTATCATTCTTGACCTCGTTGAGCACGATCTTGGCCAGCTCATCTGCCTGCGCGGTCGTCAGCTTGTAGCAACCGTTGCGCATCATGCCGGCAATCAGCTCGTCCGCAACGTTATCGAAGACGAAGACCTCCTTCTCGGCGATGCAAGGCAGGTTGTTGTCAAAGGTACAGCCATCGATGATATCCTTGGCCGCCTTTGCGATGTCTGCGGTATCATCCACGATAACGGGAGGATTGCCCGCGCCGGCACCGATGGCCTTCTTACCCGAAGAAAGGACGGCCTTGACGACACCGGGACCGCCCGTGCAGACCAGCAGGCGGATCAGGGGAGATTTGTACATGATCTGAGCCGTTTCCAGCGTGGGCTTGACGACCGAGGAGACGAGCACCTTGGGGCCGCCGATCTTAGCGCTGGCGCGGTTGATCAGGTCAACTGCGTAGTTGGAGGTTGCGATCGCATTGGGGTGGGGGTTGAACACAACACCGTTACCTGCGGCGATCATACCGATGCTGTTACAAATAACAGTCTCGGAAGGGTTGGTCGAGGGGGTGATGCTTCCGACAACACCGAAGGGTGCCATTTCGGTCAGCGTCAGTCCGTGGTCTCCCGTGCAAACGGAAGGCTCAATGTCCTCGGTACCGGGGGTCTTGTCCGCAACCAGCAGGTGCTTTGCCTTCTTGTGGTCGGCGCGGCCCATCTTGGTCTCGGCAACACCCAATCGGCCCATGATCTCGGCTTCCTCGCGCGTCATCTCGCGGATGACGGTGATGAGCTTTTCTCTCTCGGCCACGCTCATGGCGCGTACTGCCTTGTAGCCTTCGTTGGCGGCGGCGATGGCATCGTTCATGTCCGCGTAAACGCCGATGAACTTACGACCGCCGTAAGACGTAGCATCCCAGGAGTCCGGAGAGGAGGCGGAACCGTTGATTTGCTTGAGCACAGATGCAACGATCTCGTTGATCTGAGCTTCGGTCCAATTGTTTGCCATGGATGTTTGCTCCTTCTATGTATTTCCTAATTCGTATCTTTTCAGTTGCCGATGGCCGCCATCACGCGACGGACGACCTCCTGCACCTCGGCGTCGCTTGCACCCGCAGGAGCGGTCGATACGGTCTTGCAGCTGTGGCAATTACCACTGCAGGTGGTCTTACCGCAGGTCTTGCAAGCCGTGTGCGTGCCGCATTCGCGGCGGGCAAGCTCTGCCTTCAGCTCATCGCAGGAGCAATTCTCCAGCGCGTTGACGCTGCGGGCAAGAATGCTGACGCGACAGTAATGCTCGAGCGATTCAACCGCATCAAAAGCGTTGTACAGCGTGTCACCCACCGACAGCGAGGAGTCGCCGTGGAAGATGTAAGCCTGCTTTTTGGTATCGCTCATGTACTGTGCCAGCGTATTGGCATCGTGATTCTTTTTATCGTAGGCCGCGGCGGGAACGTAGCCGAAGTAGGCTTCCTTATCACCGGGCAGAACGAACTTGGCAGCATCGATGTCCGAAATGGCGAAAGCAGTGCTTGCCGCCGGCTGGGCATGAACGATGCAGTTGATCTCGGGGCGCAGGCGGTAGATCTCGATGTGCATCCGGATCTCGGAGGTGGGCTTTTTGCCCGGCTCGAGCGAATTTCCCATCGCATCCACTCGCACCAGCTTGTCCGGCGTCAAAAACGCCTTGCACAAGCCGCCGGGAGTGCAGATGAACTCGTTGTCGCTGATCTTGTAGGAGATATTGCCGTGCTTGGCAATGACCAGTCCCTTTTGGTACATCAGCTTACCGACCTCGACGATCTGCTTTTTAATCTCAAACAGATTAGGCATAGGGTAATACCTCTATTCTTTGGATTTGATTACTTCGCGGCAATCTTAAGAGTATCCAGCGCGATCATGTACTCCTCATCGGTGGGGATGACGAAGACGCGGGCGCGGCTTCCCTCGGCCGTCAGATCACAAGCCTGACCGCGGGGGCACTCGTTGTTTACCTTGGTATCCAGCACGATACCCAGCGCATCCATATCCGCGCAAATTGCCTCGCGCAGACCACGGTCGTTCTCACCGATACCGGCCGTAAAGACGATCGCGTCAACGCCGTTCATCTCGGCAACGTAGGAACCGATGATCTTCTTTGCTTCGTGAACCAGCAGGTCGATGGCCAGTCTTGCGCGCTCGTTGCCGGCGTCCGCAGCGGCGTTGACCTCGCGGCAGTCGCTGGATACGCCCGAAACACCCAGAAGACCCGACTTCTTGTTGAGAATGTTATCCATCTCCGCGGGAGTGAGGTTCAGCTCCTTCATCAGGTAAGGAACGATGGTGGGGTCGAGGTTACCGCAGCGGGTACCCATAGGCAGACCTTCATTGGGAGTGAAGCCCATCGAAGTATCTACGACCTTACCGTGCTTGATGGCGGTGATGGAAGAACCATTGCCCAAGTGGCAGGTGATGACCTTCATCTCGGAGAGAGGCTTTTCGCACAGCTCGGACACGCGACCTGCCACGTAGCGGTGGGAGGTACCGTGGAAGCCATAGCGGCGAAGCTGGAACTTTTCGTAATACTCGTAAGGCAGCGAGTAGATGTAAGAAACGGGCTCCATGGTGCTGTGGAATGCGGTATCAAAAACGCAGACCATGGGCTTGCCGGGGCAGCTCTTGCGGCAGGCCTCGATGCCCTTGATGGCGGGAGGTCCGTGCAGGGGGTTGATGCCCACGATGGAATACAGATAATTCAGCGTTTCGTCGCTGACCAGGGTAGACTCCTTGAGCTTACCGCCGTGTGCGACGCGGTGGCCGATGGCATCGATCTCATCGACGGATGCAATGACGCCGAGTTCCGCGTCCGTCAGCAGCTTGAGGACCAGTGCGATCGCGTCGTCGTGGTCGCGGAGCTCAACCTCTGCCTTGTAATCGTCCTTACCGGGACGCTTGTGAGTGACGAAGCCGCCGATACCAATCTTTTCACAGTTACCTTTGGCGATCACGCGGTTGTCGTCCATATCAAACAGCTGATATTTGAGGGACGAGCTACCTGCGTTGATGACAAGAATTTTCATTTCTTACCTCCAGAGCAGCGCTGCCGAAGCAGTGCAAAATATATGATTGAGGGGAGATTTTTCGCCCGCAGGCGAGACCTACCCATACTTATCACATATTATATCACAAAGAAGTTTTTTTTGCAAGAGTATTTTCAAAAAAAGTCGCCCGATTGTTGTCGAGATTTGAGGGATTTTTTGGAGACTTTGGCAACTTTTTGACGCACATATTCTGCGTCGCGGTGCAAGGCCTCCCTTACCGTGCCGCTCCGCAAAGCAGACAGAGGACAAAGACATCTACACTCTTCCCCACAAGGCTGTGCAAGGCACGAAAATTCAAAGATCGAAAACAAAAAAAGAGAACTCTCCGCCCGGAAAGTTCCCTTCTCTGTCATTCATTTTCTTCTTCGAAAAATTCGCTCAGATCCACCGCCGCAATGGCTTTGGCATCCAGCTTTCCTTTGGCTCTTTCGTGATACGCCACCGCATTTCGGGCCAACAGAGCGATCTGATTGCTCAGCGACCGCCCCTCCACTTCCGACATTACGATCAGGCGGCGCAAAAGATCCTCTTGCATACGCACCTTGAGCACGGGTTGTTTTTTGCTTGCCATACCGCACCCTCCTTATCGACGACGGATCAGCGCCATGGAATTGTAGTAGCGCATGATCTTGAGCGTCTGGTCGGTCGCCTCAAAATACAGAATACCGCGGCGGGCATCGGCCGTTTCGTACAGCGCAAAATACACGTCATCGCGTTGCAGATCCGAAGTGAAATCGATCGTCCGCTCGGGCGCGTACTTTTCCGCCTCCTTGATATAATCGCCCTCGAAGGGTGCGATCATGCTCATATCCTTGATGCGGATCTCGGCAATTTTTTTGCGGCTTTTGCCGCCGTAAATGTAAGACAGCACCATCATGCCGCCCGCAAAGGAATACTCGTATTCCACCGCCACGTAACGCCAGGTCAGCCAGACGAGAATCCAGGTGGACAGCGGAACGAGTGCCAGCATGGGAACGAGCAGGCGGGTTGTAAATCCGACCGTCAGCAGGGCAACGACGTAGACGACGTAGCCCAGCAGCATCAGCAAGCGCTTGATGCGGAACGACGTCTGCTTTTTTGGGGACGTCACGTATTCGTACAGGTTTTGATCTTCCATAAGGCAAAATTTCCTCTCTTTGAGCAGGAGATCAGCGCGGTCTTAGCCGGGCCGACACTTTTTCTTCCCTATTGTAGCACAGATGTAAAGGAATTTCAAGTGGTTAAACTTTTTTTTGGAAAATTGCTTGCGGCTTTTTTTCTTTTGTGTTAGAATAGAGGCAGTGGCCGCCCCACGCGGCAGAAGGGAGAATTACCATGAAAACCAACCCCGCTACGCGATTGCTTACCTGTCTGATTGCTCTTTTGATGCTTATCACCGGCAGCCTGATCGCCTGCTCCAAGCCGGAGGCACCCGAGACGCCGGAGAATCCCGACGTCACCCCACCCGTAGACGATCCAAAAAATCCGGACCTTCCGCCCCCCGCAGACGATCCCGAGACGCCCGAGGATCCCCCGAAAGACCAAAAGGAGGTGCTTGCTTTGGTCACCCAAGGAATCAGCAATTACAAAGTCATTCGCGCCGAGTCCGCCAGCTCCGAAATTCGTCAGTCCTTGATTACGCTGACGCAGGCGGTTCAGAGCGCCACCGGCTGCACTCTGACGCCCGGCACCGACTGGGTGGACCGCGGCCAGAGCGTTCCCACGGATACCCTTGAAATTCTCATCGGCGAGACCAACCGCCCCGAGAGCATCGCGGCCAAGGAGGCTCTGGCAGAAACCGAATACAGCATTACCGCCGCGGGCAAGCGCCTGGTAATCGTGGGCTACGACGAGGCCTGCACCATCGCCGCCGTGAACGCGTTTATCGAGCAGCTGGCACAGTTTGTCAAGACCGCCGACGGCAAGACCGATCTGTTCCTCCCCGCCGATTACGCCCACAAGGGCACCTACGTCATCAAGTCCTACCTCAACGAATTTGACAAATCCTCCCTCTCCATGTACCTGGATGACAAGCTGACCGCCACCGAGGAGTCACTGCTGTACTTCGACTCCTACGACAGCTTTGAGTATGAGGGCGGCACCGAGGTCGAGGGCTACGTCGACGAGGGTATGTCCTTTACCTGCGACAAGGATACGTCCCATTGGTCCGTCATCAATACTCCCGTCGACGCCTTCTCCATCAACGTCGAGGACAAGTTCACCCAGACCGTCAAGATGTGGGTATACGTCAACGATATCGACCTGCTCGGTTGCGACCACGACGCCGTCTACGGCACGCCCCAGGTGGGCAGCGGCACGCTGTACATTACCCTGTTCGACAAAAAGGGCAACGGCCACGTTTGGCAGCACACCTTCTTCGGCAGCGGCTGGCATGAGATCGAGCTGTCCTTCAACTGCCACAATATCGCTTACAAGGATCTGGAAAAGATCGATTATTCCAGCCTCAATCGCATGAGCATCTGGTGCATCGGCTACGAGGGCCTTGAGCTGATCTTCGACGAAATGCGTTTTTGCACCTATGACAACCCGGGCTACGTTCGCCCCGAAGCCCCCCACGGCGGCCGCTGGCTGTCCACCTGCGACTACGAGGCCCTCGACGGTCCCATTCTGACCGAATGGTACGGCTCCTACTTCGATCTTGAAGACAAGACGCAGGGCTCCTCATCGGTTGCCATCGTCGGTCACAAGGAAAACGTCGATCACCGCGTCTGTATCGGCGTGGACGACGTCCCCGTCAGCTACAAGGAGGACACGGTCTGCTTCGATATGTACATCAGCGACCTGAACCTTCTCGGCACCAACTGGCAGATCCGCCTGGAGCACAACGCCCAGGCCGGCTTCTATTTCGTCGACTACAACGTTCTCAAGGGTTGCGCCGTGGACGAAAGCGGCAAGGCCGTTCCTCTCAAGAGCGGTGCCTGGAACCACATCCAACTCCCCCTGAGCAAAACCACCCTCAACATCGGCAAGGGCTATGAGGACGTGCTGGGCGAGGATCTGACGCTGACCCAGCTGATGTTCTTCATTCAGGGCACGGGCCTGACCGAAAAGGAAAATTATCTGATCAAGTACGACAACTTCTACGTAGTCAAAACCGCCGATCTCGAAGCGGCAAAATAAAAACCGGACATCCTCCCTCGGCCCGCGTGGGCCGAGGGATTTTTTTTGCAAAAAACCCGAACCGTTTTTCCATTCCCTGTTGCAAAACGGATTTTTTTGTAGTATAATAAACTGTCGCGGTCTATCCGCCCCTCAAATTCTACCCCCGGAGGTCATTATGAAAGCTGTTATCACCGTTACCGGTAAGGATACCGTAGGTATCATTGCAGATGTCTCCGCCGTTTGTGCCAACCGAGGCGCCAACATTCGTGAGATCACCCAAAACGTCCTTGGCGAATATTTCGCCATGATCATGATCGCTGAATTGGACGGTCTGAAGATTCCTTTTGCCGATTTCGTGGACGAGCTGGCGGCACTTGGCCAGAGCCGCGGATTGGATATTCACACCATGCATGAGGATATCTTCAACACCATGCACCACATCTGACGAGGTCCGCCATGCTGAATACACAAGACATTCTTGAAACCATCAACATGATCCGGGAGGAAAACCTGGACATCCGCACCATCACCATGGGCATCTCGCTGTTCGATTGTGTCAGCGACGACGCGGGACGTCTGTGCGATAACATTTACGATAAGATCACTCGCCGTGCCGAGAAATTAGTGTCGGTCGGCCAGGGCATCGAAAAGGAGTACGGCGTACCCATCGTCAACAAGCGAGTATCCGTCACTCCCATCTCGCTCATCGGCGGCAACCTGTCGCCCGAGGGCTATCTTAAGATCGCTCACACGCTCCAGCGCGCCGCGCGCGAGCTGGGGATCAACTTCATCGGCGGCTTCTCTGCCCTGGTACATAAGGGCTATACCGTCGGTGCCCGCAATCTCATTTCGGTCATTCCTCAGGCATTGGCCGAGACCGAGACCGTCTGCTCCTCCGTCAACGTGGCAACCACCAAGGCGGGCATCAATATGGATGCCGTGGCGCAAATGGGCCACATCATCAAGCAGTGCGCCGAGCTGACGGCGGACAAGGACAGCATTGGCGCTGCCAAGCTGGTCGTGTTTGCCAACGTCCCCGAGGACAACCCCTTTATGGCGGGTGCCTTCCACGGCGTGGGCGAGCCCGATTCCGTCATCAACGTCGGCGTTTCGGGCCCCGGTGTCGTAGCTTCGGCCATCAAACGAGCCGGCGACTGCGACCTGTCGGAGCTGGCGGACGTCATCAAAAAGACCGCCTTTAAGATCACCCGTGTCGGTCAGCTGGTCGCCAAAGAGGCCGCCGACCGTCTCAATACTCCCTTTGGTATCGTTGACCTCTCGCTCGCTCCCACCCCCGCCATCGGTGACTCGGTCGCCCACATTCTGGAGGGCATGGGACTGGAGAGCTGCGGCGCGCACGGCACGACGGCCGCATTGGCTATGCTCAACGACGCCGTCAAAAAGGGCGGCGTTATGGCGTCGTCTCACGTTGGCGGACTTTCGGGTGCCTTCATTCCCGTCTCGGAGGATGCCGGCATGATCGCCGCCGTCGAGCGGGGTGCTCTGACCATCGAAAAGCTGGAGGCCATGACGGCCGTCTGCTCGGTAGGTCTTGACATGATCGCCATCCCCGGCGATACCCCCGACGCCGTCATCAGCGGCATCATTGCCGACGAGATTTCCATCGGCGTGGCCAACACCAAGACAACCGCCGTCCGCCTCATTCCCGCCATCGGCAAGGGCGTGGGCGACAGCGTCGAGTTCGGCGGTCTTTTGGGTTACGCTCCCATCATTCGTCTGAACGAGCACTCTCCTGCCAAATTCATCGGTCGCGGCGGACGAATCCCCGCCCCCATTCACAGCCTGAAGAATTGACGGAATGGAACCGATCGAGATTTTCGCACAAGCCTTGAGCATCATCGGCATGGTCATCAACATCCTGTCGATGCAATGCCGGCGGACGCGCAGCGTGTTCATCATGCTGCTTGCGGGGTCAACCTTTTTTGGAATCAGCTATCTGCTGCTCGGCTCGTTTGCCGGTGCCGTGATGAACGTATACAGCGTGATCCGCTCGGTCACTTTACTGCTGGATAAACGCGATAAGCATCCCGTTCCGCTTGTGCTGATGCTCACCGTGTTGCTTTTGTGCGGCGGTGTCGGACTGTATTTTGACGGCCCCATCGCCCTGCTGCCTCTGATCGGTCAGGCAGGCTCGACGGTGGGTATGTGGCTGCGCAACGGCGGCAAGCTGCGTGCGTTGCAGCTGTCGGTTTCCTCGCCTGCCTGGCTGATCAACAACATCCTTGTGCTTTCCATCGGTGGCATTCTGTGCGAGACGTTTGTGATCGTCTCGGTGCTCATCTCCATCCGGCGATATGGCTGGCGCAATTTACTCAACAGCAATTAAGAAACAAAAACTAATATTTTGATATAAGGAGTCACTATGACCGATATCGAAAAGAAGGACACGCCTCCTCTTTGCGAGCTGTCCTCGGCGGCTCTTGCCTATCTTGGTGACAGCGTGCTGGAGCTGCGCGTACGAGATCATTTGGTGCGGTCGGGGCTATCCACCGCCGCCCATCTCAACGAGGCATCCCGCGCCTTTATCACCGCGCCCGCTCAGGCAAAAGCCATGCTCAAGCTGCAACCCGTGCTGACCGAGCAGGAGGCCGCCGTTTATCGCCGCGGACGCAACAACGTTCACGCCAACATTCCCAAGCGCGCGACCATGGCCGAATACCGTGCCGCCACCGGCATGGAATGCCTGTTCGCATATCTGCATCTGACGGACAATCAGGCTCGCATTGACGAGCTGTTCTCTCTGGCATATCTTGCCGACGAAGAAAACGAACCCAATGGAAAGGAATAATATTATGAAAAATCCGATCATCAAAATCCACGTCCGCGATCTGGGCGTAATGACCGCTGAATTGTATCCCGACAAGGCTCCCAAGACGGTAGAAAATTTTGTAAATCTCGTCAAATCCGACTTTTACAACGGCCTGATCTTCCACCGCGTCATCGCCGGTTTTATGATTCAAGGCGGCGGCTACGACGAGCAGTTTGAGGACCGCGACACCGCCTCCATCCGTGGCGAATTCCGCGCCAACGGTTTCGCTCAGAACGACCTCAAGCACACCCGCGGAGTCCTTTCCATGGCCCGCACCTCCAACCCCAACTCGGCTTCGTCCCAGTTCTTTGTGATGCACCAAAACGCGCCTCACCTGGACGGTCAGTACGCCGGATTCGGTCAGCTGACCGACGGCTTTGACGTGCTGGACCGCATCGCATCCGTCAAGACGGGCCGCATGGGCTATTTTTCCGACGTTCCCCGCGAATCCATCGTCATCGACCGCATGGAGCTGGTCGAAGAATAATTGTTTGGAGGTAATATCATGTCCAACGTAATGACTCACCGCGATCGCGCCGCCTGCGCTCTCAATTGCCAGGTCCCCGACCGCATTCCTACCTTTGAGCTGGAATATCAGCTGGCTCCTTTGATGTTCGGTCACGATTTTCTGTATTCCCATCAATTGAACGGCCTTTCTCAAAAGGAGATCGACTACAAGATCGAAGAAAACGCCAACTTTATGGTGGAGGTCTACGACAAGCTGGACTATTCCATCATTCCCATGGCTTTTATGACCGAGGATCACGTCATTGCCACCGCCAAGCACATTCACCGTCTGACGGGAGGCAAGGTTATGCTCACCCATCACGGCGACGGCACCTTTGAGATTCCCGACGGCAATCATATGTACGATTTCGCTTATCGCATCGCTGACGATCCCGATGGTATGCACGAGGAAGCCGAGCGAAAGATGAAGTGGGCCATCGAGCGCAACAAGAGATTGTTTGATGCCGGTATCGAAAGCTTCATTCTGTGCGCCGACTATTGCTACAACTCCGGTCCCTTCCTCTCCCCCAAGATGTTCCGTCAGTACATCACGCCGTATCTGGCCGAGATCATCCGCAACATCCGCGAGATGGGCGGCTTTGCCATCAAGCACACCGACGGTAACATCATGCCCATCCTCGATCAGCTGATCGAGTGCCGTCCTCACGCCATTCACTCCATCGACCCCATGGCGGGCGTGGATATCGCGGTGGTCAAAAAGATGACGCACGAGAAGGGCATCGCCATTTGCGGCAACGTCAACTGTGCGCTGATGCAGACGGGTACGGACGACGAGGTGCGCGAGAGTGCGATGTATGCGCTGAAGCACGGCAAGCCGGGCGGCGGTTATTTCTTCACGACGTCCAACGTGCCCTTCCGCGGTCTGCCTGCCGAAAGATATGAGATGATTCTGGACATCTGGAAGCAGCACAGAGATTATACCGACGAAGAAAGAGGACTTTGATTTGTCTTTATTGCCCCCGAATCACGCGGCGAGTGTGGTTCGGGGGATTCTTTTTTTGTTGAATTTCAAGCAACTTCTTCTACGGCCTCGCACAGCACTTCGTGCGCGCTCGGTGTTGGCTGGAATGCCATTTCTTTGTCATTCCACAAAGAAATGGCGAAAGAAAGGGAACCAAAGGCTGCCGCCTTTGGAAACTGCCTCGTCCGCCGTTCTGAAAAAAGAACGGCGGAAAAGCATAGTTTGGCATAGCTCCTCCATCTGCGGGGCATATATCCCACCCCGCAGATGGGTTAGCAGAGTAAGACTTTTGCTGTCTCGTTCTGTTTGAAATTTAGGTGAAATGGGCCGCGTAGAGCAAGGGGAAAAAGTTTTGCTGTCGTGCTTGCGTGTCCCTTGCGTGAGCGCGGCTTTTTTGAAGCCGTGCTCGCAAAATCTGAAGTTGTCCACTTTTGCGTCGTGCTGCGCGCTCCGCGCGCCCGCAAAGACGCACTGCAGGGTTCCAAGGGACATTAGGTCCCTTGGCGCGTTTTCTTGGTTCGTTCTTTGCCGCGTGGCAAAGAATGAACACTCACGCCGACACCCCGAGCGCGCGCACCGCAGGTGGGCTGTGCGAGGCCGTAAAAGAAGTTGCAAAAGACCAAGTAAAAAAAGCGGAGTTTCCATTCGAAAACTCCGCTTTTTTGCTCTTTCGTATTAACCCTTCACCAAATGATATGCAAATCCTGCGATCTCATCGGCAATATAGATAAACTTCAAGGAACCGTCCTTGTCGTACTGCGCCGAGGACTCGTCAAACTTGGCCCCTCTGCGCGTCAGGTGATACACCGCACGGTCAATGTTTGGCGTAGCAATGGCGACGTGTCCCATCTTGCCTCTGCCGGGTGCCTTCATAAATTCCAGCGGCTTGCCGGCAAAAATGGAAACGGGAATCTCTCTGCTTGCATAACCGAACAAACGGTCGGCGGTTGCGGCGCTCTCGCGGCACTCCGCCTCGTCGGCGCAGTTGATGCCCAAATGCTCGAAGCGCAGATTCAGCATGATATCGACCGCCTCGCGCGCCAGCTTTTGGATGCCTTCAAAGTCACCCGACTCCAGCATTTTGGGAGGAACCATCCAGCTGCCGCCGCACGCGATGATGCGGTTCCATGCCAGATAATCGCCCACGTTGGCGGGGCTGATACCGCCCGTCGGCATAAAGCGAACGCCGCCGTAGGGCGCGGCCATCGCCTTGAGCATATTGAGACCGCCCGAGGGCTCGGCCGGGAAGAATTTAACAACCTTGAGTCCCAGCTCCATGGCCTGCTCAATACCCGAGGGATTGTTGATGCCGGGCATCACAGGGATGTCCTTTTCCACGCAATACTTGACAACCGTGGGATTGAGTCCGGGGCTGACGATAAACTTGGCACCCGCGGCAACGGCCTCGTCCACCTGGGCGGTGGTGAGCACCGTACCCGCGCCCACCAGCATATCGGGGCAAGCCTTGACCATCTCGGCGATGGCCTCAGCGGCGGCAGCGGTGCGGAAGGTGACCTCGGCGCAGGGCAAGCCTCCGTCGTACAGAGCTTTGGCCAAGGGTGCGGAGTCCTTTGCGTCGTCGATTTTAATGACCGGCACAAGGCCAATCAGGGATAATTCTTTGATTACGTCCATGGTATGTATGCTCCTTTTATTTATATCTTAAGTATCGTTGATCATAACAAAAAAGTTCCTCGGACGGCGTCCGAGGAACTTTTTTAATCCCGCCGAGCCGTGTGACCGGAATTGAGAAACCCTGCCCCAAGCAAGGCGGCGCCCTGTCCGTGGCTTTACTGCTCCCAGCGTCCGCATCTTCTGCCGAGACAAGTCAATCGGGGAAAGAGCGGGAGGTCTGCAAACCACCGCGGAACCATTCTCCGGGCTCCTTTATTCATTCGTAGGTCCTAATATCCGACCATCACGCACTAAGCAGGAATTTTTTCTGTGGGATCAGCCCTCGGCGTCGAAATCGACGGTCGAGAACATATCGTCGAAGAAATCGGCCACGCGGTCGAACTCTTCGTCGTCGTCGATGGTGAACAGCGACTCATCGCCGTTTTCGTCCACCTCGCTCTTGAGAATAACGTATTCAAAGGTATCGCGGTTTTCGTCTGCGGCTTCCTCTGCGGGGATCATGGCGTAATACATCACGCCGTCGACCTCGCCCGAGCCGATCAGCTCAAAATCAATTTCGTTGCCCTCTTCGTCGGTCAGGGTGAATTTCTCTACCTCTTCCTCGGGCAGCTTGTTCTGTTCGCTCATACGGAAAATCCTCCGTTTCTGTTTTCATAGTGTAATCCGCCGATGTCTCGGTCGGTACCCTTATTGTACATGATTTGTCCTCACTTGTCAATGCCTCGGCGCGATTTTCTCCATATTCCACAAAGCCTCAGAACAGCGGACTGAGCGCTCGCAAAACAGCGTCGAACAGATCGCGCAAAAGACGGGGGCGGCGGATGTGATGGCTGGCTGCCTCGCGGCACTTTTGCAGGGTGTCAAGATAGTCTTTTTTCAAATCCGCTACCGCGCGGCCGCCGTACAGCAGCGTGCCGCATTCAAAGTGAAGATACAAGCTGCGAAAATCCAGATTGATGGTTCCGACAGCAGCGATCTTATCGTCGCAAACAAAGCTTTTGGCGTGCAAAAAGCCGGGAGTGTACTCAAAAATGCGGACGCCTGCCCGCAAAAGCGCGGGATAATAGGAGCGCGTCAAGCGATAGGCGATCTTTTTATCGGGAATGCCCGGGGTGGCAATTCGCACGTCCACGCCTCGCTTGGCCGCCGTGCAAAGAGCGGTCTCCAGCTCGCTGTCGATGATGAGATAGGGGGTGAAAATATAAACGTAGTCCTCGGCCTGGGCGAGAATCTCCAGATACACCGTCTCACCCACGTGCTCGTTGTCCAAGGGGGAGTCCGAATAGGGGATGACCGCCGCAGGAGCATCCTTGCCATACACGGCCGTTCCGTCGGCTAAAAAGGGAGTATAATCCTCCTCGGTGGGACGAAAAGCATTCCACAGCTTGAGGAACATATAGACAAAGCTGTCCACGGCTCTGCCCTCGAGGCGAAGCCCGGTGTCCTTCCAGTGGCCGAATCTGACTTTTTGATTGATATACTCGTCCGCGATATTGATGCCGCCCGTGTAGGCAATACGGCCGTCGATGACGGTGTATTTGCGGTGGTCGCGGTGGTTCATGACGATGGACAAAAACGGGAGGATGCGGTTAAAGCCCAGCGTTTTGATGCCATGCTTTTCCGCGCGGGCGACAAAGGTCAGAGGCATCGCGGCCTCGCATCCGATGTCGTCGTAAATGATGCGCACATCTACGCCTTCCCTGGCCTTGCACTCCAACACACCAAATATCTCATCCAACATTTTACCCTCTGCGATGATGAAATATTCCAGGAAAATATAGCGTTTGGCGATTTTGAGATCCTCAATCAGTGCGGGAAGCAGCTCATCCCCCAGCGAATAATAGGTGACGTCGGTATCCTTGTAGGCAGGAGCACCGCTGACTTTCGTCAGATAATGGCAAGTGGCGGCAAAGCGGGGCGGCACATCGCACACAGGATCGTCGGGCGGCGGGGTGGGATGGGCGCGCTCCACCGCTTCGATCTTGCGCTGCAATCGCCGCGAGAGCTGTTTGTTACCGAACACAAGATAGATCAACAGCCCAAACAAAGGCAAGGCGCACAGCACCAAGATCCAGCTGATTTTATAGGCCGGGTTGTCTTCCCTTCGCACGATGAACAGGGCAAGAGCAACGCTCAATATCGAAAAAAACAGCGAAATGCCGACGGCATACTGGGACAGGCTGAGCATAAACCAGGCAAGCCAGGCAAGTTGGACGGCGAGAAGCAGGGCGGTCAGTGTGATACGGTTGAGGATCCTATGGGAGAGATGCCGCACGCGGCGGGATTTGGGCTGTTTTTGCGCCATGGTAATGCTCCTTTCTTTTTGGATTTATGATGTGGGGAACGCGGGATTTTATACGGTTTTTCTGCGAACGGGCGCGAAGCTGTGCAAGCCCCGACAAGAAGTTGCATAAAATTCAGCTCCACCGCCAAACGCAGCAAGGGACTGCTCAAACCGAACAGCCCCCCGCAAAAAATCAAATCTAAAAATTAAATTTCTTTACCAAGAATCTTCACCGACTTAACAAGTCGCTCGCACTTGATCCACTCCGTCTTACCGGGGCACAGGCGATACTGACCGATGGTGGCAAAGATGAACCATGCCGAGGTCGTGCCGTTGTCCTCGTCGCCGGGATAACCGTCGTCGCCGGGATGGAATGCTTCCATGGCCAGCTTCTTAGCCCAATAGTTGGTCTTATCCTGCGCGCCAAGAGCGGCAAAGATGAAGGGCAGGTGGAAGGAAGGCTGGTTGGAAATGGCCATCTGACCAAAGTCCACAGCCGCCATCTCGGTCATCTCGTGGATCTCGTTGTTGTAGCCGAATACACGGTACTTGGGAGGCGTGTTGAACAGCTCGTCCAGCTTTGCGATCAGCTTATCCTTACCGCCGTGCAGCTCTGCCAGACCCTCGATATCGTGAGGAACGGCAAACGAGTTCTGCCATGCCGAGCCCTCGGTGTATTCTCCGCCCCAAGAGCAAGGATCGAAGAATTCTGCCATCTTACCCTCGGTATCGCGGCCGCGCATAAATCCGCTGATGGGATCGAAAATGTTCTTGTAGTTCTTGGAGCGAGCCATGTACTCGTCCACCAGCTCGTCATGTCCCAGAACCTTGGCGACGGTAGCGATGCACCAGTCACCGTACGCGCTGTCCTGCGTCAGGTTGACCGACTCGCGCTGCTCGTTGCGAGGCATATAGCCGTATTTGAGATAGGAAGTCGCGCCGTTACGACCGTAGCGACGGTCGGGAGCGTCGTTGTTGGCGTGGTGGAGCATACCCTTCAGAGCATTCTCCAGAACCTCGCGGGAACCGATGCCATTGACGGCAGCCTCGGCGATGACGGCGTCGATCAGGGTACTGGGCATACAGCCGACCTCACCCAAGGAAGGCCATCTGGGCAGCCAGCCGCATTCCAGATAATCGTTGACAAAGCCCTCGAGCATTTCAGCAAACTCGTCGCGGGCGATCAGGGTGTACAGGGGGTAAACGGTACGGTAGGTATCCCAGAAGCCGTTGTCGGTGTAGCGAACGCCGGGACGGGTCTTGCCGTCCGCGGGGGTGTAGTGAACGGGCTTGCCCTCGGCATCCAGCTCGTATGCCTTGTGGGGGAACAGGAAGGGACGGTACAGGCAGGAGTAGAAGGTTCTCATCTGCTTCTCGTCGTCCGTTTCGATCTCGATGCGGTGCAGCTTTTCCTCCCAGTTGTTCTCGGCCATGTTGCGAATGACGTCAAAGTCGAGGTTTCCGCACTCGCGATCCATCGCGGCAACAGCCATCTCCTCGCTGATGTAGGAAATGCCAAGGCGAGCCTCGACAACGCGGTTCTTCAGACCGACGTGGATGCAAGCACTTCTGCCCTCACCCGCTTGGTAGGTGCGCTCGTGATCAACGACGTCGCCCAGGAAGCGAACGGCAAAGTACATCTTGAAATCAACGGCGATATCCATGCTGTGACCGTCGGTCGTACCGAAAAGGGTGTTGGTCTTTTCGTCGAAGCGATAGGTATAGTTACCCTTGGTGGGGAAGAAGGACAGGAAGGAAGGACGGTCGTCGCCAAAGGTCAGACGAATGGCGGCACCGCGCTCGGTGGGGGTCAATTCAAAGGTGCAGTTCGAGCGCAGGAAGGTCAGCTTGAGGTAATCGGGGCGCTGAACCGAATCCTGAATGCGGTAACCCGACCAAGCACCCGCAGCGGTGTTGGCGATGACGTCGTTCTGGGGCGTCATCAGGAAGGTGCCGTAGTCGTTGATCCAGGGGCTGGGCTGGTGCGTCAGGCGAACGCCCTCGGCAAATTCGTGCTCGGGATGGTAGAACCAACCCTCGCGGCTTTCGGTCTGAATGCAGAACGGAGCCATACCGAAGGGGATCTGCGTCAGAGGCAGTGCATTACCGTAGGAACGGCGCGGAATGGATTTGGTACCCATTTTGATGTTAACGTAAGGGATGTACTTCATGATAACCCTCCAAATTGGATTTTTTATGTGATGGGAGAGACGGTGTCTCCGGATTGTTTAGTATTATACCATAGTATAGGGGAAAATTCAACAGCTTTTTTGGTGGAAGTGTAAATTTTTCGTGTCAGGTGTATGAGGAGGGAGTAAAGTTTGGACAACTTTCCCTCTCGACGCGCGTACAGCTGACGCGCCGCGCTGTGCGGTGTGGATGCCACGTCTTGCTGCGCGGCAAGCCGCGCAGCAAGACGCAAAAGTGGGCAACTTCAGCGCTTGCGTTTGCAAGTTAAAGAAACTTGCAAACACGGGAGTCGCTCGGACTTTGCCTTTACAAAAAACGATAGCTCCTGCCTCTTTCCCCGTGACCGACGAAAGTTGAAACCGGACGGGACAGCAAAAGCTTTTGCCCTGCGAACCCATCTGCGCATGGGATATATGCCACGCAGATGGAGGAGCTTTGCGAGGGCAAAAGCCCCGACGGCTCTCTCAAAGCCGTCGGGATGCTGGGAAGTTCCCAGGGGGAACGCCTGGGCGTGTTTCTAGGTTACTTCTTGTCACGACACAAGAAGTAACATCAAAGCCGGTACAGCGAACGCGCGCAGCAGTGTGAGCGTGGGCAGGAGAAGCTGTAGAAAGCTTAGCCAAACATATTTCTCCCCCGCCGAAAAAAAACACCTTGCACTCCTGAAATAAATATGCTATAATATACCCAACGAAAAATCACCGGAGGTGATCCCATGGCCGAATTGAATCTTTTGAAAGACGCCGATTTCCGCCGCGAGGTCAAGTCCAATCCCGCCACGGGATATCTCTTGTTCGGCGAGGAGGACTACCTCAAAAATCTCGCCGTTACCTACGCCCGCGAAACGCTGCTGGGCGATCCCTCCTTTGCCTGCTTTAATGAAATTATCATCGACGCCCTCGATTTTCATGCTGAAAAGCTGCGTTCCGCTCTGATGTCTTTTCCCATGATGGCCGACCGCAAGGTCATTCTGCTGCGCGGATTGGATATCACTTCTCTGCGCCAAAGCGAGCTGGATGCGCTGTGCGAGGTGCTGGAGGATCTTGAGGAATACGACTACAATACCGTCCTGCTTCCCGTCGCCTCGGGAGGATTGGACGAGGGCTATCTTCCCAAGCGCCCCTCGGCCACGCTGTCCAAGCTGTGCGCCGTTTTGCGCCCCGTCCGCTACGAGCGATGCACTCCTCAAAAGCTGATCGGCTGGTGTATCCGCCACTTTGAGCACAACGGTGCCTCTGCAACGCCCGAGGTGTGCCAGACACTCATCGACAGTTGCGGCCGAAACATGATGACGCTGGCCAGTGAGATCGACAAGATCAGCTACTACACCCTGTCGCACGGCCGCACGAGCGTCACCGCCGAGGACATCCGTACGGCGGCCTGCTCTACTGCCGAATACGATGCCTTCGCCTTCACGGGCGCCTTGATGGAGCGCAACACCGCGCGGGCGCTGGATATTCTTTCCGATCTGAAATTCCGTCGCACCGAGCCTCTGTTCATTTTGTCCGAGGTCATCCGCACCGGCTGTGATATGCTGTCCGTTCTGCTTCTCACAAAGGAAGGAAAAACGCCTGCCGAGGTGGCAAGCACTCTCAAATTGCACGAATACAAGGTTTCTCTTTACCGCAAAAGCGCCGCGGCCGCCGGCGAGGAGACCGTCCGCCGCATGATCGCGGCCTGCCACAAGGCCGACGCGGCGTTAAAATTGTCCGTGTCGGGCTACGCCCCCCTGGAGCAGCTCATTTGTTCGCTTTGATGCTCAAACATGGCCTCGATGTCGTAGTACGACAGGCCATGTCGTTGTACAAAGCACAGAAAATGAAAAATCGACAATTTTCCTCTTGACAAGAGTTTTCCACATCTGATTTTTCCCACCGCCCCCAAAAATCCACGATGACATCAAGGTTTTACACACTTTCCACAGAGTTTTCCACATTTTAATTCTCCTTGGAATGTGGATTTTGTGGAAAAGTCCGTTTTCCCCATTCTGCGCGTTTTGCACAAAACTTGTCCGAAAGTCACAGGATCCGACAAGTGTCGTGTCGTACCGAAACGATGCGACGGCGGCTTTGGAGCCGGTGCGGCAAGGCGCGACGGCAATCACCAAAATTTTATTGCAAGGAGCCGTTTTATGTCTGATTTTAACTTTATGCGCGAGCTGGATGACACGCTTTCCGCTCTTCGTCATTTGTATAAGAGGTCCTGTCGTCGTATGCGCCGTCTGGCGCTTATCCCCGAAAAGATCCGCCGTGAGATCCGCGAGGATATCGATGCGGTGCGCCAGCGCGACCCCGCCGCCAAGAGCGACATTGAGGTGCTGTTTCTGTCCTCGGGCGTCCACGCCATTTTGGCCTATCGCGTCGCCCACAAGCTGTATCTGTCCGAGCATTACTTTTCCGCCCGTCTGATCAGCCAGATCGCCCGCGCCGCGACGGGCATTGAGATCCACCCGGGCGCCACCATCGGCAAGGGCTTTTTCATCGACCACGGCATGGGAGTCGTCATCGGCGAGACCACCGTCATCGGCGACAACTGCTCCATCTATCAGGGCGTGACGCTGGGCGGTACCGGCAAGGACGTCGGCAAGCGTCATCCAACGTTGGGCGACAACGTCATGGTCGGCGCAGGTGCCAAGGTGCTGGGTCCCTTTACCATCGGAGACAACTCCAAGATCGCGGCCGGTGCCGTGGTTCTTAAGGAGATCCCCGACGAATCGACCGCTGTCGGTGTACCCGCCCGCGTGGTGCGTCAGCAGGGCCGCCGCGTCAGCGACGACATCGACCACGTGCATATTCCCGACCCTGTGGCGCAGGAGTTGGCGCGCCTGGAGGCAAGGATCCGGGAGCTGGAGAATCGAGATCAACAAGAATAATGCTACAAGGGAGACGTTCATCACGAAGTCTCCCTTGCTTTTTATCGTCAAATTTAGGGTTGAGATTTTCGCAATTTCTCCTACCCGCGCGCACTCAGGAAACGTTGCGGGAAAGTCACCTTCCCCGCCCCCAATTACTGATACATCCCGTTCGCATTCATATACTCATAGATCTTCTGCCCGTGCTGCTGCTCCTCCGTCTGAATATGGTTGAGCATATTTCTCGCCTGCGCGTCGGAGAATTCAAAAACACCCGTGTTGTACAGAGCAGACACGTGCTTCTCGGTGGTCAGCATATCCGAGCACAAAAAAGCATCCTTCTTTTTGTCCTGCTCGCTTGCGTAATTCGCCTTAAACGCCTGCGAACTGCCGCTCGATTGCGACGACGAGCCCGACGGCGTGCTTACCTTGCCCGACATCATGTCGCCAATGGTGTTCAGATGGCCTCTTTCCACGTCCGCAAGCTGAGAAAACAAGCTTTTCAGCTCGGGCGCACAGGCATCCTGCGCGTACTTGTCGTATTTGTCGATACACAGCTGCTCCTGCCCCTTCATATCCTTGAGCAGATCGGTTTCTTTGGTGGTTAACGTAAACGTCATACAAAATACCTCCTTGATTGGTAATTTCAGTATGAACAAAAAAAGGCGGGACTATACATCCCGCCCTTTGACGTTGATTTACTTTTTATATTCCACAACCTTAATTTCTTTTCTTTCGATATGAGTGAGGTTGCCGTTGATCTCGGCCTCGCTCTCGGCGATGATATAGCGGCTGGACGCCCCCTCCTCGGTAATAACGAGGTCGCGGAAGCCCCAGAAGCTACCCACGATATCGGTATCCTTGGTGTAGGCAAAGTTGCCCGTCTGGGCGATAACAAGATTTCCGTATTGGTTGCCCAGCTTGATCGGATCGGTCCGATGGGTATGCCCCTGGAACAGACCGCGGATGCGATCGTTGCTGTCCAGAAGCTGACGAAATTCTTCGCTCTCCTTGCTCATGTCGAAATAGTGGGCGATCAGCCACACGTCCTTCTCGGGATGAAGCGCAAGCTGCTCCTCGACAAAGGCCATGTCCACTCCGACGTATTTGCCGTCGTGGTGGTAATCGGGATCCAACTCGCCCCGGAAGGTATCGAGGAACAAAAACAGTTGGTCACCCAGAACGTACGAGCCCTGACGCTCGTTGCCCGTGATCTCCAGCCAATCTTCGTCGGCATACTGCTCGTGGTTGCCCGCCAGCATAAACAGGTCGATGTTGCCCGGCAGCTGTCCGACAAAATCGTCCACAAACTCCTCGGTGGAGCTGTATCCCTCGTTGATATACGATCCGCCGCCGTTATGCTCCCAAAAATCCAGCGACACGTCGCCCATAATGACGATCAGGTCGATCGGCTGGCGCTCGTGCTCGGCGATCACGGAATCCACCCAATGCTGCATACGCTCGCGGTAAGAGGTGCCGTACCATTCGAGCAGATGGGTGCAGTGGATGTCCGAGGTCAGAAGAATCCGGTATTCCTTCGGCTCGGCCGGTGGGGGCGGTTCGACCGCCTCGGGAGGATCGCTCGGTGCGGGGGGATCGGTCACGTTGCCCGGGTCAGAGGGCGGATCGGCCTCGGGGTTGTCATTGGGAGACGAAGGTCCTGCCGGCTTACCCGGACCCTCGGGATCCAGGGGATGCTCGGGCATCAACGGCTCGTCGGGCGCAGGGGCAGGCCTCCCACCGCAAGCGCTCATCCCCGTCAGGACAAACAGCAGCGCAAGGACCAAACAAAATAAACGACGCATATTTTATGCCTCCTTTATGAGCGATAGATCAATACACGTTTCCGTTTTCGCGGTAGCTTCTCCAAACGTTTTCAAAGAATCCACTGCCCTCGGGAAGAGGACGGACCGAGCGCCAGGCAGTGTGGCAGACTCGGTCGGCCGCATCGTAGTCCAGCGTCTGAATGACGGCATCCAACGCACCCTCGTCCAACAGATAACGGAACAAGCCGTCGGCCTCCTGCTCCAGTCCCTTAGCCGACTGACCGTCGGGGGCGGTGTACAGGGCGGAGCCGCGGGATCTGCCGCCCGCCTCGACGTAGTCGATCATGGCCGACAGCACGGCGATCTGCGTGATCAGAGAATCGCGCAACGAGAAGGCACGGGCAAGACCAAGCGAACCGCAGGCCGCTACGCGCTCGCCGAAGGAGGCCAACAGGTCTCGGTTTCGTTCGATCAGTCTCCGCATCGCCGAGGTGTTACGGATGGCGGCGGCGCACGCACTCATGGCGGCGCGGTGTTCATTCAGCAATTCGGCCGTGTTGTCGCCCTGCTCTGCTCCATTGGAGCACAGCCGCTCGCACAGTGCCAAGATGTCCTCGGCCGCCGTCTCGATGTTGCACTTGATATCCTCGGCCACCGTCGCGTCGGGCAAGCCCGTTCGATGGCGAGCGATGTACTGCGCGACACGCAGAGAGCCGACTTGACCGGCATTGAGTGCGCTTCCGCCGGGGCGGTAGACACCGTGGGTGCCGGCGACCTCACCGGCCGCAAAGAGACCGGGTACGTCGGTCTGCCACCACAGGTCAACGTCAAGACCGCCGTTGTTGTGCTGGGCGCACAGTGCGATCTCCAGCATTTCCTTGGTGATATCCACGCCCTTGGAGGCGTACAGCTCAATGGCGGGACGGTTCATGTGATCCAGACGCTCGATGGGAGTGCCAAAGCAGGCGCCTGCGTTTTCCAGATATTTGCGGGCTTCCTCATCCAGCTGATCGTAAGGAAGCTCGTCCAGTCCTGCCGGGTTGCGGCGGAAGTCGAGATAGACGCGGCGCGAGCGCAGCTTGGTCTCGCGGTAGACGAGCAGGTCGATGACGGACGAGCCGTCACGGGCGCGGCGGCTGTCAAACGGCCACTCATATCCCTTGCGGAACACGCGGGAGAGGCACTCGCCAAGATCGGTAAAATATTCACTCAAAAATTCATATTCGTTTCCTTCGGCATCGACCGACACGAAGCGGGGCAACACCTGCATATAAGTACCCGACACGTTCCAGCGGGGAGCGACCGAGGCAAGTCCGTACTGCCATTCGGTCAGATTTTTCGCCTTGGCACCTGCTTCAAGCACAACGCCCGTCGAACCGACGTGACCTTGGGGATAGACCGAGTCAGCGTAGATGCCGGCCGGTCCGCCCGTCGCCCAGACGATGTTTTTGCACACGACGCAAAAGAGGCGATCCTCCCCGTCCGTCGCGGCGGTATTCAACACAACAAAGCCCAGTCCTTCGCCGCTCTCATGCTTGAGTATGCGGATGACCTGGGCATGATCGTAAACGGTCACGCCATAACGCTCCACCTCGCGGGCCAGGCATTCGGTCATCAGCTTGGAGGTCAGGGGACCTGCGCTGGTGGCGCGGCCGCGAGTGTCGTGGTCGGTCTGATATCCCACGCTTTCGCCGTAGCGATTGACGGGAAAAGGCACGCCCAACTCGGAGAGCTGATAGAAGCACTGCGCCGAAAGTGCGGCCTCGCACAAGGCGTGGTCGCCGTCGACACAGCGGCCGCCGAACAAATCGCGGGCCATAGCCTCGGGGGAATCGGGGGCCGAGCCGGCAAGAGACAGCTTGTAATAGGTCTGCTTGTCGGATCCCGTATTGCGGGAGGTGCTGTTCATGATGCCCATGGTAAAGATAGCGATATCGGGCTGTCCCGCACGGGCCAGGCGCAACGCGGCGTTATAACCGGCGGCACCGGTGCCGATGATGGCGGTGGAGAGGGTGATGGTTTTCATAAATATCATCCTTTCGGGGGAGATTTCTAAAGTATTTATGATGTACGTAGCCGGACGCTCACACTGCTGCGCGCTCGCGGACAGTTTGTGTTCATTCTTTGTCATCCGACAAAGAACGAACCAAGAAAGCGGACCAAAGGGCCTAATGCCCTTTGGATTCCCGCAGTGCGAAAAGGTCGCGCCGCTATCGCTCTGCTCATCTTTTCGCAAAGGCAGACATCTTCAAATTTTGCGAGCGCACGCACGACGTGATAGCAAAAGTTCTACCTCCTGCGACGCACCTTGTGATAGGCGAAAGTTCAAGCAGGATGAAAGCAAGAGTTTTTACTTTCTCTACCTGCCGCTCGTGGTAGCTATGCGGCGTGCGGTGTATAAGATGGAGATATGTTTTTCTCCTTTCACTCTATGTAGAGCGGCAAAGCCAGGGGAGATCCAAGAGGGAACGTCTTGGTTCCCTTTCTTGGTTACTTCGTTTGTGGAACGACAAAGAAGTAACATCAAACGCCTATCCGCGAGCGCGTGCCGCAGGCATAGTGTGAGCGACTGTAGGAGAAGCTGTTAAAAATCTCAACCATCCCCTGCTCACAGCCTGCGGATATGCATTCCTCCGTAGGCAATGATCGACTGGCCCGTGGTATATCCCAGCGTGCCGTCGCACAAAGCCATGACCGCCTTGGCAATATCGGCGGGCTGTCCCCAGCGTCCGGCGGGGACGAGTCCTTCGGCGATCAGCTTATCGTATTTTTCCTTGACAACAGCCGTCATACCGGTGGCGATGATGCCGGGGCAGATCTCGTTGACGGGAATGCCCTCGCCGGCCAGTCGGTCCGCATACAGCATGGTCAGCATCGTCGTGCCCGCCTTGGAAACACAGTACTCACCCCGCGAGGTCGAGCTGGTATAGGCCGAGCAGGAGGAAATGTTGACGATATAGCCCCGCACGCCGTCCTCGCCGCGCTCCTGCGCAAGCATCTGACGGGCAGCGAGCTGGGTTAAGAACATGGTTCCCTTGGTGTTGATGTCCATGACGAAATCATAGCTTTCCTCGGTCATTTCCAAAAGGTCGCGGCGCACCTTGGGGGCAACGCCTGCGACGTTGACCAAAGCGTCGATACGGCCGGCCGTTTTGACGGCGGTTTCGATCAGCGTTTGACGGTCCGCACCGCACGCAAGATTGCCTGCGACGTAGACAAAGTTTTCTCCAAGAGACGCGATCTGCTCTTGGCAATCTGCGGCAGGGCGAACGTCCATGCCGACAACGATATAACCGCGCGACACAAAGGTCTTGGCGGTCTCATAGCCGATGCCACCCAGAGCACCGGTCACAACAGCACATTTTTTCATGTTTTCTCTCCTTCGTGTTCTGTGAATCTGTGCAATCACTTGCTTACGCCATGGTCTCCAGCATCTTGAGTGTAACGCTGTACTTGGTTTCCTTACCGCTGACCAAGGCGAGATATTCGTCTCTCATATACTCAGACATACGGTGGAACTCATCCTGCTGGCTTCCTGCGATATGGGAGGTCAGAATGATATTATCCATGGTCAGAAGGGGGCTGTCCGCCAGGGGCGGCTCGGGATCGGTCACGTCGAGGACGGCGGTCAGGGTAGGACGCTCACCGAGGGCCCGCACCATATCCGCTTCGACCACCTGCGCGCCGCGACCGGTGTTCAGGAAGGTGCCATAGTCGGTCATGGCGGCAAACATATCATAGTTGATCATGCCGCGCGTTTGGGCGTTGTTCGCCAAATGGTTGGACACGACGGTACATTTTTCAAACAAAATCTTGAGGTCGTCCACCTGCTCGACCCCCAGACGCGCCGCCTTTTCCGCGCTCATAAACGGATCGTAGGCCATGACGTGGAGGTGGTAGGCCTTGAGCATTTCGGCCACCAAGGCACCGATCATGCCGCAGCCGATCAGACCAACGCTGCAACCATAGTTGCCGCGATGCGAGGTGGTCAGGCGTCCGCACTCGGAGCGATTGGTCTTGCAGATTTGGACGTTACGGAAAAAGCCCTTGTTTGCCAGAATGATCTGGGCGACGGTGTACTCCGCAACGGGCACGGCGTTGGCCGCCCAGGCGGAAAAGACCTGAATGCCACGGTTGAGGAAGGGACGGGCAAAGCCCTGCACCGAGCCTGCCGCATAGAATACTGCCTTGAGCGAGGGCAGATATTCCGCGATCTGCTCTTCCGTCAGCGCGGGCATGCTCCAAGTGGAGAAGAGATATTCGGCTTCGCGCAATTCTTCGCGATGCTCCTGTAGCTGATTCTTGGAAAGGATGAGCTCGGCACCGCACAGCTCCTTGAGCTCGGCGCGCAATTGTTCACTGTAAACGGCTCGGAGCGAGCCGGGATTTTCCACCAAATAAAATGCTTTCATACGATATCCTCCGTATTTATCCTTATTCGTGAGCCTCAATGCAGTTTTTTAAATTAAAATGTGAAATTTCCCTTGCAAAAAAACTCAAAAGCCCTTATAATGATTATATCGTAGCCTGCCGGGAAAGTCAAGGTGTTTTTCGCTTGCGCAGGCAATTTTTAAGCAACCATTCAAGGAAGGAGCGCGGAAACATTCCGCGATGAATCATATGGCATTGACTGTACCAAAGAACGAGGAGCAATACCGCGCCATGTGCGCCGAGGCGGGAGTGGAGCTTCCTTGGTCCGAAACCACGGACGTGTTGAATACTCCCTTGCGCATCGGCTCGAAAATCGCACCCAACCGCATCGCTTATCAGCCCATGGAGGGCTGCGACGGCACCCTTGACGGTCGCCCCGACGAGCTGGGCTTGCGTCGCTACGACCGCTTTGCCAAGGGCGGCGCAGGTATCGTATGGGCCGAGGCCATGGCGGTATTGAACGAAGGTCGTGCCAATCCCCGCCAGCTTTATATCAACGAAAACACGGCCGACGATTTTGCCCGTCTAGTTGAGAGGATCAAAACCGTCTGCCTCAAGGAAAACGGCTACGAGCCGCTGGTCATTGCCCAGCTGACTCACTCGGGCCGCTACAGCAAGCCCGAGGGCACACCGGCCCCGCTGATCGCCTACCACTGCGCAACGCTGGAGGCGAACAATCCCATCGACGACAGCCGCATCGTAACCGACGATTATTTGGAAACGGTGCAGCAAAAGCTGATCGAAGGCGCGCAGCTGGCCGAAAAATGCGGCTTTGACGGCGCAGATATCAAGTGCTGCCACCGCTATCTTTTGTGCGAGCTGCTCAGTGCATACACCCGCCCCGGCAAGTTCGGCGGCAGCTTTGAAAATCGAACCAGACTGTTCCGCACGGCCGTAGCCGAGTCGGTACGTCTTTGCGGCAAGGACTTTCTGATCACCTCCCGCATGAATCTGTACGACGGCTATCTCTACCCCGACGGCTTTGGCGTGCGCGACGACGGAACGACCGATCCCGACATGACCGAGGCCATCGCCCTTTGCCAAGCGCTTCGCGACAGCGGCGTCAAGCTGCTCGACTTCACCATGGGCAATCCCTATTTCAATCCTCACGTCAACCGTCCCTACACCCGCGGCGGCTACGAGGCCCCCGAGCATCCCATGATCGGCTGCGAGCGTATGCTCAAGGGAACGGCCGAGGTGGCAAAGTCCATCCCCGAGGTGGCGGTCATCAGCTCTGCTCTAACCTTCATGGGCGGCGCAGCTCCTCACGTGGCGGCGGGCTGCATCAACGAGGGCTGGTTTGCCTTCGCCGGCTTTGGCCGTCAGACGCTGGCCTATCCCGACCTGGCCGTCGACATCGCCAAGACGGGTAAATTGAACGACAAAAAGCTGTGCTTGGCCTGCTCCAAATGCACCGAGATCATGCGCAAGCCCGGCGGCACCCCCGGCTGCGTCGTACGCGACGCCGAGGTGTATGCGCCGATTTATAAAGAGTTGGTGCAAAAGTAACAAGCTTCTTAAAGAAGCCCCCAAGCGGCCACCCGCCGTGCATACGCGACAGGGGCGGGCGAACAAGATTTGCCCCTGCAAAATCACAAAAGCTTGAGCCAAACGAAACCATCCCTGAAAGGACATCCTATGACCGATTCTCACCTCATTGAAACCCCTCTTTCCTCCGAGCTTATCTACGATGGTAAAATCGTCCACCTCTTTCGCGACACCGTTCTCCTTCCCAACCGGCAGGAGGCTGTGCGCGAGGTCATCCGCCACGTCGGCGCCGTCTGCGTCGTTCCCTTGACGGACCGGGGCGAGGTGGTATGTGTCCGCCAATTCCGCTACCCCAATGCAAAGGTCCTGCTCGAGATCCCGGCGGGCAAGCTGGACTCTGCACAGGAAGACCGCGTCGCGGCCGCCTTGCGCGAATTGCGGGAAGAAACGGGAGCCGTCTGCCAAAAGCTGACGCATATCGGTCAGCTGCTCGCCACCCCCGCCTACGTAGACGAGGTGATCGATATGTATTTGGCCGAAGAGTTGACCTTTGGCGAAACCAGCCCCGACGAGGATGAATTTTTGGACGTTGTCCGCATCCCCCTGTCCGAGCTGGTCGACAGGATCCTGCGCGGCGAGGTCCCGGATGCCAAAACCCAAACGGCAATTCTGAAGGTGTGGATCATGAAGCAAAGAAAAGGAGAATTGCCATGCTGAAAAAAGTGAGAATTTTTTTGCGCTCGGAGCGTTTCGGTGTCGCGGCGCAGTTGTTTGAGGATATGCTGGCCGGCATGACCGAGGCCGACGCTTACCTTGAAGGCGTGTTCGATCCGCTGGAGACGGACGACGACGAACCGCAGAACATGGAAATGTACAGCGATGCCCGCCTGCGCCTGACCGACGATATGTTCTCTTTGAGCTACGAGGAGACCGCCCTGACCGGCATGGAGGGAACGTCCTCCCAGCTGTCCTTCGTCCGCTCCCAGCCCCATCTTTTGACCATGATCCGCAGCGGAAGTGTCAGTACCGCGCTGGTGTTTGAGCCGGGCAAGCGGCATTTTTGCACCTACAAAACGCCATTTATGCCTTTCGAGGTGTGCGTGCATACCATTAAAGTGGACAACCGCCTTCTCGATAATGAGGCCACGCTCGATCTCGACTACGTGGTAGAGATCCGCGGAGCGCAGGCCGAGCGTTGTCGACTGCATCTAGAAATCAAGGAATAAAGACAAAAAACGACTCCCTTTTTCCAAGGGAGCCGTTTTTTATTTAGGAATTGTGCCTATCAAAAATATCATACAGATACGCGCCGGGAGCAATCGTTTCGGTCGCGCTCTCCTCGACGATCACCCACACGCAACGCACGCCAAAGGCAAGCTGTCCTTTGATGCCGTCGGCTTCAAAGGCGTAGCGATCAGCGGCGGACGCGGTGGCGGTCAGCGTAATTTCGCTCTCGCCCTTTTCTTCGTGCCAGGTAAATCTCACTTCGCTTTCGGATACGGAGGTGATGGTCAACACGTCCGAATAATTGGCGAAATGCGTCCAGGTAAGAACGTAGCTCTCGTTCGGCATCGCCCGTTCAAACACGGTAAGGAAGGAAAGCCCCGTCACACCCCGCATATATTGCGCATTGCCGACCAAGGCAGCCTTGCCGTCAAAGCGGCTCATCACCTCTTCGGCCTCCTCGTCGGGGATGCGAACCTCGTCGCCATCCACCAGCTGATAGTAGGCAAAACGGTGAGGCTCTACCATGGCTTGCCAAGCCACAAATTCTGCCACCTTATTTCCCTTTTCGTCCAGCGACCAGATGCGATATTCATCGTTGGCCAGATAGTAGGTGGAGGCATAGCTTTCGTAAATGTTACCCTCTTCGTCGATCCGGTCGGGGCGCAGGCAAATAAGCTCGGCCTTTCCTTGTCGCATCGTGAACACGGCGATGACATCATAGGCATCGGTCAAAAGGATCAGCTCCTCTGTGCCGTCGCCATTGAGGTCTCTTTGATCGTAACCGTAGGCGTTCTGCCCGCCTGTAGCAAAGTGTCCTTGGCGGTTCTCTTCGGGGCGGACGCTATAGCCTGCCGTCAACAGACGGGCGTACAGGGCAAAGTCCGCATCCGTTTCAAAGCGGTAACCGGCGGTATATTGCTCCGAGATCAAATAGCTGTCATACGGATTGTAATTGGGATAAAGGGCGACCATCTTGCGATACGCGGCGAGAATGCCGTCGTAGGTTGACAGGTCGGCCACAGGGAGACTTTCGTCGGGCGTTTTTTTGTCATCCAAAAGGGCGGTGAAGCGCAAGCCGGCATCGCCAATGTGACGGCGAGACCCCATCAGGCAAGAGCGCATATCGTCTTCCCATTGCCGCCACGTATAAATATGGCTTTGCTCTTCAAGCTCAAACGAAAGGTCACCGGCCGAGGCCTTGTATTTCTCGGGCGAGCCATCGCCGTTCTCGTCGTAGGTGCGCAAAGTGATACCCTTGCGCTGTCCGTCCTCGGTCAAGCGCCACACGGACGTGTACCACTCCTCGGGGGGCGTCTCCACGTTGGTATATAGCGCGGGGGAGGACGATGCGTAGATGTATCCCGCGCGGTCGATCGCGCCGCGATGCACGCCCTCTCCCTCCACCCAGTCGTACACGAGGGTGGGCTTGCCCTTTTGCAGGGTGTAGATCGAGTAGAGCTTGAGATAATCCTGCGAGAACAGAATAAGCTCCTGTGTTCCGTCGCCGTTGACGTCGAGATAACCGTAGCCCTTCTCCGCGGGCTCGTCGAGAGAATAGGCGGCCGCGTCGGTCAGCGCCGCAAGAATATCGCGGTCGCGCTCGTCGGCGGGCAGATCGGTCGAGATCTCCTCGGCCCCCGACAACAGCTCGCGGTACTTATTTAAAACGTCTTCATAGCTGTCAAACATGGCTTGCCAGCCGGGAGGATTATCCTCGACGGGCGGGGTGGGAAGCTCGCCATGACAGCCCCAAAGACTGCCCGCCAAGACCATGCACAGCAACAGCAATGTCCATTTCTTCATGTTGGTTCTCCTTTATCAGCGGATTGCGCATTCACGGATACGCTACACACACGAATACGAGTGAGTGCGGCAAAAAGCAACCGTTTTGTCCGAATTCTTGCAAAAAAATATTATCCGATCCAGCCCTTGAGCGTCGCGGCAGTCTCTGCCAGCGTTTCCAGACGGTCGTCGTGCATAAATTCGAGCAAAAGTCCAATATCGCGCGTCTTTGCCTCTTCGCGGAACATATCCAGATATTTCTCCCAGATCGCCGTGCCGTCCGACAACGGATGACGGGCGGTCGCGCTCCAATGGAACACGTGCAGGCATTCGGTCAAACAAGCGTAGCGTTCGGCCGCGGCAAGGTTGTAGGCTTCATCGTGAAACTGGTTGGGCTGCCAGTAGGCACGAAGAGCGGGGTGATTGACCTCCTCATAAAAGGCGATGCCGCTGTCGACATGGTCAGTTACGGTATCGCCGTGGCATTCCAGCGTGACGATCAAACCGGCATCCGCCGCCATGTCGGCAATGGCGCGAGCGTCGGCGATCAGGCGCGCTCTTTCCTCCTCGCTCATTTTGGCACTGCCCTTGATGCCACCCCAGACGCGGATGACCTTGGCACCCAAGCGTTTTGCGCTGTCGATATAGGGGGCAAACTCTGCGGGCGTGTGTTGGCCCAGGCGGAAATAGGAGCCGTAAGCAACGGTACGCAGACCGGCAGCCGCAGTTTTGGCAGCGACCTCGTCAGCGATCGGTGCATTGCCCGCGGGGACGTGAACGTCACTGCCCCATTCGATCAGGGCAAGCCCTGCTTTTTGGCAAGCGTCGAGTATTTCATCCACCGAATAGCGGCGGAAGGAGATGGAAACAAGACCGGGATAAAAAGACATGGTAGTATCCTCCGAGTGGGGAAAGTATAGTTGTAATTATTATATCAATGTTCAACACAAATGTCAAGGGTGGGCGACGGAGTGTCCCTTCTTTCTCATCCGAGAAGGAAAGAACATCAAAGCCGATACCGCGCGGCGCGCGGTACAAAAGTTGCTTTTCTAAGGGAAGAATTTTGCAAGGCAAAATTCTTCCAAAGCGGGTAACTGAACTTCGAATAAACACGAAATGATAAGCCAGCATTAGCGTCCGGCTACGAAATAGTAAAAAATTTCACCTCCCCGGCCACAAATCCCCCCTTCCCCCCTTGCAAAACGAAAAAATTTCCGCTATAATATATAATGAGAAAATATGTATCGGCTCACGCCGCTATCCAAAAAATAAAACAAAGGACCGAAACCTATGGCAAACTCCAACGAGAGAATGAACCACATCCGAAATTTCTCCATCATCGCCCACATCGACCACGGCAAAAGCACCCTGGCTGACCGCCTGCTCGAGGCCACTCAAACCGTCTCCAAGCGCGATATGGAATCCCAGCTGCTCGATAACATGGATCTCGAGCGCGAGCGCGGCATCACCATCAAGGCCCGCGCCGTTAAGCTGGACTACACCGCCCCCAACGGCGAGGTTTATACCCTTAATTTGATTGACACCCCCGGCCACGTCGACTTCAACTACGAGGTCTCCCGCTCGCTCAACGCCTGCGAAGGAGCCCTTCTTGTCGTGGACGCCAGCCAGGGCATCGAGGCACAGACGCTTGCCAACGCCTATCTTGCCATCGACGCAAATCTCGAGGTCGTTCCCGTCATCAACAAGATCGACCTGCCCGCCGCCGACGTGGATAAGTGCCGCAGCGAAATCGAGGACGTCATAGGTCTTCCCGCCGAGGATTGCCCCGCCATCTCTGCCAAGGCCGGCATCAACATTCCCGCCGTGCTCGAGGCCGTCGTGCGCGATATTCCCGCCCCCGTGGGCGACGAGGACGCGCCCTTGAAGGCTCTCGTCTTCGACTCCTACTACGACAGCTACCTGGGTGTCGTTGTCATGGTGCGTCTGCGCGACGGTTCGCTTCGCGCCGGTGAAAAAATGATGATGATGAGCACGGGTGCGACCTTTGACGTGGTCGAAGTCGGCACGCTTGAACCCTTTGGTCTGAAAAAATGCGACGTGCTTCGCGCCGGTGACGTCGGTTATATCACCGCCTCCATCAAGAGCGTGGGCGACACCCGCGTGGGTGATACCGTCACCCATCCGCACCGTCCCGCCACCGAGGCCCTGCCCGGCTTCCGCCCCGCACAATCCATGGTCTACGCCGGCATCTATCCCGCCGACGGCGCCCGTTACGGCGATCTGCGCGACGCCTTGGAAAAGCTGCAGCTCAACGACGCCGCCCTGCTGTTTGAGCCTGAGACCTCCATCGCTCTGGGCTTCGGCTTCCGTTGCGGCTTCCACGGTCTTCTCCACATGGAGATCATTGAGGAGCGACTGGAACGAGAGTTCAATCTCGATCTGATCACCACCGCCCCCAGCGTTATCTACAAGATCGAAACGCGGGACGGCGAGACGATCATGATCGACAACCCCTCCAACTACCCTTCCGCCGACGAGATCTCTCAGGCGTACGAGCCCATCGTCCGCGCCTCCATCATTACCCCTCTGGATTACGTGGGTAACCTGATGGATCTTTGCCAGGACCGTCGCGGCATCTTTATCGATATGAAGCACCTCGATCCCACCCGCGTCGAGCTGCTCTACGACTTGCCCCTGGGTGAGATCGTCTACGACTTCTTCGACGCTCTCAAGAGCCGTTCCCGCGGCTACGCCTCGCTCGACTACGAGGTCAAGGGCTACGAGCAGTCCAAGCTGGTCAAGCTCGACTTCCTCCTCAACGGAGACAAGGTGGACGCACTGTTCTTTATCGTTCACGAGGACAAGGCCTATGCAAGAGCCCGCAAGATCGCCGAAAAGCTCAAGGACAACATCCCGCGCCAGCTGTTTGAAGTACCCATTCAGGCCGCCATCGGTGCCAAGATCATCGCCCGCGAGACGGTCAAGGCCATGAGAAAAGACGTGCTTGCCAAGTGCTACGGCGGTGACATTACCCGTAAGAAAAAGCTGCTTGAAAAGCAGAAGGAAGGTAAGAAAAAGATGCGCCAGCTGGGTAGCATCCAGATCTCGCCCGAAGCATTCATGGCCGTGCTCAAGCTGGACGATGAAGAAAAATAAGCCGCTCGGCCTATACGTTCACGTCCCGTTTTGCCGCCGCAAATGTCTGTACTGCGATTTTTGCTCCTATCCCGGACGGTCGGAACAGACCTTGGGCCACTACGTCGCTCGCCTGTGCGACGAGCTGACAAACAAAGCCCCGGGGGCCGTAAATCATACGGTTGATACCGTCTATTTCGGCGGCGGCACGCCCACGCTGCTCTCGCCCTCTCATTTTGCCCGTCTGCTTGACATCATTCGCACGAACTATGCCCTCTCGGACGATGCCGAGATCACGGTCGAGTGCAATCCCGCGACCGCCGACGAGGACAAGCTGCGCGCTCTGCGCTCGCTTGGTATCAATCGCCTGAGCATCGGAGCGCAGAGTGCCGTGGATGCAGAGCTTGCCGCACTGGGGCGCATTCACACCTTTGAGGATACCAAAAAAACCTACCTTGCCGCCCGTACGGCCGGGTTTGATAACGTTTCGTTGGACGTCATGTTTGGCATTCCCCATCAGACCATCGAAAGTTTTTCTCACACGCTGGATGAAATTCTGGCCCTTGCGCCGGAGCATATCTCGGCCTACAGCCTGATCGTCGAGCCCGACACCCCCTTTTTCGAGGCGGGCGACACCCTGCCCTTGCCCGACGAGGACACCTTGTGCGACATGAGCGCGCAGTTGCTCGATCGCCTGCGAGATGCGGACTACGAGCGGTACGAGATCAGCAATTTTGCCCGGAACGGCAAGCATTCGCGCCACAATCTGCACTACTGGAACATGGACGATTATCTGGGCTTTGGCCCGGCGGCTCACTCGCTGATGGGTGGTGTTCGCACGGGGCACAGCCGCGACCTTGCCGCCTATCTTGCGGGCGACGACACGGTCGAGCCGGAGGAGACTTTGGACGACCGCACCGCACGCGACGAATACGTGATGTTGCGCCTGCGGCTTTGCGACGGGGTGGATAAGCGTGATTTTTTCGCTCGCTTCGGACAGGATTTTGACGCCCTGTATGCCGAGGCCGCCGCGCCGTTTGCGGCCGCCGGTCTGTTGACCGACACGCCCGAGAGGATGTGTTTTACGGATCGGGGGTTTGCGGTGAGCAATACGGTGCTGGCGGAGATGTTGTTTGATTGAGGTAGGGAGTTTGAATTTTCCACAACTTCTCCTACGGGCTCACACTGCTACGCGCGTTCGCTTTTCGGCAAGGATGCCATTTCTTTGCCTCGTCGCAAAGAAATGGCGAAAGAAAAGACGCCAAGACGTTCCCTCTTGGATCTCCCTTTCTTTGCCGCTCTTCAAAGAGGGCTAGGGAGAAAAACATCTGTTCTTTTTCTTCATCTCCCGCC
>JAZLCA010000081.1:0-33746 GCA_045613985.1 Eubacteriales bacterium | reverse complement strand
GTCATGGTTCGTGGCGACGTCGGTGCTGTTAAGGCTGCTGTTGGGGCAGGCGGCGCTGCTGCTGCAAACCTGGGTGGGGTTGTTGCTACCCACGTTATTCCCAGACCCCACGGCGACGTTGAGCAGGTTCTGCCTAAGATCTAATCTTAGTCTTACTTTGTCAATGACGCGCTACGGTGCGCGTGTGCGGATATCCCGCACACGCGCCCACCGCGGCGAACTTTCATCGGCGATGCTGCTTTTCGCCCGACAGTGCCGCGCTGTCGTATCCTTGAATCGTTTTTCGTCCTGTGGGACGCTGAAATAGCAAATACTTCCGTTCATCGGATTCTATATATATAATATTGTTGAAATTTATCATTACATAGAAAAGAGGCATTTATTATGGATTACAATGCATCTGCTGTTGCCGAAATGGTCAAGAGAGTGCTGGCTGACCTGCAAAAGAACGGTGAGGGCGTCTCCGCCGCTCCCGCGTCGGTCCCCGCTCCCGCTGCCGCTCCTGCGAGCGCAGGCGATATCCCCGTCGGCATTTCTAACCGTCATATTCACCTGTCGAAGGAGGATCTGGAGACCCTGTTTGGCGCCGGCTACGAGCTGACTCCCATCAAGGATCTGTCCCAGCCCGGTCAGTACGCTTGCAAGGAAACGCTGACCATCCTTGGTCCCTCCATGCGCGCCATCGAGGGCGTGCGCGTGCTCGGTCCGCTTCGTAAGGAGTCGCAGGTTGAGATCTCCCGCACCGATTCCTTCACGCTCAAGGTTAAGCCCCCCGTACGTGAGTCGGGTTCCTTGGAAGGCTCCGCTCCCATTATCATCGTGGGTCCTTGCGGCATCGTGTCGCTCAAGAAGGGCTGCATCATTGCCAACCGTCATATCCATATGCACACGGACGACGCGGCGCGCTTTGGCGTGTCGGACGGTGAGTACGTCAACATCGACGTAACCTCGGGCCCCCGCCGTACCCGCTGGTTTGACGTGCAGATCCGCGTCAGCCCCAAGTTCGCGCTCGAAATGCACGTGGACACCGACGATGCCAACGCAGTCGGTATCGGCAACGGCGCGCGTGTGACGCTGGTCAAATAAAAGTCGGAGGAAGCTCATGTTAAAAGGTATCGTGATTTCCAATATCGTATCTACCCGCAAGCAAAATTCGCTCGTCGGCTCCAAGTTTTTGGAGGTTCGCATCATCGAAAATGGGCAGAATACGGACAAATACATCATTGCAGTTGACAGCGTCGGTGCCGGTATCGGTGAGACGGTGCTTCTGACGACGGGCAGCAGCGCGCGTCTGGCGTTGCATAACACCTCCGCGCCGGTGGACGCGGTCGTCGTCGGTATTGTTGATTGATATTAGGTTGATTGCGGCTATCCGCGGTTTTGTATGCGCATAAATATGCGCGCGACGGCGGCGGCCGGTATCGTCAACTCAGGCGCGATCTTGTGCGATTTTATCGCATAAGCTAAAAGGAGAATGTCAGTGGAACTGAACGAAGTTAAAAAAATCATACAGGATGCAGGCATCGTAGGCGCGGGTGGCGCAGGCTTCCCCTCGTTTGCCAAGCTTGCCGAGGGCGCAAACACGCTGGTCATCAATGCGGCTGAATGTGAACCTCTCCTGTATACCGACTATATGCTCATCCATGAGCGGCTGTATCGCGTGCTGGAAGGCGCCGAGGCCATCATGGAAATGACAGGCATCAACAAGTGCCTGCTCAGCGTCAAGGGAACCAAGGGCAAGGCGCTACACTGGACGGACGGTCAGGAGCTCGCTCCCGGCGTGTTTGTCAAGCTGCTGCCCAACGTCTATCCCATGGGCGATGAGATCAATTTGATTTATGAAGCGACGGGACGCTTGGTGCCTCCCGGACAGCTTCCCATGACGGTGGGGGTCATCGTCATGAACCTGGAGACCGTTTACAATATCCGGGCGGCGTTGCGCCACAACAAGCCCGTCATTGAAAAATGGCTGACGATTCACGGCTGTGTTCCCAACCCCTGCGTGCTTCGCGTGCCGGTCGGCACCTGCGTAGGAGCGTTGTTCGACCGATTGGGCATCAAGGTGCCCGAGGGTTACACCGTGCTTGACGGCGGTCCTTCCATGGGTAAGGTCATTGATCCGAGCAAGACCATCGTCACCAAGGCGACCAAGGGACTGATGATCTTCCCGGACGATATCCCCGCGATTAACGTAAAGAAGAGAACCCCTCGCGTACAGCTGACGCTGGCGGCTTCCGCCTGCTGTCAATGTACCCGCTGTACCGATCTGTGCCCCCGCGCGCTTTTGGGTTATCCCTTGGAGCCGCACAAGCACGTCCGAGTGGAGAATGCGGTGTCTGAGACCATGCCCGAATCGGTGATGACGGCCAGTATGTGCTCGGCCTGCGGCGTTTGTGAGATCGCGGCTTGTTGCCAGTCCATCTCGCCCCGCGCCGTGATTGCGCAACACAAAAAGACGTTGGCGCAAAATCGCATGAAATATATTGCCAAGCCTGGAGAGGAATTTCAAGTTCATCCCGAGCGCAGAGCAAGACAGATCCCCTCCGACCGCTGGAAGAGAATGCTTGGCGTGGACAAATTTGACCGCGTGCCCGAGTATATCCCTGAAATGCTGGAGATGGATCGGGTAGAGATCTTCACATCCCAGCACATCGGCGCGCCCAGCATCCCTTGCGTGAGCGTGGGCGACGTGGTGGAGGAGGGACAGGTCATCGCTACGGCTGCCGAAGGATTTTCGGTACCCCAGCACGCATCCATTGCGGGTGTGGTGACCTACGTCGATCCGACCAAGGTCGTCATTGAGAAAAAATAAGAGAGTTACCTTGCGCCGTTTGAGCGGTGCGATTGGAAAGGAGTAGCCGAACGATATGTATCAGGCTATCGGAGTTATTGAACTGAAAAGCATTGCCAAGGGCATCGAGGCCTGCGACATTGCCCTCAAAAGCGCGGGCATTCGTTTGATCACCTCGCACGCTACCTGCCCCGGCAAGTATGAAATTATCGTCACGGGCGGTATTGCCGACGTGACGGCGGCGCTTGACGTCGTCCGCTCCCGCTTTGGCAGCGTCATAATTGACTGCTCGACCATGGGACGCATCGATCCTGCCGTGATTACCGCTTTGTTTGGTACACAGGATACCAAGAGAGAGGGAAGTGTCGGTGTCATCGAGACGTTTTCGGGCGCGACCGCCATCAAAGCGGCCGACATTGCCGTCAAAACGGCCAACGTCAAGCTGTACGACCTGCGCATCTCGCGCGGTATGGGCGGTAAGGGCGTCGTTATCCTCACGGGTCCCGTCGGTGACGTAACCGCCGCCGTAGACGCGGGAGCCGCACATGCAGAAGGCCTGGGCTTGCTCAACAGCAAGTCGGTGATTCCCGCTCCCCACAAGGAGCTGTGGGAGCAGCTGTGATAAAGTAAAAGGTAAAAAGTGAGAAGGAAAAGGTATGGAACAAAATCCTTTGAATTTGAATGAACTGAATGATAAATTGCGCATCGTGCAGGAATTGGTGCCGGGCCGTCAGATTTCCTTGGCCCACATCATTGCCAATCCGGGCAAGCTGTTGTATCATAAGCTGGGACTGGATCCTGCCGTGGAGTATTCCCGCTCTGCCATCGGTGTTCTGACCATCTCGCCTCACGAGACGGCGATCATCGCGGCGGATATTGCCATGAAGTCGTCCGACGCCGAGCTTGGTTTTGTTGACCGTTTCAGCGGAACGCTGATCCTGACGGGCAGCGTGTCGGCCGTCGAGGCATCCTTCGAGGCCATTGCCAACTACGTGCGCGACAAATTGGGCTTTGCCGTTTGCCCTGTGACCAGAACGTAATCGGGCGACGTGAAAAAGCTGATCTTAATGGGACGCGTCGCCGCAGGCAAGACGACGCTGATGCAACGCCTCAAGGGCGAGCAGATCTCCTACTGCAAAACGCAGTACGTCTACTACACCGACACCATCATTGACACGCCGGGGGAGTATGCGGAAAACGGAGAGCTGGCCGCGGCCCTTGCGCTGTATACCTACGAAGCCGATATCGTCGGACTGCTCATTGCATCCGACTACCCATACAATCCCTTTCCGCCCTGCTGTACCACGGCCTGCAACCGCGAGGTCATCGGCATCGTGACGGGCATTGACAAGCCCGAGGGCAATCCCGATCGGGTGGAGGGCTGGCTGAGACTGGCGGGCTGTAAGACCGTCTTTCGTATCAGCTCCTACACGGGAGAGGGAATCCGGGACATCATCGCCTATTTGGACGATGGAACAGACCAATCAACGAAAGGAGAGACGGCATGAGCAAAACCAAAACGATCTGCTTTGCCAACAACAAAGGAGGCAGCGGCAAATCGACCACTTGCGCTAACGTTGCGTATCAGATGGCGCAGGAGGGCAAGCGAGTCCTTCTGATCGACGGCGATATGCAGCTCAATCTCACCCTTTCCTTTTTCCCCGAGGATGAGGCCCTTGGCTTCGTTCAAAGCGGTGAAAATCTGTACACCGCCATCAAGGAACAGAAATCGCTGGCGGGCTTCATTCAGCATACCCCCTACGAGGGCGTGGATCTGATCCCCTCCTCAACGCTGATGAGCTCGGTCGAGTACGAGCTGTTCACCAAATGGCAACGCGAGTTTATTCTTCGTAAGTGCCTGGAGCCCGTCAAGGCCACGGGTGTTTACGACTACATTCTCATCGACTCGCCTCCAACCCTTGGCGGCTGGGTGATGAACATTATGTGTGCGTCGGATTATTTGGTCGTGCCGGTGGAAGCTAGCCCTTGGGGACTGTTCGGCCTTGCCAATATGTTCGATTTCGTCGGTCAAGTGCGAAGCATCGCTCCCACACTCAAGGTGTTGGGCGTGGCCATCACCAAGGCAGACGAGCGCAAAAACTACTTCCATCAGACGGTCGAGACGCTTCGGTCGCTGGAGGACGTCAAGCTCTTTGAGACCTTTATCCGCATTGACAGCTCGATCGAATGGGCGCAGGATAACAGCAAGCCTGTCGGCGCCTACAAGAAAAGCTCTCGCAGTGCGAAGGAATATGCACAATTAACAAAGGAGATTATCAACGATGTCAGTAGGTAAGAGCAGTATTTCCCGTATTTCCACCTCCGCGACGACCAAGAAGAAAGCTCCCGCCAAAAAGCCGGAGGCGGTTGCTCCCGTCGAAGAGCAAGTCAAGGTTGAGGCTGCCGCTCCCGCCAAAAAGCCTGCCGCAAAGAAGGCCGCTCCCAAGAAGGTCAAGTCGAACGCCTTCAAGATCTATCAGGTATCGGACGAATTGCCCTACTACCTGCTGTGATCGCCCCGCATTATTTTGTCTGTAATTAAATTTTCATAAATACATAGGAGAGAAAAATCATGTTAGTAACTTTGAATGACGTTCTGCCTCGCGCAAAAGCCGAAAAGTATGCGGTTGGTCTGTTTAATACGGTCGACCTGGAGATGGCCAAGGGTGTTATCGCAGCTGCGGAAGAGCTGCGCGCTCCCATCATCATCGGTACCGCAGAGGTCCTGACTCCCTTCGCATCTCTGGAGGATCTGTCTTCCTTCCTGATCCCCCTGGCAAAGAAGGCAACCGTTCCGGTCGTTCTGCACTTTGACCACGGTCTGAACCTGGATATGGTCAAGAAGGCCATCAACCTGGGCTTCACCTCGGTTATGTACGACTGCTCCACCGACGATTACTACTCCAACATGGGCCGCGTTCGTTGCCTGACCCAGTACGCTCACGAAAGAGGCGTAACGGTTGAGGCTGAATTGGGTCACGTTGGTGCAAACGACGGTAGTGCCGAGAATCACGGCCCCGGTGACCACAGCATCTACACCGATCCCGCACAGGCAAAGGAATACGCGGAGGCTACCGGCGTTGACGCACTGGCGGTTGCTATCGGTACCGCTCACGGTGCTTACAAGTCCAAGCCGAAGCTCGACTTCGATCGTCTGGAGACCATCGCAAGCATGGTTAAGGTTCCCCTGGTTCTGCACGGCGGCTCCGGTCTGTCTGATGACGACTTCAAGCAGTCGGTAGCGAAGGGTATTTCCAAGGTTAATATCTTTACCGACATCAATGCTGCTTTTGCAAAGACTGCTGCTGCGATGTACAAGCCCGGCATGGGTCAGACCGACCTGATGCCCGCGGTTAAGCAGGCCGTTAAGGAAGCGACCATGGAGAAGATCAAGCTGTTTGGCGCAGCCGGCAGATATTGATTGGAAGAATAAAAAAGTTCTCGGTTCGATCAGGAACCGAGAACTTTTTTGTTGGTGAGGGGTTGAATTTTTTACAACTTTTTCTACGGCCTCACACAGCGCGATTGCATCGCGCGCGTTCGGTATGCTGTTTTTTATGCCTATTCTTTGCCTTGTCGCAAAGAATAGGCGAAGAAAAGACACTTAAGGGCCTAATGCCCTTAAGAAACCCGCAAAACTTTTTACTTTGGCAGATCTGCCGCTCGTGTTGGCTGTGTGGCGGGAGATGAAGGAAAAACGTAGATGTTTTTCTCCTTTTGCTCTTTGCAGAGCGGCACGGACAGGGGAGATCCAAGAGGGAACGTCTTGGCGCGTTTCTTGGCCACTTCTTGCCGCGTAGCAAGAAGTGGCATCAAAAACCGCCCAGCGCACGCGCGAAGCTGTGTGCGCGTCCGCAGGAGAAGTCGTAAAAATATAAATTTACAGGGCAGACCTCACATCTGCCCTGTTTGTATATTGCTATATTTTGCGGCGTACATTAAGCGCGTCAAATGTTTGGAGACCTCCTCACAATCGGATACAAAGTCAAATTTGTACGTGCCAAAACGTGTTTCCAGGATAATCTTTCCCCAACGGTACTGAATGCCCTTGGCGCGTGCCCGCTTGTAGGATACGTCGCACAGTGCCTCCAAAGGAATGGCAACTCCTTTGGGGAGAAGGAGGGTGTTATCTTCGTTCAGTATGATAATGTGGGAGGGCAGGGAAAGATAGCGAATAGCGAAGATGCCGCCCAAAATCATAATGAATATGCCCAAAAGAGTGTAGGGCAGGGAACGCTCTATGAAAGCGGAAATTAGAAATGGCAAGCCGAAGACGGTAAGCAAAATATACGTGATTCCTGCGCCGTGGTTTTTGTATGCGATGGTGGTTTTCATGTGGGGTCCTTTCGTTTATTTTTCGGGAGAAGTTGTTTGAATTTTAGCGTCAAATACGCTCTCTCAACGCCTTGATATACGACGGATCCGTTCCGCAGCATCCGCCCAAATATTTCACAGAATACTCCAGAGCGGGGAGTACCTCGCGGACGAAGGTCTCTGCGTCGTAGTCCGACACGGTCGATCCGTCCTCGGCCAACTGCGGCAGACCCGCATTGGGCTTGAATACCAGGGGAATATCCGTCTGCGCGGCAAACGATGCGATCACGGGCAGAGCCTCCACAGGACCGAGCGAGCAATTCATGCCGATACCGTCAATGCCCAAAGGCTCCAGCTCCTCGATCACGCGTCCCACTGTGTTGCCCATCATGGTGCGGCCTCTCTGATCAAACGTCATGGTGCAAAGCACGGGAATGCCGTAGCGTTTTGCCACCGTCGCGGCTACCCGCATCATTTCAACGTCCATAAAGGTCTCAAGGGCGATCAAATCCGCACCGGCCTTGGCACCTGCTCCAATCTGCTCCTCGTAGATCTCTTCGACCTCCTCTTCGGTCAAATCACCAAACGGCTCCATCATCTCGGACAGAGGGCCGATCGACAACGAAACGCGAACGTCCGTGCCGGCGACGGCTTGCTTGGCCAATTCCACGCCGCAACGCACGATATCCGCTACCTCGTAGTCGCACACCCGCTTGACCGAGGGGCGATTGGCACCGAAGGTGTTAGCCTGCACGACACAAGAGCCCGCCGCGATATATTCCCGTGTCAGCTCCACCACCAGATCAGGCTGTTCAATATTATATATCCAAACCGGCTTTTTCTCAATGCCGCGGGCCTCGGCCTTGTTCCACAGCCCCGTGCCCATTGCGCCGTCCAATAAAACGATTTCGTGTTTCATAAAAATTCTCCTTATGCTCGCAATGTAACTTGTTTTAACTCATTATAATGTGTAGCGGTTGCATTGTAAAGACTTTTTTCAAATTTCCCTGAAAAGAATAAAAGACCGCCCGGAATCGGCAGTCTTTTACTCTCTTATGTCGCTATTGCTAGCGTGGAAACAATTATGCTTGCTAATAGTTTAGCATGATTTCCTAAATATGTCAATAGTTTTTTGAAAAATTTTTTGGATTTTTTTAAAAAACTTTTAATTTGTTTTTTGTGCTCCAAAATGGACAAAAAACGACTGCTTTTTTGTCAAAATCAGGGTCGCGTGAGAGCTGCCGGGGAACAAAAAGCGGCATCGCAATAAAAAACACTTGCTTTTTCGGAAGATATGTATTATAATATACAAAACGGACAAGGAGGGAAACGAATGAAGCTGAAATGTTTGAGTGCGGTATTGGCACTGCTCTTGCTGTTTTCGTTGATTTGCTTTGCCTCGTGCAAACGCTCGCCGCCTCCGACTCTGGAGGAAATTTACGACGATGCCGTGGATCTGATCGAACGATCCTACGCCGTCAACGATCTGCTGTTTGGTTATGGTCTTCCCGTTTGGGAATGGGAGTCGACTTATGCTGAAACGATGCACATCTATTCGACCCGTCCCTTGTATGAGGCGGTCACACCCTATGCCACGATTTCGACAGCGGCCCGAATCAAAACGCTGTTGTCCTCCGTGTATTCTTCTGCCTACGTCGAATCGCTGTCCGCCACGCTGTTTGACGGATATGCTTACGAGGAGGGCGCCATGCCCGCTCAGCTCAAAGAGGACGACAAGGGCCTGCATCAGCATCGCACCTACGCGCCCCTGGTTACCTGGCAGCGCATTTACGATTATTCCACCATGCGTGTCGTCGACGGCGATGCTCAAACGGCCGTCATCGTGATGGATTCTTATCTGGAAAACGATCCCACCCCGCTGGCCGTGGAGCTTGTGCTGGTGTTGGAAAACGGCACCTGGCGCCTGGACACCCCGACCTATTGAGTATAAAACCAAAAACACCGCCCTGCAGACGATAGTCCGCAGGGCGGTTTGCGATTCTCTGCCGAGTACAAATCCTTGGGTGACGTCAGACACAAAAGAAGACGGTTTGCGTCTGCGTCACGGTCCCCCGACCGCATACTTCCCACTCGGCAGTTGTGAAATTTATTTCAGACAAAGGATTTCGACGAAGAGCAAAAACAACCCGGTGAAAATGGCGCCTCCAATGGAAATGAGCCCCTGCTCCAGGCCGCCGATCAAGCCAATGAAGGCAACGGCACAAACCGAAACGACCGAATAGCGCAGAATGCGGCGCACGGTGCGGTCACGCAGGCCCTTGGCGATCAACGTCATCAACAGATAAACAAAATCCAGAAAACGCTCCAGACGGCTCACCGCGGGACGGGCAAAGTAAGGAGAGGTTCCGTTGTTGTATTGAGATTTTCCGGTATAATAGCCGTTCATATGAGTTCTCCTTTCGGAAATAAGTCGATGTATGACCGCTCTTTTGGTGCTGATTCTGAAAAAGACGGGCGAATTTTGTTGAATTTTTCCGCTTTCGGAATTGGTATAATGCATTATAACATCGAAATTGGAATTTGTCAATACATTTTTTCTAATTTTAGAAAAAAATTTCAAAAACCTATTTACAAATCGGAAAAATGGTGATATAATAATGCCAATCAAGGAACTATTTTCGCAAAAATCGTCGAAACGGAGGCAAGAAAGAGCAGTATGACACAGCCAACCTCTTATATTGATCGCATTAAGCAGATCAAAAGCGAAAAAAAGATCACCAACGACCAGCTGTCCGACATGACAGGCATTCCGCTGGGTACGCTGAGTAAAATTCTGGCAGGCATTAGCGATTCGCCCAAGCTTGTCAATATCGTGGCGATCGCCCAAGCGCTGGGCTGCTCGCTGGATTATCTGATCAGTGGCAATCCCGAAAACACCAACAATTATACGCTGTCCGCACAGGAGATCCGTATGGTCGAGTCCTTCCGCCAGTTGGATGCGCACGGCAAGGAGCTGACGCTTCTGGTTTTGGAAAAGGAAAAGGAGCGCGCCCTTGGAGCACAGGAGGAGCCCGCCCTTGTCGTATCCGAGCGTCCCGAGCGCGCTCGCGTATTGACACCCCCCGGTATGCGTGCCCCTTCGGTCAGCGCGGCGGGATTGGGCAAGCGCACCATTTCGCTGTACGATATGCCGGTATCGGCCGGTATGGGTATCGATTTGAGCGAAGTGGCTGAGAGTAAGATCCGCATCCCCGACAATGCCAAAACACAGGATGCCGACTATGCGCTGCGCATCAGCGGCAACAGCATGGAGCCCAAATTCCACGACGGCGATATTCTCTTGGTGCAGAATTGCGAGTCGGTCGAGGTGGGAGAGCTGGGCATCTTCATTCTGGATGGCGAGGGCTATTTCAAAAAGTTCGACGGCGACAAGCTGTTGTCGCTCAACCCCATTTATGCGCCCATCCCCCTGCGCGATTTTTCGGATATCCAGTGCGCGGGAAGAGTCATTGGAAAGATGTATCGGAAGTAAGATGGATATTATAAAAGGAGAAGATGCCGTATCTTCTCCTTTTTTATGCCGGCATGACTTGAAAAAAAAGAGAACGTATGATATAATAAATGAGGAAATAAAAATTTCAAAAATCCCGTTGCAATTTGGCATGGAGGTTCGTAACATAACGTGAAGGCAACCAGGCGCCGGACAACTTGGAGGACAACTGCGATGAAAATAAAAGTAGATGCCGCGTATCGCGATCAAGTGATACGGGCAAGAAAATATGCCAAAAAATATACACCACTGTTCGACACGGCACAGGCGAAGGAGTTTGACTTTTCTTTGACTGAGGAGGGTATGCGTGTTCGATACAAGACCGAATACGACACCAAAACCGTGACGTACGCCTACGAGGATCTCAAATGCTGTGAGGTGCGGACGTTTGGCTGCATTCTTCGCTTCAGAGATAAGAAATTCCTTTTGTTGCCCGTGACCGAGGACGAGGACAGCAACGACGAGCTGATCGACATCGGCCTGGATTTTAAGGCGCGCTACGACGGATTTCATTTCGTTGCCTGCGAAAGACTGTGTCTGCCGGACGGGGAGCGCAAAAAGAGCAAGCGCAAATCTCGGCCTCGTCGAGCTCGTCGCGGTAAGAAGGACACGCCCGTGTTTGAGGACGATTACCGATCCCGCCGCGTGGCGCTTGACGAGGGCTCCTCGCCGATCCGCACCATCGTCCTCGCGCTTGTTTCGTTCGTTATGGCGACCGTGTTCGTCATGATGCCGTCCTCATACGGAAAGGTCGCGCGAGAGGAGGCGCTGCCCTTCGAGGGCGTGTACGAAAGATACGTTCAGGACAGCAAGGATTATATCGAGCTTTATTTTACCGACGGAAGTATGCAAACGATCCATGAGTGCTGTGCCTTGGAAAATGTGGTGGATGCGGTCGATGCCTTGGAAACGGGGGAGCGGCTGTACCTTCTGATTCACCCGGACAACGAGTTTGTCATTGAGGTGAGAACGGAGAAAGGCGAGCTTTTGAACATCGATGAGTCGCAGCGCAAGATGCAGACCAACGCCAAGCTGTTTCGCGGGCTGGGTATTTTCGTCTACTGCGGCGGCGCCTATCTGATCGGCTACGCCATCTGGCAGATGACCGCCGAGCGACGCTATGAACGGTCAAAGAAAAAATAACGCAATTTCAAGGGGCGGAGGAGCAAATCCTCCGCTCTTTTTTGATGCCGCCGTCGCGCTACTTCAACTCATATTTCCCCCGCGCTCCTTCATATAGTGATTTGAAGACCAAAACAACGGAGGAAATGGAATGATCTGCATAAACAAGCCCAAGGAGGAAAAAAATGGTAGAGAGCGGACAAAGCCGGCCCTTTGCGGTCTGACGGACCGCGAGGCCGAGCAATCCCGCAGAATTTACGGCGACAACCGATTGAGCGAGCAAAAGCCGATCGGATTTTTGCGCCGCTTTGTGTCCAACCTGAACGATCCGGTCATTCGGGTTTTATTGCTTGCGCTGGGGTTGCATCTGCTTCTTATGTTCCGCAAGGCCGATTGGATGGAAACGGTGGGTATCGCGGTGTCTATTGTTTTGGCGAGTACCGTTTCTACTCTGTCGCAGATGGGCTCCGAGGCGGCCTTTGCCAAGCTCAAGGCGCAGGAGTCTGCGGCGCGGTGCCGGGTGCTGCGGGATGGTCGCTGGCAACACCTTTGCTCGGACGAGGTCGTTGTCGGTGACGTGTTGACCGTGGGGGCGGGGGAAGCGGTTGCGGCGGACGGGCTTTTGGTTGAGGGTGAGGTCAAATTGGATCAATCCGCCATGACGGGCGAGAGCAAAGAGATCGTCAAGCGCGCGGGCGGTCGGGATGAGGCATCGCCTTCGGACGAGGCATCGTTGTTTCGGGGATGCACAGTATTGGGCGGACAGGGCAAAATGCTGGTGCGTGCCGTGGGAGACGCCACTCTTTTGGGCGGCATTTCGCGCGAAGTGCAGGAGCGCACGCGGGAAAGCCCCCTGCAGCTGCGGCTGTCCAAGCTGGCTCGCCAGATCAGCGTGCTTGGCTACGTGGCGGCGGTGCTGATCGGCCTTGCTTCGCTGTTTTACGCTTTTGTGATCGACAGCGGCTTTCAGGCGGAGATCATGCGCCTGAAGCTGTGCGATATCTCCTTTGTATCGGAAGCTTTGCTCAACGCTTTGACCATTGCCTTAACCGTCGTGGTGGTGGCCGTGCCGGAGGGGCTTCCGATGATGGTGGCGGTGGTGCTGTCGGGGAATATCCGACGTATGCTCAAGGATCAGGTGCTGGTGCGCAAGGCGGCCGGCATAGAGGCGGCGGGATGTATGGACCTGCTGTTTACCGACAAGACGGGCACGCTGACCGACGGCAAGCTGAGTGTGGGACGGATTCTCCTGGGCGACGGACGGGACTTTGAGAGCGTTGCGCTGTTTGAGCGCGAGGGCGAGGTGCTCTTTGCGGATTACGCCATGTATTGCAGATACGGCGGGGAGGCGGTGACGGTGGCCGCCGATGGAGGATATCGTGCGATTGGGGGCAATGCAACCGACCGAGCCCTGTTATCCAGCGTTTTATCCGTCAAGTCGGTGGCGGCCGAGCGAATATCTCACCTGCCCTTTGACAGCGAAAGAAAGTACGCTGCGGCCGTGATCGAGCAACAGGGGCGCCGGTGCAGCTTTGTTGCGGGGGCGCCGGAATGGTTGCTACCACACGTCAGCACGTATCGGGATGCACAGGGAAGAGAGCATCCTCTGGACGCCGGAAGTATGCGGCGGCGCATCACCCGCTGTGCCGAGGCGGGCGAGCGAGTGCTTCTTATCACCTGCTCGGAGGAGACGGCAGACCTGCAACGCATCGCGCGGGGGGATATGAAGGGGCTTTGTTTGCTTTGTGCCTTGACGCTGTCCGATCGCCTGCGGCCAAAGGCGCGGGAGGCGGTCGCGCAGCTGCAGGGAGCGGGAGTGCAAGTAGTCATGATCACGGGCGATGGTCCGGAGACGGCCGCCCATATCGCTCAAAATTGCGGCATCTTGAACGATCGCACCGACGTTGTTCTGACGGGGCGGCAGCTGTCGGAGCTTTCCGATCATAAACTAAAACAGATACTGCCCCGTTTGGCTGTCGTGGCACGGGCCTTGCCAACGGACAAGAGCCGTCTTGTGCGGTTGGCGCAGGAGCAAGAGCGGGTGGTCGGCATGACGGGCGACGGCATCAACGACGCTCCCGCATTGCGCCGTGCCGACATCGGCTTTGCCATGGGAAGCGGCACGGCGGTGGCAAAGGAAGCGGGAGATATTTTGATCCTGGATGATAATCTGGCTTCCATCGTTCGAGCGGTGCTGTACGGGCGCACCATTTTCAAAAGCATCCGCAAATTTATCACGTTGCAGCTGACGATGAATTTCTGTGCCGTTGGGGTGTGTATGATCGGCCCCTTCATCGGTATCGATGCGCCGGTGACGGTGGTTCAGATGCTGTGGATCAATCTCATTATGGATACGCTGGGGGGATTGGCCTTCGCGGGGGAAGCACCCAACGCTCAAGATCTCAAGCAACGTCCCAAACGGCGGAGCGAACCCATTTTGTGTCGCTATATGGTCAACGAAATCCTGCTTTTGGGCGGCTATACGGTAGGGCTGTGCATCCTGTTTTTGAAGCATCCCGCGATCACCTCCCGTTTCCGTCCGACCGAGGACAATCTCTGCCTTTTGACCGCCTTTTTTGCCCTGTTTATTTTCGCTTCGGTGTTCAATTGCTTCAATGCCCGCTCCGACCGCCTGCGTCCCTTTTCGGGACTGTCGGGCAACAAGATGTTCCTTTGGATCATGGGGGCCGTGCTGGCGGTTCAGATCGCCTTTGTCTATCTTGGCGGAAGTGTGCTGCGCACCATGCCATTGAGCGCGCAAGAGTTAGGATTGACGGCTCTTTTGGCACTGAGCGTTCTTCCTGCCGAGAAGATTCGCCTGGCACTTTGGCGTGCGCGGGGCCATACGGCACGCTATTAAAAATGCTGGTTAAATCGTCAAAATAAGACGTGGGGAAAAAAGCAATATAAATAAAAAATGAAGTAACCTTTGTTGAAAATCCCCGAAATAATCTTTGGTAAAACGCTTGCTTTTTGTTAGGAGGTATGATATAATGTATACGGAATACTGTCTGTACGGCGAAAGTGCTTTTTGCGCACGGTCACAAAAAGACAGTCCGTACAACACCGCGGCCGAAGGGAAGACGGTACAGCGGAAAACAAACTAACGGGTGCTTTGCACCAAAAAACAAGGAGGTTCAAATTTATGAGAACAATGAAACGGTCATTGAGTTGGTTGCTGGTCTTCATCATGGTCTTCTCCATGGTGGCGACGATGGCAGTTTCTGCCTTTGCGGCGGAACCCGACAAGACCAAGACGGATGTCGGCCAATGCGGCGACGGCGTCGTGTATGAATATTACGATGCAACGCCGGGCGATAACAAGCCCAGTGGCGTTTTGAAAATCAAGGGCGTTGGTGCTATGTGGGATTACGTAAAGGATCCCTCATCCTTTAAGGTCAATACGCCCTGGACGAATAACGGTTATATGTTTGATATTCAGAAGGTACAGATCGAGCCGGGCGTTACCTCCGTCGGTTCCTTTGCCTTCTTCAACCTGACCAAGTGTACCGAAGCGGTCATTCCCGTCGGTATTACCAGTATTGGTGAGTGGGCTTTTGCCTATACCGCAATCACCAAGGTCGACCTTCCTGCTACCGTAAAGAACATCCGTCACTTCGCATTTGAGCAGTCTGCTCTTTTGAGCGACGGTAAGAAAAACTCTACCTGCGCAGGTTTCCCCGCGATCGATGACTTGAAGTTTGGCGCGACCGGATCGACCAACTACTACTTGATCAACGACCTGGATCCTTCCTCGATGGGCAACGTTGTCGTTGAGGCATCGGGCAAGCTTTGCACGGGTATTAACTGGAGTTATTCCAGCGCTACCAAAACCCTGACGGTCAGCAGTAACTACGACGGCTTGTCGGATAAGACTATTTACGAGATGATCGATCTGCTTCCCACCGTCGATAATCCCGATCCCTGCCCTTGGTCTGCTTACCGTTCTGTGATTCAGAACGTGTACGTCACGGCGGGTATCGCCAATATCGGTCAGCTGGTCTTCGCGGATCTGCCCGCTTTGAAATCTGTGGTTATTGGTGAGCACGTTGAGACGATTGAAACCTATGCGTTTAAGGGCGCAACTTCGCTCAAGTCCAAGATCACTCTTCCCGAGGCAACTACGACCATTGAAGATTCTGCTTTCGTGATGTGCCCCGGCCCCATCGTGGTGGCAACTCCCCATACGAAGGATGAGATCAATGGCGGATTCTCTATCATTGGCAATACCGGTGTCAAGTATCAGTATGCCGACGACGCTGCAAGTGACGGCCAGGATCCCTCGGCAACCACCGGCACGTTGGCGGACGGTGCTGTTACCTGGACCTTTATTCCCGGTGCAGGTATTTTGACTGTTAAGCCGACGGTTGATGGCACGACGGTTGCAATGCCCGGCTTTGCTACCTCCAGCGAAGCTCCTTGGGATGTGTTTGATGATGAAATTTTCGTCGTTATGGTCAGCTCGGGTATTTATGAGATTGGAAAGAACAATTTTGCCGATCTTCCCAACCTGGTGACTGTCAGCCTTGTCAACGGCTCCTTGCTGCGTATCCGCGACTATGCGTTCTCTAAGGCCACCGCTTTGCTGGGTATCCATTTCCCCAAGTCGGTCAGCACGGTTGCTGCATACGCCTTTGAAGATTGTAATGGTTTGATGTCCGCTTCGGCCGATAACCCGTTCCTTTCCGTCAGCCCGCTGGGTAACACCAGACTTTATGAGTTGCTGTACGGTGATCCTACTACTCCTACACCTCCCGTTGGTCCGGAGCAACCCGATGAGCCCGACGAGCCCGACGAGCCCGACGAGCCCACCACGCCCGTTTCGGGCAGCTGCGGTGCAACGGCTACCTGGGCGTACGATGCGGCGTCCAAGACGCTGACCATCCTGGGTGCCGGCGAGACGACGACCTACACGTCGACGACTCCTGCCCCCTGGACTCCTTACATGACACAGATCGAAAAGCTGGTCGTCGGCGAGGGCATTACTAGCTTGGGCGGCGAGACTATGCTGGGCGCAACCGGCTTGAAGGACGTACAGTTGCCTTCGACGATTGTTGTCGTTATGCCGGACGCTTTCAAGAACTGCAGTGCAATTGAGACGGCTTATGCCGATTGTACCGAGGATCAGTTGACGGTTATGCCTACCGGCAACCAGACGCTGATCGATAAGCTGACCTACAAGGACAGCGGCTCTGTGACACCTCCTGCCGGTCTGCTTTCCGGCAAGTGTGGCGTGGATGCGAATTGGACGTACGATCCTTCGACCAAGACGCTGATCATTACCGGTACGGGTGCAACTTCCCCCTACGGTTCCGGCACCCCCGCTCCGTGGTCTCCCTACGTAACGCAGATCGAAAAGCTGATCGTGAGTGAGGGTATTACCATCCTTGGCATGGGTTTGATGTCCGGCGCGACGAATTTGAAGGACGTATCGCTTCCTTCTACCATTGCTGGCATAGGCCCCAACGCTTTCTCGGGCTGCGCATCGATCCAAACCGCGTATGCGGATTGCCCTCGTACACAGTTGGAGCCGAACATTACTCTCGCTGGTAACAGTACGCTGATTGCCAAGCTCACCTACGCGGATGGCGGTGCCGTTACTCCTCCTGTGGATCCCGATGAACCCGGCGAGGAGCCTGACCAGCCTGACCAGCCCGGCGACAGTGCTTTGACCGGTGACTGCGGCTATGACGCAAAGTGGACCTATAATCCCGCGACCAAGACGCTGATCATTACCGGTACGGGTGCAACGGCGGCTTACAGCACGTCGAATCCCGCTCCTTGGAGTGCCTACATGGATCAGATCGAAAAGCTGATCGTTGGTGAGGGCATCACCATTCTGAGCGGCGGTACCATGATCGGCGCGACGAGCCTGAAGGACGTATCCTTGCCTTCGACCATCTTGGCCGTTGGCCCCAACGCCTTCTCCGGTTGTACCGCGATCCAGACCGCATACGCCGATTGTCCCAAGTCGCAGCTGGCGGTTACCCCCATGGGCAACCAGACGCTCATTGACAAGTTGACTTATAAGGAGGGTGGCTCTGTTACTCCTCCTGTGGATCCCGATGAACCCGGTGACGAGCCTGACCAGCCCGGTGAGAATCCCGGCGGCAGCATCCCCGGCTCTACTCTGGAATGGACTTACGACGTTAAGACCCAGTCCTTGACCATTAAGGGCAACGGCGCAATTCCTTCCTATTCGGCAAGCAATCCCGCTCCCTGGGCTCAATATGCGACCAACATCAAATCGATCATGGTGCAGGACGGCATCACCGCTATTGGTGATAACGCCTTTGCCAACATGACTGCGGTTGTTGACGTACACCTGCCCAAGACGCTGACGGGCATTGGCAAGAATGCTTTTGCAGGCTGCACGGCGCTGAAGAATATTGAACTGCCCAAGGCATTGAATTCTCTTGGCGACGGTGCCTTCCGCGGTTGTAGCTCGCTGGAGGAGATCGTGATTCCTGCAGGCATCAAGGATATCGCTCCTGAGACCTTCCGCGATTGTACCTCTTTGGAAAGAATCACGCTGAACAAGGGTCTGGAGACCATTGGCAAGCGCGCCTTCTATAACTGCTCGGCTCTCAAGGAGATCGAGTTCCCCACGACGCTGCGCGAGATCGGTGAGGAAGCCTTCTACGGCTGTACCTCTCTCAAGGGCGTGGTCATCAAGTCCTCGCCTCTGGCCATCCGCAAGGATGCCTTTGCCGGCTGCTCCGCCATCAATAAGGTTATCCTGGACGGTTGCGGCGAGCCTAATCCGATCGAGGAAGGTAACGAATACCTGACAAACCACTTCGTGGCTGCGGAAGCCGAGGGCACTCTGTCCAACGGCGTTCAGTGGGAGGTTGACCGTATCAACGGCACGCTCCGCTTCTTCGGCAACGGTGAAGTTATCATCGATCAGGCATGGCAGAACGAGCTGCAGTATATCGATACCATTATCTTTGATACCGGAATTACCGGTATTGCAGACAACCTGCTTAAGAACGATACCAACGTAGAATACGTGATCATCGCTGATACGGTGACCGCTATCGGCAACAGCGCGTTTGAGCTGTGCCAGAACCTCAAGACTGTCAGCATGTCCAAGGGTCTGAAGACGCTGGGCACCAAGGCATTCGCAGGCTGCCGTTCTCTCGGCACCATCGCACTGCCCGATACGCTGACCGTCATTCCCGAGAGCGCATTCGCTTCTTGCGGATCTTTGACGAACGCAACGCTGGGCAAGTACGTTACCACCATTGGCCCCAAAGCCTTTGAAAACTGCACGTCCTTGCAGGAAATCGTCATTCCCGACACGGTAACGACGCTGTCTCTGGGCGCGTTCAGTGATTGTACCGCTCTGACCAAGGTCACTCTGACCGACGGTAAGCTGGCGCCTTTGACCAAGGGCATCTTCAACGGCTGCTCGTCCATCAAGACCGTTATCTTCAATGGTTCTCAGACCGAGTGGAACATCCTGACGGCCAACGCCGATGACGAGATTAAGAACGCAAACGTTGATTTCTATATCACATGGACGGTCAACTACGTTTATAAGGGTGGACCCAACGACGGCCAGACCGCGTTTGCTCCCATCAAGTATTCCGGCAAGGTCGGCGAGGCATTCACCATTGTCGTTCCCGCACTGGATTACTATACTCCTTCCTCGACTAAGTTGGACTATATCTTCGATACCGAGGATCAGGAATTTACCATTCACTATACGCCTAAGACCTACACCGTAACGGTTGAGTACGTAGATGCCAAAACGGGCGAATCGCTCGCTTCCTCTACTGTTCTTACCTTGACTTACGGCGACAGCACCAACGTTTTCTCTTACAATATTCCCGGCTACACCGCCCGCAACTCTTCGATGAAGGTAGACGTTGCCACCGGTGACAAGACGGTCAAGTTTGAGTACGATATCAATCAGTACACCTACGTTATCGAGTACAAGAACCAGGAAAACGGTATGATTCTTGGCTCCAAGAAGGTTACGGTTGACTATAAGACGAAGGTTGTTCTGACCGGCGCCGATATGCCTTCCTTCAAGGGCTATTCGCAGGCCGATTACAACAAGACCTACATCATCGAGAGCGTAGAGGATAACAGCCAGGTTATTACTGTTTACTACACGCCCAACACCGAAAAGGTAACCATTCACTACGTGGATGAAAACGGCAACAAGGTGGCCGATGATAAGATCGTTGATGTCAAGTTCGGTGCATCCGTTACGATTGAGTCTCCTGCGGTAGCAGGTAAGAAGCCCGCAGCTCCCGTTGTGATCGAGAATTACAATGGCGACCAGGCTGAGTTTACCGTCACCTACGAGCGCATGGAATACACCATCACGGTCAACTTCCTTAAGGAAAAGGCGGATGGCGCAATTGCCTACGAGCCCCTGACCTTTGTGGTCAAGCACGGCGACAACTTTGCGTTCGACCTGGCAGACTATGCAGAGCTTGCTCCCATGGTTGGCTACAAGGTTGAAGATGGCAAGCTGTCTCTGACCAACGTCACTGCCGATGCTTCTCTTGCTATCATCTACGAGCGCATCAGCGTAACGCTGACCATCCACTACGTGGACGAGTTCGGCAACAAGATCGCGGATGATAAGGTCATCACCGTTCTGTACGGTGACGCCATCAACCAGGCATCTCCCGAGGTTGTGGGCATGAAGCCCGCGGCAGCGGTTGTGATTGACTCTTACACGGGCGATCCCGCCGAGTATACGGTCAAGTACGAGCGCAAGGAATATAAGGTTACCATCAACTTCGTTAAGGATCATGTCGGCGGCACGGTTATTTATGAGTCGTTGATCATTCCTGTTAAGCATGGCGATAACTACGTCTTTGATTTGAGCGCTCAGGGCGGCAACTATGTTCCCGAAGAAGGCTACGAAGTCAAGAATCCCATTCTTACTCTGTCTGATATCAAGGGTGATTCCGTACTGAACGTTGTTTACACCCGCCGCGAGGTTACCCTGACCATCCACTACGTGGACGAGTTCGGCAACAAGATCGCGGAGGATAAGATCATTACTGTAATGTACGGCGAAATGATCTATGCCGTTTCTCCTCAGATCGAGGGTATGAACACCGCAGAAGCAGTGATCATTCCTTCCTTCAAGGGCGAAGAGAGCGAAAGAACGGTGAAGTATGAGCGCAAGCAGTACAAGATTACCGTCAACTTCGTCAAGGATCAGATTGGCGGCGAGGTAGCATATCCTGCGTTGGATATCGTTGTCAAGCATGGCGACAGCTACGTCTTTGACCTGAGTGCTCAGGGCGGCAACTATGCTCCCATGGAAGGCTATGAGGTTAAGGTTCCCGTTCTCTCGCTGGAGAACATCACGGCTGACGGCGTACTGACGCTGGTTTACACCCGTATTTCCTACAACGTTACCATCGAGTACGTTGACGAGTTTGGCAACAAGGTTGCCGACGACAAGGTCATCACCGTTCTGTATGGTGACGCGATCGATGTAGCTTCTCCCGAGGTTGAAGGCATGAAGCCTGCGGCTTCCGTTGAGGTTGAGTCCTTCAAGGGCGAGCAGCTGACCTACACCGTCAACTACGAGCGCAAGGACTACACCATTAAGGTCAACTTTATCAAGGATCAGATCGGCGGCGAAACGCTGTACAAGACGCTGATCGTTTCCGTCAAGCACGGCGACAGCTACACCTTTGATCTGAGCGCCCAGGGTGGCAACTATGCTCCCATGGAGGGCTATGAGGTTAAGACTCCCGTTCTCTCGCTGGAGAACATTTCCGGTGACGGTGAGCTGAACGTCATTTATACCCGCATCGCCTACAACCTGACCATTCAGTACGTGGACGAGCACGGCCAGAAGGTTGCCGAGGATAAGGTTATCACCGTTCTGTATGGTGATTCCGTTGACGAGGCATCTCCTGAGATCGAGGGCATGAAGCCTGCGGCAAACTTTGTTATCGACGCTTATAAGGGCGGCGCAACGACCTTCACCGTGGAATACGAGCGCAAGGAATACAAGATCGTTATTCACTTCATCGAGGCTGGCACCAAGGATTGGAAGATCTTTGAGGATTTCGAAATCCTGGTCAAGCACGGCGACAGCTACACCTTCGTATTGGCAGATCACGCTGACAAGCTCAACTCGGCATACGAGGCTGACGTTCCTTCGATCTCCTTCGAGAACGTAACTGCTGACGCACAGGGTACCATCACCTACACGATCAAGGATCTGAAGCTGACGGTTGAGTACAAGAACGCTGCCGGCGAATTGATCGATACCGAGACGATTATGGTCAAGGGCGGTAAGGAGTACGTCATTCCTTCCAAGACCATCGAAGGCTACAAGCCTACCGTTGAGAAGAAGGGCACGATGCCTCTGGAAGACACGGTTGTTGTTATCGAGCTGGTAGCAGCGGATGTTCCCGAATGCGGCGATAATCACGTCGACGCAGACGAGAACGGCACCTGCGACAACTGCGGTACGGAGGTCGAGGTTGACACGCCTTGCACCGAGCATACCGATGCCGATAAGAACGGTAAGTGCGACGACTGCGGTACGGAGGTCGAGGTTGACACGCCTTGCACCGATCACGCTGACACCGATAAGGACGGCAAGTGTGACGATTGCGGCGCCAAGGTTGAAAACAACAAGCCCGGCGATGATGACGAGGACAAGGACGAAGATGAAGACAATGACGACGGCGACGGGGCTGACGGTAACACCGGCACCGTAATCGCAGTGGTTGCGATCATCATTCTCGTACTTGGTGGCGGCGGCGCAGCATTCTACTTGCTGTACCTGAAGAAGAAGACCTTCTGATACGCCAATAACCAATAAAACAGCAGAGAACTGACGTTCTGTGCGAAGAACCCCCGACGCTGTCGGGGGTTCTTTTTTTGCTCTTTTGTGTAATGTTCACAAGATGTATCTTGTTTGTAAATATTGACGGAATATTATTGCATTTCAAGCATGATATGGTATACTATTGTCAGTATATTGACCATTGACTTATCCGAAAGCGGAAATTTTATTTTTGAAAGAGGCAGTTTATGAGCGAACAGAATTTGAACGGAGCATTGCACCAAAAGGTCATGGAGGCGGTGGCAGCCATTGACCGTGTCATTGTGGGTAAGCACGGCGAGGTCGTATTGCTGATGACGGCACTTCTGGCGGGCGCCCACGTGCTGATCGAGGACGTTCCCGGTACGGGTAAGACCTCGTTGGCCGCGGCACTTTCCCGCGTCAGCGGTCTTTCCTTCAATCGCGCCCAGTTCACTCCTGACATTATGGCGTCCGACATCACCGGCTTTAATATCTACAACCGCCAAAAGGAGGCATTCGAGTTCCGCGAAGGTCTTGTTATGTGTAATCTGCTCTTGGCGGACGAGATCAACCGCGCCTCGCCCAAAACCCAGTCGGCACTTTTGGAGGCAATGGAAGAAAACCGTGTGACGGTGGACGGCGTGACCTACGACGTTCCCGATCCCTTTATGGTTATCGCTACCCAGAACCCGACCGGCTACGTTGGCACGTATCCGTTGCCTGAGGCACAGCTGGACCGTTTTGCGTTTAAACTGAGCATGGGTTATCCCACCCAGCAGCAGGAGATCGATATTCTGCGTGCCCGCCGCGGAGAAAATCCCATGGACAAGCTTTCCTCTGTCATCAGCAAGGAGGAATTGCAAAAAGCTCGTGCGGCCGCATCGGACGTGCGTGTGGATGACGAGCTGTTCAAATACATCGTCACTCTGGTGTCCGCAACCAGACAAAACAAGGCGCTTTCTTTGGGCGCCAGCCCTCGTGCGTCGGTTGCCCTGATGCGCTTGGCTCAGGCGTATGCCTATCTGCGCGGTCGTGATTACGTCACCCCCGACGATATCGCCGCCTTGTACGTTCCCGCCACGGCCCACCGTGTCCTTCTGTCGCAGGAGAGCAAGCTGTCCGGCGCAACGGTGCGTGACGTGCTGACGGACATCCTTCGCTCCACCGACGTTCCTTATCTCGGCACCCGCCGCTGATGAGCGTATTGGAATAATTCAGAGGATGTGCCATGAAAGATTCTCCATATACTGATTTTTGGGGACGCGCGGTGCACGGCGTGCGAGGCTTTGTCCGTCGATTCGCCACTCGCATCAGGCAAAGGCGGACGGCACAAGCAGCCCGCCGCCGTCGGCCGAGGCACCGCACGCTGGACTGGACGGATCAGGAACAAACAGCGACGGGTCCTGTGTTGACACTGACACGGGGCGCGGTTTGGTATGCCGTGCTGTTTGTGGGTTCGTTGCTCTTTACCCAGATCCTGCGTTCCCGCGCCTCCAACATATTCTTTTGGTTTGTTCTTTTGCTGTTTCCCTTGTCACTCGTGTATACGGCAACGGCTCGTTTGGCCCTCAAGGCCTACCTGTACACCGAACACTCGACGGTGGAAAAGATGCAGCCTTGTCCCTACGAGTTCCGCATCATCAACAGCAGTATTTTTGCGTTTCCTTTCGTAGACGCCCAGCTTCGCTTGCCGCGTCGGGATGCCGTCCGCACCTCGCGTAAGACGGTCCGACTGTCCTTGCCTCCGATGGCAACCTATTCGGTGGCCAATGAGGTGACCTTCCGCTTCCGCGGAACCTACGAAATCGGCGTTTCTTGCTTTTACGTCTACGACTTTTTCCGTATGATCCGTGTTCGCGTGGATATCGAGGAATATCATAACGTGCTGGTCCTGCCCCGCAAGGGCGTGATGCTGGATGGACGCGCCGTTGCCGCTTCGGATATGTCCAATCGGCAAACGCGCTCGCCCTATGCCTTCGACCGTTTGGAGGTGCTGGACGTCCGTGACTACCGCCTGGGCGATGCCCTCAAGGATATCCACTGGAAGCTGTCCTCCAAGGCGGAGGAATTGCTCGTGCGCGATTATTCCAGCGGTGCTTCGAACCGTACCATCGTTTATTGCGATTTGGCGGCGCCTTTTCCCACGGAGCCTCCCAAAACGGAGGAGGTCGAGGTTCGACCTTTGACGCGGCGGGAGAAAAAACAGGCGCTGGCTCGCGCCATTGAGGAGCAAGAAAAGCAACGTCAGGAAAAGGCGCGCTTGCGCCGTGAAAAATACGAGGGTGACGAAAGCATCCGCGAGGCAGAGGAGGGAATGGCCTCCAACGCCGCCCGTCGCCTGCAAGCCGCTCAAGCGGCAGAGGAGCAAAAGGCAAAGGATGAGGCTCCCGCCCTTGACGTTCATCGATTGATCAAGGACGAATACTATACCGATATGAATGAATACTGCGCCGACGGCGTGGTGGAAATGACCATCGCCATCGTCCTGCGCGAATTGCGCGCCGGCAACCATTGTTTGCTTGTCTGGTTTGACCCTCGGGCAGAGCTGGGCGCATTTGGCTTTGAGCTCGACGAAGAGGCCGATTTTGAGTCGATCTACCATTTGTTTGCCACGGCCCCCGTGTGTTCCCCCGAAGGACACGAGCTGATTCGACTGCGCGAAATGCTGTCCGATACCCAGGGCGTCAAGCAGGTGTTCGTCAGCGCCTCGCTTCACGAAGAGGCAATCTCGGCGCTGTGCCACGTTCCCGGCCTGCGGGGCGGAGGCGAATTCGGCGCGGCCGAGCTGGTGTATTATAATCCCGACGATCGCTTTGCCTACCCCGAAGCGCGGCGAGTGTACCTGGAGGGCTGCCGCCATATGCTGGCCGAAAGCGGCATCGATGCCATTGATGGTCAAAGCGGCCTTGCCTGGTCGAGCCACAGTGACGGAAAGGAGGGAACGGTATGAGTAAGCGTCAAACCCGCCGCGAAAAAACGGCGGTGCGCCAAGATCGCCCCATTGTTTGCGCTCCTGAAGAGCTGGGACGCTCGTTCCCCTTGCGCCTGTTCGGTCTTTTGTGCCGCGCGCTGGTCGTATTCTTTGCCGCATCGGGCCTGTCGACCCTTCTGATGTCGGCTCTGTTTCGCTCCATCGAGATCGGTCATATCGTTTGGATTTCCTTCCTTACCGTTTTTGCCGCAGCACTGCTGAGCTTTCATCCGCTGTCGCTGGGAATCGGCGGTGCGGCCGCGCTTGGCGTTGTGATTTTGCGCACCGTCACCGATCCCTTTGGTCCCGGCGGTACGTTGTATCGCATGGTGGTGGCAGGCTATAATGGGGCAATGATCCGCCTGTACGAAAGAGGCGTTTACGGTGCCGCCAACTGGCGCCTGCCGGTTCCTGCGGGTGGAGATGATCCTGTGTTCTTGGAGCAGTTTTGCCTGCTTTTGACCATCGTGATCGCCCTGGTCTTTGTGCTTTGCCTGATCCGTCGGGCGAGAGTGCTGGTGCCGGCGATATGGTTGGTTGGCAGCTTGGTTCCTGTGTTTGTTTTCAACTTTTCAGTCAACAACTACTCGATTTTGTTGCTGGTGGCCGGTATGGCGGGCGTGATCCTTTTGTGGTCGCACGATCGCCGCTACCGCCTGCCCATCGAGGGCGCGTCGGATCAAGAGGACGTCATGCTGTTCCCCAGCCGTCGACCTCCCATGCCCGAGCCTCCCGAACGTTCGGCGGCACAAAGGCGCGCGATGCGGGAAAAGCGCAAGCAACAGAAAAAAGAGACCGTCTATCCGACGGTGGAGCAGGAGCTGGATGACTATTTCGGTGCTCGACGCTCCAAAAAGAAGAAAAAGAAGAACAAGGCGGTGCGCTCGGCGGAGGAAATGGAAGAGCGCAAGAAGCAAAAAGAGTATCGGGCGCAGAGAGCGGCCGTGCGCCGCTATGACCGCGTGACAGCCCAGTCGCGCTCGGCCATTGGCGGATTTTCCGGCGCAATGCTTTGCCTTTTGGCTACCTTGATCCTGTGGCTTCCTGCTGCGACGGTCAGCCGCTCCTTCCATACCATTGACAGCATCGACCGCTACGTCAAGGTCTACCGCGACTACGTGACGGCTCTTCTGAAGGGAGACGAGGATGCCGTCGAGATGTACGAATATCTCGAGTACGTCAAGGATCAACAGCCTCACGCCACCATGGCTGAGCCGTTGGAGTTTGATAATATCGTGCTGATGCAGCTGCGCGCTCAGCACAACAACCACATCTATATGCCCGATTTTGTCGGTGTGGACTACGAGGGCGGTGCGTGGCAGTATTTTAACGACGGCCAGTACCTTGCCTACCGCGAATTGTATGATGCTCACGATATGCCGGCAGAGGAGATGTTTGCCGACTTTGTGTCGCTGATGGATCAAGAGTCAGAGGACAAGGTCGTGGACTTCGTTACCCGCTACAAGAACCGCAAAGAGCTCGGCTTCATGGTGGGAATGCTTAACGTCAAACGCTACAATCTGGAAACGACCGAGGCGTTTTTGCCCCGTGTCTATGCGGCATCTTACGGCATATTGGAGTATTTTTCCAATAATCCCTCCGAGATGGACTATGCCAATGCCTTTGACGGTCTTTGCGTCGGCAGCGGCTTCAAAGAGTCCGGTGCATCCTACTCGGTGGTTGCCTACTCGCCCACCCACGAGGACGAGAGTGCCTATCTTAACCGCGCCGAGCTGATCGCGCAGTACAATAAGAAATACAAGTACAGCAAGGATTATAAAGAAGCCCAGGCTTACGCCGATTTCGTATACGGAACCTACCTCGATGCCACGGACAGCACCATCGTTGCGGACTATCTGAGCGGTATTTTGACCGACCTGCAAAACAAGGGTGTGGACGTCAGCGGCGCAGAGGAGCGTAACTCTGTCAAGGCCGAAACGTATGAAAAACGGCATCTGTTGACCATGGCCATCATCGACCAGCTGGTGCTGAATCATACCTACACCCGCACCCCGACACTCCCTGTGGACGAGACGTTGGATGGTGTGGAGAATTTCCTTTCCGTCACCCGCGAGGGCTATTGCGTGCAGTTTGCTTCTGCCGCCGCCCTGATGCTTCGCCAGTGCGGCATTCCTGCCCGCTTTGTGGAAGGGTATCTTGCGGACGATTTCGAGATTGATATTTACAGCCACGACGGCGGTCGCTATCGTACGACGCTGCGCGACAGCGATGCTCACGCCTGGATCGAGGTATGGTACGACGGTATGGGTTGGGTCGTGTATGAATGCACCCCCACGTACTATATCGATATGTACGGCGACAGCTCCGAAACCGCGGATAAGCTCAAGGGCGACGATCCCGGCCCAGGACCGGATGTTCCCGTGGAGCCTCCGATCGTAACGCCGCCTCCAATCGATCCTCCCGTAGAGCCGCCGGTGGATCCTCCCGTGGATCCTCCCGAGGATCCCACCCTGCCACCGGTTGAACCGCAACCCGGGGAGCCGGCAGTGGACGTGAAGGCAATCCTGCGTGTGGTTGCTATTTCGCTTGGCGGCGCAGCGGTGCTGGGACTTTTGACCTGGCTGATCGTTCGCTTTATCCTGCGCGCCAAACGGGCCGCCGGAGCGCGTCGGCAGTTGGCTGAGGATATCATCGCCGGCAAGGCGCATATTTTCGGCAACGAATCCGATCGTGCATCCGCAGCCGATGCCCTGGTGCGCCAAACCATGGCTCTGCTCCAAATGTACGGCACGCCGCCCAAGGCGGGTGAGTTGAAGGACGATTATGCCAAGCGTCTCTCCTTTGCCTACGAGAAGGTCTTGGGCTACCCGACGGAATATGCCGGGGATGAGGCTCCGACGATGACGCGCGAGCATATCAGCACAACTAAGATTGGTGACTTGATGCAAGCGATCTCTGCGGAGGAGTTCGGCTACGGCATGAGCGTGGAAGATATGAAGAAACTGGCACGTTTCTATCTGGATCTTCGCGCGGCCGATAAAAAGTTTGTCCGTCCGGGCAGACGATTTGTCCTACATTATATTAAAAGAGTGCTGTAATACGGCGGATGAGGGGATTTTTCATGAAAATCCCCTCATTTTTCTCATTTCTGAAAAGAAAAAATAATTTTTTTCAAAAAACACTTGACAAATGAGAACAAACAGATTATAATAATTAGGCTGTCGGGAAAACCGGCATGTGTGGCGTTAGCTCAGCTGGATAGAGTGTTTGGCTACGAACCAAAAGGTCGGGGGTTCGAATCCCTTACGCCGCACCAAAACAAAAGGCAATCACGAAAGTGATTGCCTTTTGTTTTGGTCCCGCAGGGGAATGAGGACCCCCACGAAAGAATCCCGTCCGCGTCCTCGCGGCGCGGGAGCACGGCCCGTGAGGGATTCTTTTTGCGCTCGTGCATTGCACGAGGGCGGGGTTCGAATCCACGCGGCGTTTATTATTTATGCTAACTCCACAGTTGCGTTACGCCGCACCCAATATTCCGTTTCATGTGGAAACGGAATATTGCCATGGAACCTAATCACGAAAGTGATTGCCTTTTGTTTTGGTCCCGCAGGGGAATGAGAATCCCCACGAAAGAATCCCGTCCGCGCTTGTGGGGTTCGTTTTCATTTCCAGCAGCTTCTTCTACGGACGCGCATACAGCTGCGCGCTGCGCTGTACCGGCTTTGATGTCCTTCTCTTTGTCGCTGAACAAAGAAAGGACGAAAGAAAATAACGCGGGCATCTAATTCATTGCTCATGGGAATGTTTTGTTACCCGCTCCCGAAGAATTTTGGAAAGCAAAATTCTTCCCATAGAACAGAAAATTTCAATCAAGGCCGAATGCCCTTAAGAAACCCGCAAGATTTCTTGCTTTGGCATATCTGCCGCTCGTGGTGGAAAGGTGGCGGAAGATGGAGAAAGAACATATATGTTTTTCTTCTCTGTCCTCTTTGAAGAGCGGCACGGGGCAGTTTCCAAAGGCATCCTCTTTCGGCAAGCCGAAAGTGCAAGTTTGCTTGTTCGCTAAACGCGAACATCGCGCGGAGCGCGGGCGTAAACATTGCAGCCTTTGGTTTTTTTTTCGCCATTTTTTGTGAAATAACAAAGAAATGGCATCTATGCCAAACAGCGAACGTGCGCAAAGCGCAGCGTCAGGGCCAAAAGAAGAAGCCGTTCGAACTTTAGCCGAACTTTTTTGCTCTGTTTTTGTATATTCTGCCTAAACACAGCCAATAATTCTATGCAAAACTTCTCTGTTTGTGTGAAATGCAGAAATATATCTTTCCCTTGACAAACCACGGGAAAAATGATATAATATCATGTGTCTGTGTGTAGATTTCAGACATCAATCGCGACAGTTGCACCCGGAGGTGACGCCTGGGTGACTGTATATAAACATTAAATTTGAAAGAAGGAGGAAAAAGAGAAACATGCCAACTTTCAACCAGCTTGTCAAGCAGGGTCGTCAGGATAAGCAGTACAAGTCCAAAGCTCCCGTTCTGCAGCACGGATTCAACACGCTGTCCAACAAGGCAACCGATCAGCACAGCCCTCAGAAGAGAGGCGTTTGCACGAAGGTTTCCACCACGACGCCTAAGAAGCCTAACTCCGCACTTCGTAAGATTGCAAGAGTCAGACTGACCAACGGCATCGAGGCAACGACCTATATCCCCGGCATCGGACACAACCTGCAGGAGCACTCCGTCGTTCTCATCAGAGGCGGCCGTGTACGTGACCTCCCCGGTGTTCGTTACCACATCATCCGCGGTACGCTCGACGCACAGGGCGTTGCAAACCGTAACCAGAGCCGTTCCAAGTACGGCGCAAAGAGACCTAAGGCGAAGAAGTAATACGCCAAGGTCGTAAGGTATCAAGCAACCGTTCGTTTATTCGTCCGTGTTAGACAAGTTGAAATAAATTTGATGTTTATATTCTTCACCTAACTTCTGACGAGTGCTAACAGAAGAAAGCTTTTGAGTACCAGTGAATTCATCTATATTTAATGAAGGAGGGAAGTACAGTGCCGAGAAGAGGTCGTATATCCAAAAGAGACGTATTGCCGGATCCGTTGTATGGTTCTAAGCTGGTCACCAAGCTGGTCAACAACGTGATGTATGACGGCAAAAAGGGTGTAGCTCAGAAGATCGTCTACGACGCGTTCGCAGAGATCGAAGCAAAGCTGGGCCAGAATCCCCTTGAGGTATTCCAGGCATGCCTCGAAAACATTATGCCTGTGTTGGAGGTCAAGGCTCGCCGCGTAGGTGGTTCCACCTATCAGGTTCCCATGGAAGTTCGCGCTGAGCGTCGTCAGACGCTGGGTCTGCGTTGGTTGATCACCGCAGCAAGAAAGCGCGGCGAACGCACCATGGCTGAGAGACTTGCGGCTGAGATCATCGACGCTAAGAATAGCGCCGGTGCAGCCTTCAAGAAGAAGGAAGAAACGCACAGAATGGCAGAAGCCAACAAGGCGTTTGCACACTACAGATATTGATATTAGAGGAGATTGTATATGGCAAGAGAATATTCCCTTGAAAATACCCGAAATATCGGTATCATGGCACACATTGACGCGGGTAAAACCACCACGACGGAACGTATCCTGTTCTATACCGGTCGTATCTACAAGATGGGCGATACCCACGACGGTGCGGCTACCATGGACTGGATGGCTCAGGAGCAGGAGAGAGGTATCACCATTACCTCCGCAGCTACTACCTGCTACTGGAAGGGCAACCGTATCAACATCATCGACACCCCCGGCCACGTTGACTTTACGGTCGAGGTAGAGCGTTCCTTGCGCGTTCTGGACGGTGCAGTTACCGTTCTTTGCGCAAAGGGTGGTGTTGAGCCTCAGTCTGAAACCGTTTGGCGTCAGGCTGATAAGTACAAGGTTCCCCGTATGTGCTACGTTAACAAAATGGATATCATGGGCGCAGATTTCTATCGCGTCGTTGGTATGTTGAAGGAAAGACTGCATGCAAATGCAGTTCCGATCCAGCTGCCCATCGGTTCCGAGTCCGACTTCCGCGGTATCATCGACCTGATGAACATGGAAGCTGACGTTTACTACGATGAGCTGGGTAAGGATGTCCGCGTTGAGGAGATCCCTGCCGATATGCTGGAAAAGGCACAGCAGTACCGCGCAGCTATGGTCGAGTCTATTTGTGAGACCGACGAGGAGCTGTTCGAGCGTTACTGCATGGAAGAAGAGATCACGGTTGACGAGCTCAAGGCAGCCCTGCGTAAGGCCTGCATCGAGAACAAGATCGTTCCCGTCGTCTGCGGTTCTTCCTACAAGAACAAGGGCGTTCAGAAGATGATCGACGCTGTTGTCGATTTCATGCCCTCTCCCGTCGACGTTCCCGCAATCAAGGGTACCAACCCCGATACGGGCGACGAAGAGGAGCGTCCTTCGTCCGACACTGAGCCGTTCTCGGCTCTCGCATTCAAGATCATGACTGACCCCTATGTGGGTAAGCTCTGCTTCTTCCGCGTGTACTCCGGCTCGGTATCTACCGGTACCAACGTCTGGAACTCCACCAAGGATAAGAGAGAGAGATTCGGTCGTATCCTGCAGATGCACGCAAACGAGAGAAGCGACCTGGAAGTCTGCTATGCAGGTGACATCGCTGCTGTCGTTTCTACGAAGTACACCACGACCGGTGACACCTTCTCCGATGAGGATCATCCCATCATCCTGGAGTCCATGGAATTCCCCGAGCCTGTTATTCGTCAGGCCGTTGAGCCTAAGACTCGTGCAGGTCAGGAAAAGATGAGCATCGCGCTCGTTAAGCTGGCTGAGGAGGACCCCACCTTCCGCACTTACACGGACGAGGATACCGGACAGACCATTATCGCCGGTATGGGTGAGCTCCACCTGGAGATCATCGTTGACCGTCTGCTCCGTGAGTTCAAGGTCGAGGCTAACATTGGTAAGCCTCAGGTTGCTTACAAGGAGACCATCCGTAAGCAGGTTGACCACGAGTGCAAGTACAAGAAGCAGTCCGGTGGTTCCGGTCAGTATGCACACGTTAAGATGATCGTTGAGCCCAACGAGCCCGGCGCAGGTTACGCGTTTGTTAACTCCGTTACCGGCGGTGCGATCCCGAAGGAGTTCATCGAGCCTACCAACGTAGGTATCCAGGGTGCTATGCAGAACGGTGTTCTGGCTGGCTACAACGTCGTTGACGTTAAGGTCACCCTGTACGACGGTTCTTACCACGATGTCGACTCGTCCGAAATGGCGTTCAAGATCTGTGGTTCGATGGCATTCAAGGAAGCAATGCGCAAGGCAGATCCCGTTCTGACCGAGCCTATCATGAAGGTTACCACCGTTACCCCCGAGGATTATATCGGTGCCGTTATCGGTGACTTCAACTCTCGCCGCGGTGAGATTCAGTCTCAGGAAATGAACAACGGCAGTGCTGACGTTGTCGCATTTGTACCTCTGTCCGAGATGTTCGGTTACGCAACCGACCTGCGTTCTAAGACTCAGGGTCGTGCGCAGTACTCCATGGAGCCCAGCCACTTCGCTCAGGTTCCTAAGTCCATCCAGGAGCAGATCATTTCCGCACGCAGCAAGAACAACTAATATTCTTGTCTACCTTTATCTCTCATCTGTCGGACGCGACAGTGAAAATAAGCGCTAAAAAATAAAAAATAAACCAAAATTGAACTAAATGGAGGAAATTCAAAATGGCAAAGGCTACATTTGAAAGAAGCAAGCCCCATGTAAACATCGGTACGGTTGGTCACGTTGACCACGGTAAGACCACTCTGACCGCAGCTATCACCAAGACCCTCTCTCTGAGACAGGGCAACGTCGAGTTCCTGCGCTACGACCAGATCGACAACGCTCCCGAAGAGAAGGCACGTGGTATCACAATTAACACCCGTCACGTTGAGTACGAGACCGACACCCGTCACTACGCTCACGTTGACTGCCCCGGCCACGCCGACTACGTTAAGAACATGATCACCGGTGCTGCTCAGATGGACGGCGCTATCCTTGTCGTTGCAGGTACCGACGGACCTCTCCAGCAGACCCGTGAGCACGTTCTGCTCGCTCGTCAGGTTGGCGTTCCCGCAATCGTTGTATTTATGAACAAGACTGACCTCGTTGACGACGAGGAGCTTCTTGACCTCGTAGAGATGGAGATCCGTGATCTTCTTTCTTCCTACGATTTCCCCGGCGACGATACTCCTATCGTTCGCGGATCTGCTCGTGAGGCAC
>JAZLCA010000080.1:0-40560 GCA_045613985.1 Eubacteriales bacterium | reverse complement strand
TCATCGTCATTCTCGTTGCCGTAGTAGATATCGTTCTTCTTGACGATCTCATTGACGGGCATCATCTTCTCTTGGTCGAAATTGACGTAGATAATACCCTCGTCGTTAATGGCCGCGTCCTTGGTTACTCTGCGACCCTTGAAATCAAGCTTGTCGCGCTCCCAAATCTTCGCCGCATAGCCGTTGAGGATCTCGCAATACCTCTCTGCCTGCTTGTGAAACTCTCGGCTCTCATGGTTCTGTGAGGAGTAAACAATCGCGTAAAGGTTATCATGAATAACCGATACCTTGTATTTGACAATAGGCTTGATGAAATTCTTCTGTACCGGCTCAACGTCACCCAGCTTTGCACCTTCCCATTGGTTGCCGTTGTACATCCGGTAGTTTCGGTCTGTGTCGGTGTAAATACCAATGCGGCGGTGGTAGTTCTGCCCCTTCTCATACAAAGACCAGATCCGCGTCTCTTGAATCTCTTTGATATCCACTCATTCACCCCCTTGGTACGTCTTCCTGACCGTTTCCTGTGCCGTCATAGCTCTCTATATTGCGCAGAATAGTATCAATGCGCTCTTGCTCCCGCTGTTGTTCTTTGCGCTCCTCGCGCTCTCTGAACGCCCCAAACGGGTCAATCTTCGGTGTCTCGATGGTTTCCCCTCTGCTCACCTTCTGCCCGACCTTCGCGCCAACAAAAAAGCACGCTACACATAGCGCGCCCACGGTAAGTATAAGCAATATTGTTTCCATGTTTCCCCCTTATACGATGGTTATGGTCTCACCATAGTCTTGCTGTGTCTGTTCCATCCTCTCGGTAAAGAAGTTATACTTCGGATGCATGATAATCGGCTCTTGTACGAACACCACTTGCTCTCTGATATGGTGAGCAATGGCCAATCCCATCATCTGGTCATCGTGTCCACCCTCGGGAGCTTCTATACGCCCTCTCTCGTTGCGTATAATCGTCAATAGCTCCTCAAGCGTATCCTTGTCGCATATGGTATCACAATGCTCTCTGACAATCTCTATCAGCCTTGAGATGATGGTCGGGCGGGTAAGAGAAGTAGTCTTAAAACCGAAACGCTTCTCCGTCTTCCCGGTGTAGGTGTCAACAGCTTCGCGCGTGTATTGCTTTGTATATCCTAACCTCTGCAACTCCATGATTGGGTAACTGTCGAAATTCGCTTCAATGCCGATCAGAGCATCAGCATAGTATTTCCCGAGACAGTACATTTGCCGCGTATATTGGTCTGCGTCAAATTGCTGTTTCAACGTTGCCACTTGTCTGCCTGTCTTGGCATCCAGTACGTGACCGGTGAAGACGTCAGATCCCTCTCCCGCCGTATCACCGCCAATGCAGTATTGCGTAAACTCCGATGTATTTGGCATCCCGTATATCTTGATATATCCGCTCTTGTCATTGACCCACTTGATATTGCTGATCCGTAGGCCGTCATAGTCATAGCTGAAATATCCCGTCTTGATAGGCCGCTCAAGCTCCTCAAGGCGTTTTTGTATTGCCCTCGCATCAAAGACCGTCTTTCCGAGGATACCCCATTGACCGAGACAGTAGACGTTGTAGGTGTATTCATCCGTGTATTTCAGATCCTCAAGAGCTTTCTTGTCATCCTCTGTCAGAAACTTGTTGTCACGGTAGGTGGAGAAGCAGACAGTAGCCAAGCCGCTGTCTATGAAATGCCCCTTGATCCAATGCTGAATGTTGATCGGGTTAAACGATAGCACCATCTGCTTTTTTGACTTACCTCCACGCAAACGGACTTTTAACTGGTTGATATCCTGCTCCTGTGTTTCCGTTGCTTCCTCGACCCATATATCCGTCAATTCGCCATTCTCAAACGTGATAGATTTAATCTTCTCAACGTCATCAAGACCGGCAAAAGCCACCTCATTCTTCGTCAACGTGCATCTGATACGCATATCAGACTCATTGATCTTGAAATGCTCCGATAGATTCCAGTTTGAGATTACTTGCTTGAGCAGCGGGAATGTACTCTTTCGGTTGGTATCTCCCGTCTGTCGTACTACAAGCAAATTGCACCGCGACGGATGAATGAGCTTATATATAAACCTTTGCGCGATAAAATACGACTTTCCCGACGATCCACCGCCATAGAACAGCAGATATCTGTCGGTGTTATCAAGATATGGCAGATATACGTCGTTGAATACCCTCTTTGATATCTTGATATTTACATTCATTCGTCATCATCCACCAAGTCAATATTGATTGAGTAAGTGGTATCTACATCAGCAACGACCTTCTGAACGTATTCCCCGGTCATCTTGTTTATCGTGTCAATTGCTTCACGTCTTGCTTTCAAGCTCGCGGGTATCTCATGCTCAAATCTCTCTCCGTTGACAAATTGCACTATTTTTTCAGGCTCTTCACCGCGTGCTATTCTTGTCAGCAATTCAAGCCGCTCCTGTGCGCTCATGACAGCGGGCGTCATCATCTCATTACGTAATTCTTGAAGCCTTGCGGAAACCTTGGGCGTTTTTATCAGTTTACTTGCTGATTCCCATATGGTTTTATCACTCATGTTTTTTGTACTATAAGCAGAGCGGTATGCATCAGATTGGCTCATACCGTCTATAATGCATTTTACAAACTTCTCTTGATTAGCCGTCAGCATATTCTCGCCCCCTCTCTGATCGCATGCACCATAGGCGGCTACCAAGTAACCGCCCCCGGAGTAGTAGGTATTTTATATATACAACGTGATGACCCGCCCGCGTATATACTGGTGCTTGCTTCCTGTATACGCAAAAAAGCACCCGCCCGGCAAGGCGAATGCTTTTCTGATACACTTTTGTATTATATATTATACCACTCTTTTTTGATTTGTGTTGGGTCAAATTGGGTCATTTTGGGTCATTTTGGGTCAAAATGGGTCATTTTTGGTTATCTCTCTCAATTGTTTCTCTGATCGCGCGTTGAATGAATCTATTTACAGATCCTTTATCGAATTTATCCGCGTGCGCTTTAATAATATCTTTATCTCCCTTTGGTACGGTGAGATTGATTCTATCATACGCCGATGCAATGTATTGGTTGTTATACTCCACTTTGTTAAACTTCTTTTCCATGGTGTTTACCCCTTTTTTGTTTTTATATATTATACCACAATGCGGGGCATTACGCAATGTGCATTTTCGCCAAAAACATTGCGCAAAGTTTGTGCAACATCCCGACTTGACACATTGCGCAATGTGTGGTACAATGGAGCCAGTCAGAAAGCCACCCCGCAAAAACGCAACGCAAGAAAGGAAACGCACATCATGACCAACGAAAGAATCATTTTTGAAGAGAGCATCAGACTCATGGAAGAAGGAACGCTGAAAGGCACAGGCGAATTTGTAACCGTTGAATACGATGACGGAACAACCGCCACCGTTGAAATGCCCGAAACGATCCACACCTTCAACGGCTGGAAAGCAAGAGGGTACAGCGTAAAGAAGGGCGAAAAGTCCAAAATCAAAATCACGATATGGAAGTACACCGAAAAGCAGAAGCCCGAAGAAGAAAAGACGGGCAACCCCATAGAAGATGCCCCCATTGCAAATATGTTCATGAAAACTTCTGCTTTCTTCACCTTTGATCAGGTCGAGCCGATCAAGTCAAAGTCAAAGAATCTCCCCGTATTATATCAGCCTAACCAATACCACCAAATGACCATAGCAGAAGCGAACGCATAAACCACCCACACGCCGACCGGGAGCGGCTAATCTCCCGGAGAAATGGAGAAAAGAATCATGGAAAGAACAGCAACATTTACAATCACCGTAAACAATGGGCTTTATGACATCAAGTGCAAGGCGTTCAATCTTTACAATCAATGTGGTGTATCAAGAGATTGCCTTTTTACGGCAATGAACCAGCTAACCGATGTATTCAACAATGTGCTGAATATAGGCGTCTTGTTTGAAATCGGATAATCAATCACAGCCGCAGGGCGGCGGCTAAACCGCCCAAGCCAAACTAAAGTCAAACTAAAGTCAAACTAAAGGAGATAACACCATGACCGACCACAAAATCACCGACAACATCCCGAACGAATCCGCGATACATGACCTCATTGAAGACTTTTCCGCACAAATTCAGCAATTCCCCGAAAGCAAACTTGTCCCCATATGGCAAAACGCCATTGACGAGCTGACAGCCGAATTAAAAAAATGGCACTTGCCGCATTAACGATAGGAGTACACCCCATGAGATATTATGTATCAATCAAAGTCGATGGCGAGGAAGGATTTTTTCACCTTTCCGTAGACGCTCCAAACGAAGAAAAAGCAAAAGAGTACGGTCTAAATAAGCACCTCAATAATTGGGGCATACACAGAGGTATTGCACAGGTTGTCCGCGTCGCAAAAGCGGAAGCGCAAAGCTATTGAAAGGAGATCCCATGACATACGAAGACCTTTTCTACCACAACGCCGAAGCCGAGATCAGAAGCCGCGCATATATCAAGAAGCCGGACACAATCGACAGCATAAAGAGCCTTGAATATTACGCCGACAACGCCCGCCGCGCGATCAAGGAAGCCGAGGATCATATAGCATTCCTCAAGGAATATCAAAAAGATCTATGTGCCCGCTATCAAGAGATCGTCAGCACAAACTACACGCTTTTTCTACTCCTGAAACGCCATGTCAACAGCTACACCAACGCCAAGAGATACGAAATCACCATAAGCCAACGCTACGAAGAAAACAACGTCAGCGACGTCGTAACCCTCCGCGAGACCTACGAAGGCCGCGACCGACACAAAGCCCTGAAACGCTTTGAAGAACTCAAAAAGCAATACCCGAACATAGCAAACGCTATGGAAATCGAAAAACACAGATGGGAGAGATAACACCATGAACATACCGAACAGATATTACAAGAATTTTCAGTATCACGCATTCCACGAAAGAACCACAGACACCACCAAGATTATTATAAATATTCTAATCGACAACCGCACAGGCTACGCCAATATAGCCGAAATCAGAATGCGCGGAACGCTGACAGAAGCCGAGATCGAATTTTTGGCAATGGACAAGATACACGAAATCGAAAGGAGATCATAACCCCATGATTATTATAATAACCCTCACCGCCTTTATGATAGCCGCCACCCTGACAGCCTGTTTCAAGCCGGGCAAAGCCGAAAACATAGTGAACTACGAACACGCCGAAGATGACGAGACAAAGGGACAAGCGTAATGCTTGCCCCTTTTCTTTATCCCCGGTCTATCATCTCCTGCAACCGCTCAAGGCCGCTTTGCCTGTACCTTTTGGCCGTCTCATATGACCTCTTGAAATACCATGCGACCTCTTTGAGAGTGCTATCCCCGATATAGAGCATGTAAAGCGTTTCGTACTCTGTGAACGGCAACCGCTCCAAAGCCTTGATGATCCCTTCTTGCTCCCGTTTCAGCGCGGCAATCTCCTGCTCGATGTAAATATAATTTACTATCGCATTCGGTATCTGATCGAGCTTGCGGGACGCTTGCACCCGCTCCCCGGTGGATGCGCCGCCCAACCCCTCCGCGATCTGCACCCACCGCCGATGCTGTTCCAGTTTGTTCATGATGACGGCATCAATCTTCTTGTATCTTTCAAGATATTCCGTAGCATCCATTATCAACACCGCCTTTTGTGTGTTTTTTCACCGCACGATAATCTCGGAATGCGGCAAGCTCTCGATCCAATCGCGGAGCGTGTGCCACTCTCTTAGCTTGTGATTCCGGCGATCACGATAGATTGCCGTCAACACTTCATAATTCAGCAAGACCGTTCTCCGCTGATTGTAGGAAGTGGTCAAAAGCTGAATCATATTATCCCAATATTGTATGTCTTTGGTTTCAAGATACTTCAAACGGTCTTCATTCAATTGCGGGATGATGACACTTTTCAATGCGACCAACGCACCGCCCGTCAAACGCTCATGGCTGAAGTCATCAAGCACAAACTCTTTAGCATGGATCTTGTGCATGGTTGAACAAGAGTTTGCAACCGTGCCGACCTTGTATGTATCAAACTCTTTCCACCAATAGAGCGGCGCGACAATATCAAGCGTAACCGTTATCATGCGCCGATATTTGGCATGAGTGCTACCCCCGGCGGCCAGCCGCTTCATCAAGTCCCAATCGTCCTTACCGATACAGAAAACGCTGTCTCTGCCGTTCCCCGCATCCACATGACCACTATCCGACCGCGCCCAACTATTCAGCGGATTTCTCATGCCGCGTATAGCCGCTTCCCATCCGTATACCTCTACATTTTCAATCTTCAGCATATTTCATACCTCACAATCCAAGTAAATCTTTCATCGGCTGAATATCAGCCTTTAACCTCTCAAGTCTCTTGTCCTTGCCCTTGACCTCAACAGGCAAACACATCTCCAAAAGCCGCGAGAATGTCCTCTGATACGCGATATCAGACGGGTGCTTCAATTCCTCACTCGTCAGGTTTGTCGTGATGATAAGCGGCAATCCCGCCCTATAACGCGCGTCAATCACGTTGAATACGATCTCGGACATATACTCCGTCTTTCTCTCGGCCGCCAAGTCATCAAGGATCAGAAGCGGGAATTTGTTCAAGGAATCATAATACTCCTGTTTCCCTTCCCACATCCCGCCGACCGTGTTTGCGATCCGCGCGAAATTGGTCATCAATACGGGAATCCCTCGGTCGATCAGAGCATTGGCAATACAAGCGGCGGCGTATGTCTTGCCCGTTCCAACCGTGCCGAATAATAACAAGCCTTTCCCCTGCTTGCGGAATTCGTCAAATTTCAGAGCATATCTCCGCGCCGCTTCCATGATCTTGTCATTCGTGCCGTCCGAATTATCAAAAGTCCATTCTTGCATCATGCTTTCGGGGAATCCCATGCGCCGATATTCGCTAACCTTCCGCGCCAACTCTTTGCGCCGCGTCTCCGCTTCCTCACGCTCCCGCTTTTCTACCTCGCATTTACAGAGACAGTATGGTGTTTTCTCGATACCAAGGATATTGACGCGGGTCTGCTTTGGTGTATGGCACTTGCCGCAATAGAGCAGACCGTCAATGCCGATATAATCCCCCGTGTTCGTCTTGATTGATAACGCGGCCTTCCTCTCCACGTTGTCAATAAATTTCCTCATGTCCATGTAATCACCTCAAAATAGCCCGTCAAGCTCCGATGTCTTATTGCTGATCGGCACACCGTTAGCCCCGACAGTTTTCTTTTCTGAATGACCTTCCCATGTGATGACCTTCTGCTTCCACGATCTCACCTTTTGCCCTCTCGAATCTACCCAATCAGATGCAGTAAAGTAGTCATAGAATTTCTTCGGATCAACACCATTTTGCCGCTCCCGGCAATATGCTTCTACCTCTTCCAAAGTAGGCGGGACAAAACGCTTGCGTTTTTTCCCTGTAACATCTTTAGATGTTTTATTATCTGTATTGGTATATGTATTATTATTTTGTCTTTTTGATAAGTCTGCCTTATCTTTTTGATAAGTCTGCCTTGCCAAAATTTCAAGTCTGCTTTTCAAAACTCGCTGTCTGCCGTCAAACGATTTTACATACAGATATCCGCACTCTATCAGTTTTGACACCGCTCTTGACACCTTGACCTCGGAACATTGGCAAAACTCCGCGATATATCCGTTACTTGCGAAGCACCCGCTCTCACTCATGTCAAGGCTGTCTATCTCCGTCAGGATGATCTTGTCAAGCGCATTTAACCGATCATCCAGCCAAACCTCACGCGGTATCCAAACGCCCTTGAAATCTCTGTTTTCCGTTGCCACGTCCTCACCTCACTTCCTACGCCTTGAAAAGTTTTTGCGTATACTCTTCATCTTTCCGTCAAAGATAATCTCTTCATCCTTCCAATGTTGCACACGTTCCGCATAATTTGCATTGCGCCACTTAACGTATTCTTGCCACCTCTCGCAAGTCGCGCCGCATCCCGGCGTTCTGTCAGGGCAATCACGGTCGCATGGTTGTTTCACTTGGTATCACTCCAATCAAGGAAAAGTTTGTTTTCTGTCTTTGAACGCGCCAATTTGGGATATTTCACAGCCTGTCCGCAAGTGTGACAGAATTTTTCGTGTTCTCTCGTCATCTTCTTACACACCGGGCAATAATAGCGTGTTTTTTTGAAGCCCTCCCAACCTTTAGGGCATAACACAAATTGCGGGATCATCCTGTAAAGGGCGAATTTTGCCGTTTCCAACCACAAACCATCATTTGCGAGTGTGATTTTATAGCCATCAACGAACCCCGGCGAATATGATACAGCGTCAATCCGTTCTATTGCTTCTTTCGGTGTCATGTCTGCCACCTCAATCGAACCATGCCGCGAATATAATCGTGATTAACAATGCTACCACAAAAACGCAAGCCGAAATCCAAAGAGGGGAAAGCACCCACAGCCACTTCCACGATATAACTCCAGCAAGTTTCAATACAACAAACGCAATTGTCAATAATCCACCAAAACCTATACCACTTTTATTTTTCATGTCTGCTCCTTCCTTTACGCATATTCCCCGACATATAGCATTGCTTCTGTCGGATTGTTTGCCTTGACAAGCGTTAACGTCTCGCAATATCCGCACTTGACGGAATAAAGACGGTTTTCTGCGTAGTAAACCTTTAACCTTGTCCCGCAATTTCGGCATCGGATATCATGTGCGGGTACATAACAAGCACCCGAATTGAACACCTCATGAAATTTATCGTCAAACACCGTTCTGCTCCTTCCTTTTGCCCCAACTGCAAAAATCATCAAAATCAACATTTGGATAATATCTGTGGTGGCGGCAATACAATTGCGGATTTCCGATGATGTCAACAATCATCTCGGTGTACTTACAATCCTTGCACCGCACAACATTCACCACATCATCAGCCTCCCCGCCAAACGGAATGCCGTGTTCTTCCAACTGTTGCATGGCAACATCCCGCTCCCACTTTACTTGCTCAAACACTCCACGCGAAACAGCATCGGCGGCGGGGGCGGCTTTCATGGCGCGTTCGACACACTGCATTGTGGTATCGCCGTCAATGTGTGGTGTGTTTTGCTTGACAAATTCAATCGACGCCCCCCGCTCGATATATTCCTTATCTGCCATCCTTCTCACCGCCCAATCTGTAACGCTTGATATATGTCTTTTCGTCAAACCGATTCTTGACCGTCTCCACGGTGCTTTCGATCCTCACACCCTGCCGCCGCAGATCGGAAATCCGCGAAGCTAACCGCATCACGCCGAGATCCCGCAACGCTTCAAGCTGGGTAATGCTGCCGAATTCTTCTATGTAGTCAAGCACCCTCTGCGATTGTGTTACCTTTGACATCCTGACAACCCTCCAATTCAAGATATTTGTCGATATACCACTTGGCTTTTTTGATGTCCTCAACGCCGTTTTTGCCGTTGTGACGATAAAGATACTTGAATGCATTACAAAGGCAGAAATCCCTGACAGCTTCCACGCCCTGCGTCTCGACCATCACATCAATGCATTCAAATTTTCCCGTCTCATAGTGTGAAGGATGGTTTACGTTATCCGGTTTCGCCCGGAAATTGGACGGCGCATGACCATCCACGTTTGACAGATTGCAAGTATCACATTGCGTCGTGTCGAAATCTAAGCAATCACCGCACCAAATCATCATACGTCCCCCTCCGTTCTGTTCCGCGATCTCTCGGCAGAAAATCCGTCCGGGTAACGCTTCTTTAATTTGTCAATGTTCATCTGCATGATGGTTTCCAGATCTTCACCGATGGCCGTTGCGGTCTCGGCAACGTACCAAAGGATATCACCCAACTCTTTTGCAATATGATCAAAGTCCCATTTGTGCCCCTGAAACATGGATTTTTTGACGAGATCAGCAACCTCTCCCGATTCACCCGTCAGACCCAGCGCACCATTCAAAAGGTGTTCCGCTGTGGTCAAATTCTTCCCGCTCGTCCGCATAGCCGCGACCTGATACTCATTTATCGTCATGTTAAATCTCCTTGATCCTGATGCCGCGAAAATACAGCATCATCTTACGTTTCAAAATATAATCTTTTGTCTTGAATCCCTTCGTGTCCTCAACGACCATCACGCCGTTTTCGATATACACAAAGTCGGCCACATAATGCACCGCACGTTCAAGACACTTCCCGCGCTTTTTGCCGTTGCTTTCCTCATATTGCGCGGGTAACAACTCAAATTTCACTTGTCGTTTCAGTTCTTGAATTGCTCCCGCCCGCTGGAGCAGGAGCAATTCTGTGTGTCTGCGATATTCCTTGATAGAATCATAGGTAATACCGTCTCGCGTGATCTTCTTGCTGTGGTATTTGCTCACTCTTTCACACTTCTTTCCGTAGGTTTTGCCAACGGGTAATAATGCGCACATGAATGAGGGCTTGGCCACCCAAACCAAACACACCACATAACATCCATCAAGGAAGATCCTTGACCCGTGAAGTCAGGTCTCCATGTCAACGGCAACACATAGTCCGGTGGATATTTTCGGAACAGTTCTTGCCGTTTCTGCGCGTGCCAATATTGAGATTTCAAAAGAAAAGCGAAGTTTACACCGTGCCGGATGCTTCTCTCAATAAATTCTTGCGATACGTTGAACGGAGGATTTGTGATAATCCAATCAACGCCATCGGGCAAGTCGGCTTTCAAATAGTCAACGCCGCCATGAATATCCGTCCCGATCACCTCATAGCCATATTCCCGCATCACATCGACCATATGATTTTCGCCGCAAGCGCACTCCCATATTTTTGTGGATTTCGGGATTTTCAAAAAGTCAAGGAGTGCGATTGTCACATCTCGCGGCGTAGGGTAAAAATCCATTTTACGCCTTTTCTTGTCAGGGTCTCCCCCAACAATCTTACTTACAGCAACACTCATATTGCACCCCCATCAGAACGGCAGATCATCATCGCCCTTGATCTCCTCATAATTCGCCGTATCAGCCGATTTGTATGCGTCCGGGATATACGCCCCGCCGCCATCATTTGCGCCCTGTGCGTCGTTCTTGCCGTCTACAAAGGACACCTCGTCCGCGATAATATCCGTTGCATAACGCTTCTGACCGTTCGTGTCTGTCCACGATCTGTTCTGAATTGTTCCGACCAAAAAGATGCTCGATCCCTTGCGGAAATACTTGTGAACAAATTCACCCGTCCCGCGCCATGCCGTCACGTTGAAAAAGTCTGCATTCTGCTCCGCACCCTTCGCCACCTTGCGATTGACCGCGATTGAGAAGGAACACACGGGGATTCCGCTCTGCGTCTGCTTCAGCTCAGGATCGGCGGTGATTCTGCCGCCCAGCATAACCTTGTTGAAATTGAAATTTGCACCCATAATCTATTTACCTCTCAAATATAATTTTTTCCGAATAACTCTCTGAACTGTTCAACCGTCCAGCCGTAATACTTCATTGCTCGTTTCTGAACAAGCCGCTTCAATGCCCGGTCAACCTCTGCGTTTTTGTGAACGCTGTTTTCACCGAAAATATGGCATTTGCTATGGTGTATGTATACTTTCAAGCCGTATTTTTCGCTTGTCTTTCGGTCACTTGCTCCATATACATGGTGGCAATCCAGCGGTTCAAGATTGCTGTTCATGCCGCATATGAAGCAATGCGTTTTGTCCTTCTGAATGATGCTATCCATTAGTATTTTATAAACCCCTCTCCGTAGATTTCGTTGAGTTCATCAAAAACGTGTCCCATGCCCAAACCTTGCTTGTTTGGTTTCCATACGCCGTTTTCGTCATACTCTCCACCTCCGATGCAATACTCATACTGGCGCGGATGGGTTTCTTTCAGCCGTTGGAATCGAGACGGCTCTTTTTCAAGATGGCAGCCAAAGGCGCAGAAGATACACCCCGTACGATCACACCCGGTCGTGGTGAGCCTATCTACCCCAGCACCATAGATGCCGTAGTCTTCAATTCTCATTTGGTCGGGGGCAGTTTCATAGACCACATCACCATACACGGAAGCAATCGGGATTTGTTCTTCTTTTATGTATTGCAAAACATCTTGTTCCGTCCAAAAGGACATTGGTGCGCTTTTCGGCTTGTTTCCGTCAAACATATTGCATCCGTTTTTCAGCCACGCGCTTTCTCTCACCATGCTTTCAACTGCCATTGTAGCCATTATGGGCTTTCTGCCTGTCTTTTTTGCATACTCGTCCATAGGGGCTTTTTTCATAACGCTGCAACATTTAGCGGAAGTTTCAAAATCGGTATAAAGCAACGGTCTATATTTTGGCGTGTTATATTTCGACCCGTCTCTTGTCTTGTTGTATCGGTCTAACATTTCTGCGCTCGGCAACGAAAGTCCCATTTCTTCGGCTTCGTCCGGGTCTATGCCCAGCGTGAGCAAACGAAGCGTGTATTTTTTGTCTTTGAGATTTTTTCGACCCAAATCAACGCTATCCGCTTGCCGTTTTCCTATGAGCGGGTAACCGTATGTTTTCACTACCTCGTCAAACCGCATTTCCGGGCGCAGAATATCAAGAACGACCTCAATGCCATATTTATCGCGCAACCATTGAGCAAAGAATTTGACATGCATCTGTATCTCCGGGTATTCAAGCCCCGTATTGACAAACACAAGGTAAAGCGGCTTTCCTATGACCTTGCACCACCGAGCGCAAATATCCGCAAGTACCGTGCTATCCTTTCCACCGCTGAATGACACATATACCTCGTTCCCCCATCGAGAATACCATTCGCCTACCTTTGCAAACGTTCGTTGAATTTTATCATCAAGGCTTTCAGCTTGAAATTTTTCGAGGTCTTCTTTGCTGAATTTGTTCATGTCACTCACCCCACAATGCTTTCAATCTTGCAATCTCGTTCGGTGTCTCTGTCGGTATGCCGAATTCCTTGCAATCCTGAATAATCAAATCAAGCAAACGCGCCATCTGTGCCGTATCGTACACGCTCGACCCATAGTAAAGAATGACGTTTGTACAGCCCTCAATTTTGCTTGCAAAGGTGTCTGTCTGCCACCCTATACCATTGCGCTCCCAGCCCGAACAAAGCCGCTCTACGGCGTTATTTTTGACACAGACTATCTCCGAATTGCCGCCGATGTTGGTTATGTACTGACGATAGACCGCTTCTTTGGATTCCCCCAGCTTTTCAGCCAGCTTGTCGATCAGCACCCAGCAATAGGCATTCGCATCCAATGACCGCCGCGCCCGGAATGGCTTGACCTCAATAGACAACTTCTCGCACTCTTTCAGCTCGTCCACCATCAGCTTGAAATCGTTCTTTTCATTCACCTCAAAGCTGACGGTGGGCTTGCCCGTCCGAAAATCAATATTCGCGCCTACGATCTTGCCGCTGACCTTCATTGCTTATCCTTCTGCCAAACAAACGCGCGGCACTTCTTGGATGTGTTGTAGATAGCCAATGCCACGATCTGCTTATCTTCAATGATGATCTTCTCAACCACGAATTTGTCATTACACTTGCCCTTGAAGATGTTGCACTTGTCGGCGGGAATCCATGTAAACGGGGCAGTATAAAGCTCTCGGCCAATGCCCCAATTGAAGCAAGCACGCTTGAAGCTGTCGGACGCTTCGCCCTTTTCCGCTTCGGTGTTGCTCTCTGTGCCGCAATCGGATTTATACACCCATTCATGAAACGTGTGTTGATCGTGCTTCTTCTCACAGCAAATACCAACCTTGCAAAACAGATTGCCCTTGCATTCGTAATGCTCTCTCTGCCAATTCTCTGCTCCAACCGTTTCGTCAAGAATGCGCATATCACATCTTGCATCCTTATAAAGCAACAGCACAAGACCGTTCTTTTCGGGATGATCGAGATATTCTTTCACACTCTGCACGCGGCACTCGATCTCGTCCGCTCTCAAATCTCTGAATTTACACATCTTTCTTACTCCTGTTCTTCGTTGATAGGCTCCAGCGGGCAACACTCCCCGACAAACCGATCCGGGAAGTTCACCACTTGCTGGGTCAAATTGCATCTCTGCTTTGCTCTGTCAAAGAAATTGCAATGCTTGCAAGCAATCTCCACACTCCCGCGCCAATCGACCGGGAAACCAACCTCAACCACGGCGCGAGCTTTTATGTATTTGGAAACCCCGCTATCAAAGTTAGCCATTCGCGACCACCTTTTCACGGATACCAAGGATAGCTTTGATCGTCTCCATCGATACGTAATCGGATTGATTGATCACTCGCTCCACGGCATAAATCTGCTCCGCCTTTGCGACAAGTTCTCTGTACTCGTCAACCGAAATAATAATGTTGTGTTCCTGCATTTTCTTTTACTCCTTTTCTGAATTTTACAAAAATTAAGATTCCATATAATCCTCGGTGTTCTTCTCATGCTCCCGCACAAGGCACTCCGGGCAAACCAATTCATCATTGATCAGATAGCATTTGTCCTCGACTATCGGCTCACCGCAATACGCGCATTTGGGCAACCGCTTCAATTGCTGTTGCTGGTATCTGTCCCAACTCGCCGCGTCAGCCACGGGATCGTCTGTCCGTTCCCACATATCAACGACCACCTTTCTTTTCGGCATCCCAATCGCCATGCCCCTCAAGTCTCCGGCATTCATCGATCATCACCGCTACCGCCTCAAACGGCATTGTGATCAAATCCCATATGTATTTGATGACTTTCATGTTTCTGCTCCTTTCCTTTCAATCACGTATGTAACCTTCACGCCCTCTTGCTTGGCGTATAACTTGATAAGAGTGTCAAGAATTTTCGTTCCGTTCAGCTCCTTCATGCCTTGCTCCTTTCTCGTTGCGCCAAAAGCAACGATTTAAGCAAAAAAAATAGATTCTTTTTCTTTCGCGGTCGTGATCCCCAACTCGGAACACAGGATTTTTACTTGCTCCGTTCTGAATTGACCTTTACCACGGCACAGATTGTAGAATCCGGCTCTTGAAACGCCAAGTTTTTTTGCCAAATAACTCTTTTTTAAGCCGGATTTCTCGATTTTTTCCGCGAGAAGTTCGATGTTCGTCATTCTCATCCATCCTTTCCAACGAATTTGTTTCACTTTGTTGCTTAACAAGCAACAACTGTATTTTAGCACCGCTTTTCGCTTTTGTCAATAGGTTTTGACAAAATTGTTTGCAAAATTATTGCTTTTTGAGCAACAATGTGCTATACTATGGTCGGAAGGTGGTGATACCATGAAAATTGGCGAAAAAATCAAACTACGGAGAACGGAAAAAGGATGGTCTTTGCAAGACCTCGCGGATCGAATGGGGTACGCGAATAAATCTTCCATAGCAAGAATCGAATCGGGGCAAATCGACCCGCCACAATCCAAGGTTGTTAAATTCGCAAATGCGCTCGATACAAGCGTAGCGGATCTGATGGGATGGTTAGAAGATGAAGAAAAGCCCGCCGTTCACAGCGAGCTTTCCGAAAAGAGACAGGCACTTATTGATTTTGCAATGTCCGTTCCCGAAGAACAGGCTGATTTTGTTCTTCGAGTAATGAAGACAATTTTGGAAGATAATTAAATAATTTTTCGATTTGTTCGGGAGTCAGATTGGAAACGTAGGCGATCAATTGGTCAACGGCACTCATAGCGGGTACTCCTTTCAAGCAACGCGAACTTATGTTCGGAAATGATATTTCTGAAAACATTATACAATCTCAAAATTGAGAATGACATCTGCAAATATTTCCAATATTATAGCAGAGATCATATTCAAAATTTGCCGAATATTGCGGCGGCGATCCGTCCCGCGATCTGGCATTATTTTACCGCCGAAAAGCAAAAAATTCAATGCTCACATTTGCGCAACAGATACCCAAATTTGTTGCCACGAAAAATCATTAAAGAATAACGAAAGGGCAAAAATATGTGGCTTGACAAAATCATTGAAGAAAAAAGAAAGAAAAACATCACAACAAAGATGATGGCTGAAAAATCCCGCATCCCCGAACAGACAATCACGCGCATTCTATCAAAGAAAACGGAATTTCCGCGCATCGATACGGTGCTGGATTTGGGCGCATCTGTCGGTCTTACGGCAAGAGACTTGTTTGATGAAACAATTTCCGTCATTGGTGATAAGTCAATTACCGTTCTACAAGAAGAACTTGACCGTGCAAACGCGGCTTTGACCGATCTGCAAGAGAAAATTGAAGCAATGACCGCCGTCATTGACGCGCTCAAGAAAACATTGGATGAAACCAAGCACGAAAATGATATCTTGCTCGTCAAACTTGAATGCAAGGATGAACTAATTCGTTTGTATAACCGATACACATCCATCATAGATGGTATGGCGAAATAAGAAAGAGGTTTATATGTTTTTAGCTACATTGTTTGAAGGTCTTTGCGGTTTGGTTGGCTACGTCATGGGCGGTTGGCTCTGTGCCGCTGTGTTGTTCGCCCTCCCATGTTTCATATGGGAAAAGATCACAAAGAAAACTGTTCCAAAAAAGAAATTATTTATCACCATTTTAACCATTGTTTTTGCCTTGATCGCTCTATGTTCAACGGATATAGAAGCCATCATCGTCGAAAACAACGATTTGAAGTCTGAAATTACAGAGTTAAAAAGTGAATATTCTGCGTTGAAATCAAAAAATTCAGAATTAAAACGCGAATGTTCTGATCTGCAATCCGAAATAGAGGAACTTCAAGCACAATTAAATCAAGTGCCCGACAGACTAAAGTTTTACGATGAATTTATAGTATTTGTCGAGGATGACGGCACAGATTTCTATCACAAATACGAATGTGATAAATTCAAGGGCGAGGATTTTTGGGCGTATAATATCGAACAAGCTATATGGAGGGATTATAAACCTTGCCCTCTCTGTTGCGAAGATTAACCAAATATCGCGACAAACCTATAAGGGAGGTGATGCCGTAAAAACTTTACACCGCAAGAAAAAACATAAGGAGTGATGCAAATGTACGGGAGTTACAAACAGTTATTAAGGTATCAGGAGAGGAACAGGGTAATACGAATCGCAAAGTATGTGAGGTGTTCCAGCGACGAGCAGAAGAAAAACGGATATACCATCGGAGACCAATTGGATCTGATTGATGAATTTGCCTCCGAGAACGAGCTTGTGTCCGTTGGCGAATACGTTGACGAGGGAATCAGCGCAACACTTGAAATCAGCAAAAGAAAAGACCTTGCACGTCTCATTGAAGACGCCAAGGCCGGGAAATTTGATATTGTGGTATTTAAGTGTATCGACCGTTTCTTCCGTAACGTCGGAGAATATTATGAGTGCCAAAAGCAACTCCGAAACGCCGGGGTAACGTGGATCTCCATTGAGGAAAGCGACCTTGACCCCGAAGACCCTGATGCGGCATTCAAGATCAATATCTATCTCACAATGGCAGAGTATGAAGCCAAAAAGACAAGCAAGCGTATCAGATTCAATAATAAAATGCGTATCAAAAACAAACAAGTCGTGACGGGTTCAAAACAGTTTCTTTTCCCGTGGATGGTCACAGGCGAAAAAAGAAACCGCTATCTGATCAAGAATAAAGAGTGCGAAGAAATGACACTTGATCTTCTTGATTTTTATGAAACACACCAAAGCAAAAGCGCAACACTCGGTTATATCAATATCAAATACGGCAGAAAAATGACGATGACAACGCTGAATAATCTGCTAACAGGCACTCTGCTTTACGGTGAATATAAAGGTGTACCCGATTACGTTGAGCCGTATATTACCAAAGAGAGATTTGACCGCATACAGGACATCATGAAAAGAAACGCCCGACACAACGCAAGCCCGGCAAGCACGTTTCTTTTCAGCGGATTGATGAAATGCCCATGCTGTCACGGCAATCTCACGGGAAACCTTGTCACGACCAACGGCGGCAAATATAAAGTACTTGTGTATCGATGCAACGCCGCCGGCACGCGCAAGATATGCCCGTTCACAAAAACGGTGAGCGAGAAGAAGATTGAAAAGCAACTGCTCGATAATTTGGAGCGATTCATCACCAACGAAATCATCAGGGTAGAAACAGTAGAATCGGAACAACCTCAAAACCGAAACGCGGCTAAAGTGGCAAAGCTCAACGCAGAAATGGATCGTTTGAATATGATGTTCCGAAAGGGACGAATTGAAGAGGAAGAATACGACACCGAGTATTACAAACTCGAAAAGCAAATCAAGAAATTAGATGTACCCGAAGAGCCAGCCAAGCACGATATCGATGCCATCAAAGGGATATTGGAGACAGATTATAGAGGAATTTATGAGAGCCTTACCAAAGAAAACAAAAAAGCCTTTTGGAGGTCATTCATCAAAGAATTTTCCATTGATGAAAACAAAAAGATCGTCCCCGATAGCCTTATATTTTTTTAACTAAATCATTGTACTTTTGCATATGCTCCGTTCGGTGCTACTATAAAAGTACAAGGAAATAGAAAGGATGATAAACCATGAAAACCGCCGATGAGATCATCACCTATCTTGAGCAAGCCTTGAACGAAGCCATTGAATTACACGACAACGCAGAGGATCTTGCACAGAAACACGCGACGCTACTCAAAGCCTACACCATCAGCGAATTGCTGGACGAAATCAAAGAGCAATAAAAAAGAGGGACGGGCATAACGCCTGTCCCTTATCCTTTCCACCGTGCTTTAGTTCCGCGCACATCAATATGCGTGAACGTAGAGTAAACCCCAATCCCGCCTTTTTTCGGAATCAGCTTTTCTACATACGCCGCCACCGTTTTCGGCGCAATGCCCTTCACTTTAATGTCAGCCGCACGGCCATATAAATGCTGGGAGTAGGCTTGACCACCAACCGCCTTGTTTTTGCCCGGTGTTCGGTATGCCGATGTAATGGTCACAGCCACGCCGAAATGATTTCTCACCTTCTGCAAAACGCTCACCAAATCGGAATCAATAAAAATCGGATCACTTCCATCTGTACAAGCAAACTCTCTCACTCTGAAATTCGTTGATACCTTTTTGTTTCCATCCTTCGCCTTTGAATACGCCTTGATTGTCATGTCAATCATCCTCTCATTGGAATATAAAAAAAGGGGCTGTCCGAAAACAGCCCCCTAATTTAGTTATCCTTTGTATTTATCATTCTTCGGCTTGTCATAAGTCAACGCCTGTTTGCTGTCCGACATTCCCGCCGTGGTGGGATCGTTTATCACACCCAGCAAGGCCAACGCAGAGAAGATAGCACCAACAAGCGCGATCAACTCATTCGATAACGTGGTTGCATCGAAAGATACACCGCAAAATGCCAAAACGTTCTGCACCACCATCATCAATGTTGGGATGAATGCCACCCAAAATGCCTTGTTCTTGATTCTTACACGCCAGTTAATCATGATGTTTTACCTTCCTTTCAAAGTCCGATTTTTGCCAATAGAAAACCTACTACGGCGGCAACCACCGCCCATATGACTTTTTCAACAATGGATTCCCACCGCTTGGCAGGCTTCTCCTTCAACTCCCCAACCTCGTTTGTCAATGTTGACACGTTGTTGTTCATGTTCTTGATCTGTTCAGCCATGACCGCAACAGAAGTGGCAAGCTGATGGATCACCTCGTTATCGCCCTCAAGCTTCTTGATTCTCCCCTCGTTGCGATTCGCCTTGTCGGTAGTCTCTTGAAGCTTCATCAAGACCTGCTCCATATCCACAATCAACCATCCTCGCTTTCGTCATTTGCTTTGCTTCTCGCGGCCTCGATCTCCGCTCTCTTGCCCTCAACGACCTGAAAATAAATGTCTTTCAGAATCGGCTCAATGATAAAATGCGGCAACTGTGCAAGGCAACGATTCACCGACGCGATCATGTCCGCTTTCGCATCCTCAATTTTCAAGCACAACGGCCTTTCCTCTTTTTCCGGTTTTCTCAAAATCTTCTCACTCAATCCCATGCTATACACCTCAAATATTTTTCACCGAATTTTGTTGCCTGACCCTCAAACCATACCGCATCATAAGGCGGCAAATTTGCCCCGTGAGCGGCCTTTATTTCGCGCAACCAATAACGCGTCATGGACGGCAAAACGACTACAAACGGCATCAGCACGCCCCACATACAGTTCTGAATGCTGTGACCAAATTCGTGCGTTTTCAGCGTGTCGGGCGCACCGACCTGACACAGAAAAACAAGTCCCAAATTCAGCCCGCCCCAACCTTCACCGACCTCAAAATAAACGCAACCGCCATAGCGTCGGGGAGTGAATCCACTCCCCATTAACGCCAACGCAAAAAGCCCACCTACGATTGTCAAAGGCAATCCCCAAGTGAGCGATAACAGATAGTAAAGTTTTTTATCCATGTGGTTGATCCTCCTCAATCTCGCCGCATCTGTTGCACACTCGCGACCATCCGCTGGAAACACTACTGTCAGGGTAATATTCCCAATCATGACCATTAGGATCAATATAGCTGTGGAACCAGGAATCTCCGCAAGCGTCGCAAACTTCGTGCCTTTCGCCACCATCCGTACAAGTCGCCTCTTTTGTGACGGTCAAGGTGAGCGAAGAATGTGGGCAATCTGCTTCCGCGATATCGCCGCAATCTCGACACCTCTGCGACCATCCAGACGATTGGTTTGCGTCCTCATAAGGAGTACCGTAGTCATGCCCGTATGCGTATATCACATCCGTCCAGCTATCGCCGCAACTGCATCTATAAACGCCCGTTCCGTTATGGGTACAATCCGCTGTCACGGTGCTTTCGTCCAGCGCGTAACTATGGGTATGTGATTCACCGCCGCCATCTTCCAACGCCTCCACGCGAGCAACCAGCGAGGAAAAATCAACACCGTTCACACTCAACTTGCTCGCTTGTACCGGTATTGCAAATTGCACGATCTGCCCATCAGCACCCGTAAATCGCGTCGTTCCCTTAACCGTCATCTCATAGAATATCGGTTGATAGGAAATCAGCTTACCAAGCGGAGAAATCCATGTAGTGTGATGAACGTTTTCACCCTCCATGTCTGCAACGGATGAACCCAATCCAATGCCCGACGTGCCAATGGTAATGCGATCATGTACAAGGCCGCTCTTCGTCACGGTAAAGCCGCCGATCTGAACGCTTGCCGCCCCGCCGTCAGCGGGCATGGTTGCGGCGAAAATATCACCTACAACCAATTTGCCGCCGATATGATCCGCCGCAATGTAAAGAGAATTGGTGTCAATTCTGCCGCCGTGAATGACCGTCTTGCCATTTGCTCCAACGTCATCAGGTGTCAGGAATGTGGTCTGTCCCGTCATCTCGATCAGATCCGCGGATATGTGTGCCGCACTCTGCCCGTTGATGGCTTCCACGATCACAGAACCTTTGACCTTTCCGCTATCGTCTACCAGCAAGGAAACGCGCCCGGCTTCCACGGAAATACGACCGCTCAAGGCATTCTCTGCATTTGTCGCTCTCGTCACTTCTGCCGTAATGCTCTCTGCCGTTTGGGTGATGCGCGATGATAGTTTTTCCTCCGCCGCTGACGCTCGGTTGCCCTCCGCGTCGATGCGGTCGCTCAATTCACCCTCCACCTTTTTGGATCGCGTCACCTCTGACGTAATGCTTTCCGCCGTTTGGGTGATGCGCGATGATAAAGAAGATTCAACGCCCTCGGCTCTCGATACCTCCGCCGTGATTGCGTCTGCCGTCTGCGTAATGCGTGATGACAAAACACCTTCTGCGCCCTTCGCTCTCGTCACCTCGGCGGTGATGCTCTCGGCATTTTGCGCAATGCGTGAGGACAATTCGCCGTTTGTCGTTGTCGAATCGTTCACGATCATCTCAATCTGTTCTGCGGTTTGCTTAATGCGGGATGAAAGCTCACCCTCGGATTCTGTGGCACGCTTCACCTCGGCTTCAATCTTGTCCGCATTAATCTTGATGCTCGCTTGCAACTTCTCGCCGTCCTCGGTCAACCGCCGAACGTCTGCAATCGTCTGATCTGCCAATACCAACGCCCTGTTTGCGGTATCACGGGAATCTGTTGCGATTCCCATGATCTCCGCAAATCTCCGGCTGAATCGATAACGCTGATCCAGCTCGTCAACCCTTCGCGGACTTTGCCTGTCTTGTTTGTCCATGCGCTCACCCCCTTACCATGAGATGTTTCCTTCCGAGTCAACCTCAAATCCCAACTCTTTTAGAATCGTCGCCATATCCTCTGCGCTGATGTCATCTCTGCCGTTCAGATAATCAACGATGTCCTGATTGTAGGTATCATCGGCATTGTACTCGCTCTTGAACAGAATGATCTTCTCACCATAATCCGCGTCAAGAGTGTTGATGTACTCGATAACCTTCTCCTTGCGACTTCCGGTGATCGACTTTCCGTCCTCGTCCTTGTCTGCCTTAATGTCGTAAAGCTCGCCGGAAAACGTCTTGTACGCTTCATAACCGCCCACGGATTTCGCAATCGCGTATTTTTCAGGATTGTCATATGCGTAGTCGTATTCCTCTTTGTTGCTCCAATAGTCGGATTCGCTAATGCCGAGATAGTCCGTCACCTTGTTCTGCTTTTCTGCCTGCTTGTCGGTGATCTTCTCCCAATCACCGTTGTTGTTGATGCGATACTCGCGATCTCCAACGGAAGCATAATTACCGTCAATACGCACATTGCCGTAGGTGTTCAAGCTGTCTCTTGTGATAGAGTCAATCTGCGCCTGAATCTCACGCACCTTCGCGTACTTCGCGGAATCGGAAAGGCCGCTGTTCTGCACCTCGCGCTTCTGCCGATACAGTTCGGAAAGCTCACCGCTAACAGAGTTCATGTACTTGGACATCAGTTTATCCTCGTCCGTTGCCTTGGCACTATTGGCGTTCTTCGTCAGCTCGTCCACCGTGTCATAAAAATCAGACACGTTCTGATTGTTCATCACGGCATCCGTTGTGAATTTGTCAGCCAGCGGTGCAATCAACTTGTTGCCGCCGCGCTCTGCTTCCGGAGTGAGATAAGGCAATGCGACATCCGCGATACCGCCGCCGTACTGATTCAGCACGTAATTGATCTTCATCGGGCTTAAATTGGTTTTCTCACCCAACCACTTGCTGATGGCATCGGTGCTTTCGTCATACTGCTCTGCGGACGGCATATCCTGCAACCTCGTCGGCACAATGTCCTCACCATACCATGCGCGGTTAGACACCGCCTGCGCAACGGGGGCAAGAATGTTGTTGTCAAGCGGATTGTTCGGCGCGAGATTGGTAAAGGCAATATCAAGGAAGTTTCGGAGATCCACTTCATCGTCACCCGTCAGCGCGTTTCTCACTTGCTCCATAGCATCCTGAATAACCGCAACCGTTCGACCCTTGGGGATTCTCACAAACCTTCCGTCACCTGTCTTTGCGACAATGTAATAACTGTCCTTTACGTAGTCGGAAAGCTCCTCGTATTCCTCGTCATCGTCCCACAACAGATCATTGAGGATCAGCGCGGGGATTCCCGCAATCGCGGTCTTGGCCGCCAATTGCACCCATCCCTTAAGTCCGTTTGCTTTCGCTTCACGGACGTTTCTCACTTGCTGATTGAAGCCCTGAATGGACGCATTGAGGAAGGTCGCGCCGTTTCTGTCTGCGAATTTCGCCACGTCGCCACCGGCGGAGAAGTTTGTCGTTACCCTCGCCGCATCCAGCATGGAAACCTCAACACTTTCGCCGTTCTTTCGGCTCGCGATATACTCCGCAAGCCGCGGCACACGCTCGACGGCATTGTTCAACCAACTGATACCGCGCAAAGGAAGACCCAACGCCTTTTTCAACTTTGCGTCATCCTTCTTGAATGCGTTTTTCTGATTGTCGAAATAGGTGTTATGCTCGCCGCCATTCTCCATATACTCGGCGTACCACTTGCCGCCCCTTGCCATCTGCCACAAAGCATTCGGCATATTGGCGTAGGTTTTCACCGCGTGTCGGGAGTTCATGAGAACGTCCTGCGCGTCCTTGATGGCATTTGTCAGAGAGAATACCGGGTTATACTCGGTCAAAACGCCCTTGTGGAACGTGCTGACAGCGTTTGCAACGGGATTGACGATTTTCAAACCTTCACTTGTCGGCTTGAGCGCGTCATACATGGCATCCGTAATATCAAACGTGACCCTCTTACCATCCTCAAAGACGGTGAATGTGGGATTTGCGCCGTTCTTGCCCTCCCTCAAAAGCTCCTCATGGGCGTCAATGCTGTCGATCACCTCGTCAACACTCGCCGCCGATTTCTCCACGACAGTACCCAGCGTGTTTTTTAGCTCCACGCCAAAGGAGTTCTTGGCAACCGCGCGGAATGTCTGTTCTGTGCGCATGGCCATCGTGTCAAACATATCCATGATGTCACTATTGCCGCCAACCGCTTTCTTGATCGGAGCATTTACGCCCGTTTTTCTGGTGTCAAGCGGCACGTTTACCGCCAGCCCCGACTTTCCGAGACGGCGAATCGGCACGTAATGCGGGTACATTCTGCGCCACAAATCTGCCGTTTCCTGGGAAATCACGCCGTTTTCCACCATGAGGCCGCGCAAATGGTTCATGTAGGTGTAAACGTCAGCGGCGTATCTCTTAAACTCGGGATTGCTACGCTCATAAAACGCCACCATCTCCTTCGACTTCTCTGCCGTCACGCTATCACCGAAAACAGGCTTGTTCTTCGCGCCGATTGCGTTCAGATATTCCCGCGCGTCGCGAATGCTCTGCGCCGTCTTCTCGGTGGTCTGGTCGGTGATCTTCTTGGCAGCTATGGCGTGAAGCTGATCCGTGCGGAGATGCCCGAATTTGCTATGCAGACCCTCCACAACGGGACGCGCCTTGTCTTCAAGGCTCATTCTGTCGACGTTGTGTCTGTGATACATATAGTTAAAGAATCGCTCGGTCTGACCCGTCTGCTCAACCTCTGTGCGAATGTCGTTCAAGGATTTCACGTTTTGCGTTCCATTGCCGATCATGTGTTGCGCTCTCGCCTCGGAGGAAAGCATGAAATTGGCCTTGCCCATCAATTCGCGGTTTTTGGTTTTGAGTGCCAAATCCTCAAACACGGAATACTTGTCAAGGAAATTGGTGCGGAATTTCTGCCATCCGCTGATCTTCTTCTGCGGCACGTCAGGCTCACCAACCATGACCTTGGCGATCTTGGCATCCTCGGTGTCAGCCTGTTTGACGCTATCCTTCACGGGCGCAATGTTTTCAGCACGCTTCATGCTCGGCTCTTTCTTCGGCTTGATTGCTTCGTATTTCTCCGCAACAGGCGCAATATCACCGGGCACAAACTCTCCAATGGATTCCATGTAGGCATTGAAAGAATCCTCGTTGTACTCGGTGATCTGCTTTTCATTCAGCAGATTGATATAATCCTGATTGGGCGGGATCTCATAGCCGTCAATGTCACGATGACCCTTCATCAGACGGTCGTTAAGCAGAAATTCAATGCGCTTGGATATTGCATTGTTTTCCTTGCCATTGTCCTCGATAATGGCGTTCAAACCCTTCTCGATTTCAGCATAGGAATATTTCAGCGTGTCAAGCAGATAGGCAATATCGTCCGTTGTCTGCCGCGACGTTCCTGTCCATACGCCATAACTTTCCGCGCCGTATTGCTCATTTGCGTTTCCGTCCGGTGTCTGTGTATAGAATCGCTCTCCCTTGGTGGTGTTGCGCAATTCTCCAAGCAGAATGTTGGCTTCTTCTTGGAAGAAAGGCTTCACTTCGGGATTTTCATACATATAGGCGTTTACCTTGCGATCTCCGACTTCCTTGATATCACGCTCTGCAAACGGATCAGCGGGTGTAACACCGTCATTCTGATACGGCGCATCTGCTTCCGGCGGCGCATCTGCATCGGAAAGGCTCTCCACTCGCGCACTCTCGTCCGCTTCCATCTGCGCGATCTTTGCCGTAATCTCGCTGTGTCTCTCGCCTATGTCGGTCAGCGCATCCACGTCACCCGACTTGTAAATCTCAATCGCTCTCTGCTCAATATCGGTAAGCTCTTCTCGCAACTGCTCAAGGCTCGGCTCACTCGGCTCTGTGTCGGGAATGGTCTCAACCACAGGAACATCTCGCACGCTATCTTGCACGGGTGCAACATCAAGCGCAACGTCCTTGCCCTTGATATGGTATCTGCCGTGTTCCTTCACCGCCTCTCCAACATTGGAAAGAGAACGGTAAATATCGGGATTGTCGGTGGGATTCTGATTCGTGACAGCTTTGATCTGATTGGGCTTGAACACGATATAATGAGATGTTCCCGGCTCAATGTCCATATTCCATTTGCCGGACACGGTAGGATCAATAATACCGTCATAACCGAGGCTTTCGATGATCTGTCGCGCGACCTCGTTAGCAACAAGATTTCCGTTGCTGTCCTCAAGATACAGTTCGTTGAGCTTCTCCTTTAACTCTTCGATACCGATACCGCCATCATAATAGGCATTGAACAACACATCCGAAATTCCATCCGTGCTATTCACGTCAACATTTCTCTCGACTTCCCACACGACGTTTTCAATATCGTCAGCAAGTGCCTGTTCAACATCGGCAATATAGTCATCGTAATCATCGTAGTCTTCTTCGTTGTACTGTTCGAGATACGATTCATCTGTCAGCAACATGGTTTCACCGACAATTGCCGGATTTTCAATATTCAGATAAACCTCAAATTTATGACTTCCCTTGAAAAGTTCTTCTCTTGCCCTTCTCTCGGCTTCCTCATATTCGATATCAGGTTCATCGCCCCAAATCTCATCCGCTCTACGTCCAACCTTGTTGTCAAAGTCAGGGCCACCGCCCTCATAATGTTCAGAAACGTCCGCTTCGTTGTCGGTGAAATAAAATCCACTTCCGAAATCACCCTCAACACTACCCTTTGACTTGTCAAAGATCGAAAACTCGCCCGTTGCCGTTCCGTGATAAACAACTTTCAGGCTTCCGTTTTCGTCAACGACCTTGGAATTGCCAAAACGACTTTTCACCGCGTTGCTCAATTCGCGTCCCTCGCTATCTTCGGAAAGGGAATATTTTGCATTTTCGCTTGACTTTTCCGAATTTTGTGCTATAATACCATCAGAGGCATTCACTACACCTTTTACCGGCTTTGTTCCGTGCGTAGTGGATGCCTCATTTTTGTTTTCACGGAAAGCTAACGTGTACGCCTTGTCAAACGCCCGCTTGACCTTCTCAAGATCCCGCGCTTCCTTCGATCCTGCTGTTGCGACCTTGTAAAGATACTTGATCTCGTCGTAGATCTTCTGGAACACGTTACGATTTGTAACGGAAAGATTATTGACAAAATCGGCATCCGTGAACAGATAATCACCAACCAAATCGGCGGTCAGTTCCGCGTCAATGTCCGCGCCCTCAATATCCTTGTAAAGTGCGGAAAGCGTTTCATATCTGCCCTGATACTCGCCCTTGCTCTTGGCGTATTCCAGTACGGCATTCTGCAATTCCGTGTAAAGCTCCGTCCCCTCAAGCACGTGCGTGATCTCATGACCCACAACGCTATTGAGCGACTTCTGCGAATCAATATTGACCGTCACGCCGTCCTTCGTCACAAAGCCGTTTACCGACTTACCGTCCACCGCAAAGCCGGAATCCTTGAGCTTGGCGTTATTGGTGAAATCAAAAAGAACACCCTTGTCTGCTGATATTTTCGCAACCATATCAACAAATTCGTGTGTTCTGTTGGAGTTATTGAGTATGCCGCTGTCAATGGCTTTCTGCACGACAGCCTTTTGCTTTTCATCGTAAAGCGTCATGTCAGCGGTAAATTGCTCCCCGCGCCGCGTCTTCTCGGCGTAGCTCTCCGCAAGTCGGCTACCCTCCGTAAGTCTCTGCATCTCGTCGTCAAGTTCAGCCTTGAATTCCGCGCGAACGTTCCCGCTCTCCATCTCCGCAATCTTCGCCTTGAGTTCGTTGTAGCGTTCTCTCTGCTTGACGGTGAGTTCACTTTCTTTCGTGTCTCCCAGCGCGTCATATTCTTTGCGTAGCGCGTCCTCATTCGCAACGGTATCTTTGTAAGCCTTGTAGGAATTGCCGCCCAAAACCTCCTCTATGGTATCCGTAGAGATATATCCGCGCTCCATGTCGCGCTCCACTTCCTCATAGATTTTGTTTTTCTCCTTGGCAGACAGTTTTTTGCCACTTTCCTCGGCGTCCTTAACGCGGCTTTCGTATTCGTGATTGAATACTTTTTGCTCGTTTTCGTTAAGACCCGTTTTGTAGTCGTATCCATTCACAAAGCCGCCGACCGCTTCAACGCCGCCAAATGCACCGCCCATCAAACCGCCGGAGATTGCAGACGTAATATAGTCGTTCAGAGATTCCTTGCTGAAAAGGATCTCGCCCAAATCTTCCTCTTTGTAGAGTTTCGTGCCGAGTTTGCTGACAAATTCGGTCAAAATCTCTTCCAATGCCTCGCCCGTAACTCCCGTGACAAGATGTGCCGCGTTTTTCAAAGCCACATTTGAAATGCTCTTGGAAATCAGTTTGGTCAATCCCTCGTCAAGTGTTGTACCGCCGATCTTGATGCCGCCCGACAATTTCTCAAAGATGATTTCAGCCGATGCGGAAATCAAACCACTACCAGACGCTTCCGTCAGCGTTGCGTCCTCCTTCAAGGCTTGCTCTGCTTGCTGTCCGTACACGGTAACACCCGTGATGATATCACCAACGGGAACACCACCAGCTGCCGCTTGCATTCCCTTTTTCACCGCCATTTCTCCGGCGGAGGAAAGCAAACCTCTTGAATTATCACCTAGCAAAGAAGCGTCATCACGCACGGTCGTTGTGCCACCAAAGCCGTTGTCAACCTCTTTGGAATTGAGCCAATCGTCGAGTCTGATAATTGAGCCAACCGCTGTACTGAACGGCGCAAGTCCGGGAATCATGCCTGACGACTTCAAAATTTTGCGTGATACTTCCCGTTCATCGTAAATATCTTTTTTTGCAAAATCTGCGAGCTTTTGCGCCGCGCCATCCATGCCGACCTTTTCCGCTACCGTACCAAGTCCAACCGCCGCCGCGTCTGCAATATCCTCACCCCATCCGACTACGCCGGAAATTGCGCTCGATGCAATATCGGCATCTGTGCCAAGCAATGTTTTGGTGATGTCACCAAATTGATAACCGTCGGCAAGCGCGCCCTTTTTAAACCACCCCTGATACCACTTCTTTCCGTCATCTTCTTTGGTAGATTTCACAGGCGCAATATCGGTAGTCTTTTTCTTGTCCGATTCCAGCTCTTTCATTTTGGTATCCCAATAGTTACCGGAGGATGATTTCTTTTTGGTTTCTTGGTTTAACTCTTCCAGTTTCTTTTTCCAATAGTCAGCCAAACCGCTCACCCCCTCTTAATACGGATATTGAACGCCACGCGGTGTAAATGTTTTTCTCAAAGCCGCGGCTTCCGACTTTGAGATTGCTCCACCTCTCAAAGCAAGCGCGATCTCGTTAGATACCTTGTCCTTGTTAGCACCGGAAGCAATCAATGCGTTCAGGTACTCCTTTGCGCTTGTGGTGGAACTACCAAACTTGCCACCGCCGCCGCTACGGTTAGAAGTGATCTTGGAAGATCCGCTACTGGACGACTTGGAACTGCCCGAAGAGGACGAAGATTTCTTAATGCTACCTCCGCTCGATCCACCCGAAGAGGAAGATTTCGCCGCCTGCGATTTCTGCCATGCGAATTTCTCCTTTTCAAGAGCTAACTGTGCGGCATTCGCCTCTTGCTGTGCTTTCAGCTTGCGTCTTTCCAAATCCTGTTGCTGTCCGAATTGCTGTTTCTGCCATTCAAGCGAAGTGTTGTACTGCCGCTTTTCCTCGGCCATCTTCTCGTTGTACTGTCTGACTTCCTCGGCAAGAGCATTCTCCTTGTTGATCTGGTCAAGCACGTCCTGATAACGGCTGTGATAGATCTGATCAAGCTCGGTCTTCTTGTTCGCCTTTTCGATGATCAACTGATTCTTGTACTGGAATCCCTGCAAGGACAATTCAAGCGTCTTCTGAAGCGTATCAAAGGCAATCTGCGCAAGCGCGGCGTTGTTCTGAAGTCTCGCATCCTTGATGGCGTTATCGTAATTCAATACCGCACGTGTGAACGATTCACGCGCCGCCACAACACGGTTTTGATAGGTGTTGAACATGGACACCTGCGCACTCTCGGAATAACCCGTACCCGCCATGCCCATGCTTGCCATCTGCTCGGCGTTCGCGCCGTAAGCATTGCTCTGCTTCTGCCAATCGGTGTATGCGCCGCTCTGCTCCTTGGTATAGTCCTTGTGCGCCTGTGCTTTCTGCTGTTCGATCTGCTCAATGGCGAAATCCGTCTGCGCCTGCTGATTCTGCTTCTGTGTCTCGCCCCATTTGTTGGTCGCGTCGATCTGATCCTGAAAATATCCTTCCGACCCGGAGATCATACCGCCGTACGTCTTTTCCAAATCGGAAAGCGCGGCGTCCTTGTCTGTGTTTACCTTGGTAAATCTCTCGTCGTTGTAGTTAATGTCGTAGTTGGGTGTTGTCAAATCTTATCCCCCCTCACCGCTTGATATAGCCGCCTATGAACGACTCAAGCGTTGCCGTCTCAAGGCTGAATCTCGTCTCGGAGCTGAATTTCAATTGGATGTCCTTGAACTTCTTCCGCTTGATTCTGCTCACAAAATAATCCGTCACGTCCTCATATGTACCGATTGTCTCAAATTCGCCGCTGTCCACCTTGGCCGATACCGTAATATCTCCCGTCGCTTCCACCACGCACCCGCGCTTGTTGGTCGTTTTCAGAAGATGCGGCGCGTTGAATTTATCCTTTGGCGTCACCCAATGGCTGGCAATGGCGCAATCGTTGTCGGTCAGCGTGTAAACGCCGTCCTCTGTTCCGAGATAGAGAATGCCGCCGTCCACACGTGCGCTCGTCACCCGCTTCTCCATCTGCCAATAATAAAACTCATATTCCGCATGAGTCTCATTGTTGAACATGGCGCGGGAATCGGCAAGATATGCCGACTTGCCAATGAATACGATCAGATAGCCGTCCCACTCTGCCAGCACCATGTCACGGTACTCCGCTTCCGAAATCATCTTGCGGTCAACCATCGAGGATCTGTGTGCAACCGCCTGTTCCGTCGTGATGTCGCCGCTGATACCTTCCATGCCGCGCTCACTAAAGAAAATAATGTCATCGTTGAAATTGATCGCTCTGCCGATACATCCCGTCGTAATGCTGGAATGCTCTGACGGGTAAATCTTACCGTAGTCGGCATCAATGGTAGGAGAGTGATAAAATACGTTTGTGTTGGCCTGTGACGGCTCACGGAATACCCACAAAGCGTTGTTTCCGGCCACCATGCCGCGAATGTGCGCCGCGTCAAGACCCTCGTTGTAATAGTCAAGGTCGCTACAATACGTCGGATCATTCAAGCTACAATGCCATACCACGTTCGGGTAATCGGGATTGCCGCTAAAGAATACGCGGTTGTCAAACACCTGTAACAGCGTGCATTTCAGAATGTTGTCGCGATACCTCGGCATTGATTTTCTAAACTCAATAGATACGTTGTCCTGTCCGTCCGTCCACGGATATGCGGGCGCGGTCGCAAAGGTGATCTTTCCTTCCGCGAAATCTGTGGTGAAGTTTGTCACGGCCTTTCCGTTCACCTTGACAACGGGCGTATAGTCCGCGTCAATGTTCATCGTGTCAAGGTAAAACTCAACGCTCTTATCGTCACCTAAAAAGGTGTTGATCCGCTTTCCGGTCAGCATATTTACATCCTCATGCACCGTGCCGCCGCCCTCCGGCTTTCTGCCAATAGAGGTAGTCGGCACGTAGCCTTCCACCTCTTTGATCGCCTTACCGTCGTATTGCAGATAATGCTTGCCGTCCTTGAAATACCATAGATCGTTGTAGATAAAGGAATCACTCAAGGCCGCTGCCAGCCCCTCAAAAAGCACCGTCCTCGCGCCGTTTTTCACTCGGTATAACTTCGTACCGCTATGCACCAACATCTCGCCACGGAAGAAATACACGCCGTATACGGCATCGGTAAAAGCCGTGTGCAATGCCATGCCGGGGCGTGTTCTAATGCTGTCCGTCTCGCGGTAATCCTTCCACACGTTCAGGCAATCGGGACTGCGGCGAAGATTGATCTCCTCGCCGCGAAAGTCAACACCACGGAAATTCCCGTAAATGCGGGAGATCAGATCACCCGTTCCGCTCATACGTTATATCCCCCCTCAATGGTGATGGCATATCCCTGATAGCGCGGGTCGATCTCGCGCTTGAGCATCTCATATCTCTGCGCGTATACGTTGCCATACTGCGCCGATACGTCACTCTTGAGCAGATCGGCCGCAATGCCATACGGCATAATCTCAAGCACATCCTCCGAAAGCTCAAACTCATACGCCTTGTCCTTCGTCTTCTCGTCAATCCGTTCGGGATAGACAAAGCAATCGATCTCCGCTGTGCCGCTCTCCAAAAACTTAAAGACCGTCCCGCTTGCCTTGGGAACGTAGGTAACACCGCAAATAAGGCCGAGCTGATAAATTTCATACCCGACCTTACCCGCGATCTTCTCAAGCGTCAGTATCTCACCCGCCTTGACGGGAATCTCAACGTATTTCGGAATGCGTTTGAGTCTCACCAGCTCATACATGATCTGATTGACCACCGCATTGATCTTTGTCGCAATGTCAGGATCGTCCGTCAATAACTCGCTGTCGGGATTTAACTCTTCAATCAAACCGAGTACCTTCTTCTTCATTTCCAGAAGATTCATTTACTCACTCCTTTCATAGAAAAGCACCGCCCTCATGGACGGTGCTTATCATATTCACAAAACTCCAAGAACATCCGCTCCACTTCCTCGGTGAGAGACATCACATAAAACATCGTGCCTCCAATCTCGCAACTTATTGCTCCTTACAAGGACAGCAAAAACTGTTCGTACATCGTGGACAAATACTCGTGACCAGCTTGATTGGGGTGTGTTGTGTCATAAGTTAGAGCATCTCGTCTTGCAAGTTGTGCATCATTTGCGGCACCCCATAACAAGGAGCATTTATTGTAATCCCACAAATCAAGGCAAGGAACACCGTACATTTGGGACAACTCACGCACCGCTTGTGCAATAGGTTTCAGACCTTCCGAACCATAAGGCACAATCAAACCGATTTTCTTTGTCGGATTGTTTGTGATAAGGTGTTCCAACACGGTTTTATATCCGCCATAGAATGTTGTGTTGCCAGTATCGTTAATCGTTCCGAGTTCCGCATAAGCTCCATCATTCCATCCAAACCACAATGTCAGATAATCGAAATCAGGCACTTGCAAATATCTCGATTCCGAAAATGCTCTACCATCTCCAATGTTTGTCATGGTAGTTCCTCCGATACCATCAACATGACAACTCATGCCGTGTCTTTTTGCAACAATTCGAGCATAATTGTCGAAATTGCCACCATTCGGGTTGATAGCTTCGGTGATACTGTCGCCACAAGCAACCAACTTTTTCCCATACAAATAATCTGACAGATTCCTAAAACGGACAACGCTACTGTCTTTTTTCTCAATTACCGCACTCTCACCAGCATTTTCGTTGATTACAATTTTTACAACATTGTTAGGTATTGTTAATTCAATTTCTTCAACAATTCCCGAAGGAGGTTCGCTGGTGGGATATACCGATACATTACCATCTGCATAACCAAACGCATACATAACCGCCGCACTTACATAATAAGTTTTGATTTTATAGGTTTCGCCACTTGTGACAGCTAATTCGTATGTGTTCCATCCATTGATGCTTGTATAAGAAAGGCTTCTGGTAAGAAATCGGTTTTCCACTTTTTTGGCTTTGTCTTTCACGCTAATAAACCCAGCATCTTTAACATAGTTGTCGATGGTTGCGTTTCTTAAAGCAGAGCTAAAGCCATACACTTCCGATTCCAATTCAAGGATCAGCGGTTCGGAAGATAACTCGTTTACAATGATATAACTTGCTCCGTTCGGAATTTCGAATGTAATATCGACAACGCCGTTAGGTGCTTCGGGATATCTTGCGACAAAGCCTCCATCTTCATTGTGAATAGCTACCGCGTAGGCGTTAGACACGCAATATGTAGATACTCTACACTTTAGACCGGGCGTTACAGGCAGCGTGTAGTAATTCCAACCATCCGCTTCAACTGTACTCCAACTATTACCGTTAAAAAAACGACCAGACGTTTTTGTCGCTTTATCAAGCGCATCGCAAAGCAACATTTCACGCTTCGCCTTCGCTCCATCTACGAAAGTTTCCTCGCCAAGCCGATAGATACCATCTTCAATGTGATTTAGGTGTTCAGCCTTCAAAATCTGTCCGTCCGTAAAATTCTGTTTCGTATAACTCATTTATTTGTCCCCCATAGTTCAATGTATTCCGAGTTTCATTAAACCCAATTTAGCAACACCCAGTTCCCCCGTGCCAGTAATTAGGGATATAACTTCGTCAATATATGCCTTTATACAAGAAATATCTTCCTCTGTCCAGTAGTCAACGCCCCTAACGGGAGAATAGCCCGGTTCGCCCTTGTCACCTTTTCCGGCTTCTATCTCAACATTTCCAGCATTATCAGGGTGAACGCCATTGATTGTTTTAACAGGCTTTAATTCCTCCTCGATCTTTGCCTGACTCATAGGCGTACCAACTGTCACGCCAATGATTTTTCTGCTCATGCTTCCACCTCCGTGATCGTTACCTGAATCGTGTAGTCGTTCTGCGGCTTCTGTCCGACAGCATACACGGTTATAACACCGCCGTCATTCTCCGTAACGAAAGCAAGGTCTTTGTCATGGAATATTGCCAACTGCTCTACACTCGGCGTGAGGTCAACCTGACTATTTTCCGTTGCCCCGGCAACCTCTACCACTTGCGCATACGGGCTTGCATCGCCTACCCAGCCATTGGCGAGGATGGTTACCTCGCCAAGCTTTGCGGGCTGGACATTGATCACGATGTTTTGCAGAACAGTTTCGATGATTCCATTCACGTCTTCCTCTGTGAAGTAGTCCTTGCCCTTCACGGGGGTAGCACCCTTCAAAGATTCCAGCCATTCCTCTACCGTTCCGTCAAAGCCGAGCATGACAGCGATCTCATAGGCACTCTTTCCGTGGATCTTGAGCGGAATGGAGACGTTTGCCTTAACGTTATATTCGACCGAAACCTCACCATTCACCGTCTTCTGTGAATTGGTTGTGCCTTTCAAACTCATGTGTTATCTCCTTTCCAAAAGAGAAGCACCACCCCGTAAGATGGTGCTTTTGTAAACGATTATTCTGTCCATGCTCCTGCGGTTACTCCTGTTGCCATGTGCAATTTATTGCTTGTATCGACAATAAACTCCCCTTTGAATCTCGGAGTAGTTATTGCCAAATCCGCAACCGCAATCGTTCTGTACCCGGCTTGACACATTGGAACATATTCGCCGTTTCTTCTGATCCAAAATGCCGGCTGTCCGTCATACTGATCAAACATATCGCTATTATTGATAAATAACGATCCTGTATTTCGTTCGGCGGTCGGCTTGGCGTAAGACCAACCGATACAACGCTTATTCCTCGTCAGAGCGTAACCCTCGGCAGTTCCCTCATGGATATTACATTGAGTCAAATATGCCTTATCGCCTTGCTCTACGATCACGGTATTTTGGGTAAATCCGTTAGCCGGATAAATCTCCGTATTACACATAGTTCCGTTATTTACGATAATTCTTGGAATATCGACCGTTGCGTATTGAGTATAAATAGAACAACCGTTCATGACAGCCGTATTATCAATAATGATCCTTTCGCTACCATCTTTAAAATACATATTATCGTAGACGATAACGTTATTTAACGAAACGCCCTTAATACCTTTCAAGATACCGGCGGTTGTAATATTCAGAGACGAGTACGAAATAGTGCTGATACCGTCTATCACGTTTCCTGTATATTCACAATCGACAATCAATTCTGCCGACTGTAAAAAACCAGCCAAGCGAATAAAAGACGAATTCTCCGTACCATTAGAGCAATATCCGTAAAACGAACCTTTAACGTTCATTACACCGTCAAAAACAATGCAAGCGTTAGAATTACCGTAAGACTCAAAAGTATTATGTCCCACAAAATAATGATCCTTACACGATCCGGTATAAGGATTATCTGTAATGCCCAGCAAGTCCTTTATGGTGATGATAATCGGTGTATCGGCGTAAACAAAGCAGGAGCAATAATTAACAACCTCGCACGTGTCGACGTAAATTGCCACTGTTCCGTAACCACTATTTAACGATGTATTACTATGCAATTTAATATAACCGCCAATATCGAACGTATGAGAGGACGGCTCGACCCCTCCTCTGGTGATTACATAAGCCATAGAACAGCCTTTTCGCTCATTGGCCGGAATATTATTCACAAACTGAGGGTGAGTAATTAGAGACGAGATGATATTCAAGCGCAGCTTCATGTGGTGGCAATTGACAAATCTAAATACCTCTCCACCTGTGTTGCCAACGATGCCGCACTTGTACGGGTTTCCCTCGGCACATTCCAAAAATACGGGCTTGGTATCCTTGTCCTGTCTGAATCCCGTAATCGTAATTGTTCTATCGACCCTATAGAGCTTTGTAAACCGGACTTTATAAATGTTATGGACAGAAGCGTACTGAATGGCTTCATAAATCGCTCTTGTATCATCTGCCACGCCATCACCGATCGCACCGAACATCTCCGGCGTTACGTGAAGTGCCGTAACAGCCTCATGCGTATTCTCAAATCTCTTCTCAAGATTGGCAAACGCCCTTGCAATGACCTGATTCTGTATCGGTCTCTCCGATGTCATGTCAAATTCATCGTCAATGACCTTGAGGATTCTTGGTTCGGGCGCGTGTTCGGGAATGTCAGCACCTTCGGGAAACAGCTTGAATACTCTCGCGCCGTCCTCGTCATAGCCGATAATGGTCATGGGGTTGTCAAAGGGGTTAAGCTCGACCTCATACCACAAGTCGCGCGGCTTGCTGATCACCTCTCCGATCTTGGTGTCCTCGCCGCTCAAAACGATCTCGACTTCCTGCGTGTAGTCGGTAACTGGGAAATCCCTCTGCAATACGACATCGGTGCAATCCTTCTTCGCAAAGACCTTGAAACGCACGACCTCGCCCGGCTGGAAGGTGTAAATCTCGCCGTTGTTCTCTGCCGTGACCTTGAGGTATACCATATCCCCGCGCGTCACATATATAGACAAATCGTCATTTACCTGGAACATATTTCACATCTCCTTTCCTTTCTTCAAAACAGAAGAGAAACTTCTGTATTCAAGAAAAGAGGGGAGCAACAATTGTCACTCCCCTCCGGCGTTATGCTATGCGCTGTGCATTCCCTATCTTGTAGGGCAAATCAACGCCTTTTATCAAGCACCAACGGGTACTTTGATAACCTGAATACGTGCTTCGTCGATGACCTTTGCGCCGAAAGTCAGCAGACCGCGCAGTTCATCACCGAAGTAGTCGCGAGAACGCTGTGCCTCGACCTCATTGATCTGACCAGCGTAAGCAATGGCCTTCTTGCCGCGAATGTCGCAATAAACGTGGTTGGAATCCTTGGCCATGTTGTTGGACATGATGACATCAAAGCCGTCATAAACACCGACCTTGCCCTTCTTGATGTATTCGGGGTTGTCGGTGGACAGGGTGATCAGACAGTTCTTGAAGACGTTGTAGACGGCGGGAGAAATCTCAATGACACCCTCCTCGTCAAAGTTACGCTCACGAAGAGCAACGATGCCCTCGTCAATAGCCTGCTTGACCGCTTCCTGAGTCAGCGCGGTTGCGGTGGTCACGTTGGAGGTGACGCCCTTGATCAGATTTGCGATAAAGGTGTCTGCCGCAATAGCGAGACCGTGAGAGGACTTGCGCTGATACTCTTCCTTGAGACCGGGAACGGACTGTGCCTGATCAATGTCATCAACGAAGAATGCGAATGCACGACCCTGATCAATGACAAGATCCTGACCACGGTCGGACATCTTGGGATAGGTCAGAGGGGTAGAACCGTCGTACTCGGTGATGGTAGGCTCACCAACGCCCAGAATCTTGACGGTGCGTGCATACTTACAATCGCCCTCATAGGAGCGCAGACAGTTGTCAACAAGCTTACACTTGAGTTCGAGATCGTCCTGAATCTTCTTCGACCAAATTGTCTGAATAAAATGGGTTACTGCCATAATAATACCTTCCTTTCATGCGGGAAGCGTATCACCATTTCTGCATAGACCTTTCTACGGCGCGGTACAGTTCGGGATTATCGTCAAAATCCTTTTTCGTGAATTTCTGTGCTTCCTCATAGGAGTAGAAATCCTTCACGCCGCTATCATTTGCCGTGGTGTTTTTCATGCTTCCCATTGTTCTGATTTCTTTTTTGGGTTGTGTTTTTGCGTAGGTTTCATAGATCTTGGCAATGGGTGTGTCCTTGGTGAACATCCGCTTGAACTCCTGAAATTCTGCGCTGTTGTACACGTCCTCACTCACGCCGATCTTCTCAAGCTCACGGCTTGTCTCGGCGTTCTGTCGGTGTTCAGCCAGTACGCGGAAAAGAGCTTTTTCCCTCGCGGTCATATTCGCCGCGCCGATCTCCGCTAAGCGGTCGACTTCCTCAACCACCTCTTCAAAGCCGGAGCGAATGATCTCTTCTGCGTCTGCCTTTGCAAGCGTCTCAACGTCGCGCTCGGAATACTGCGCCCTCTGCGGGATGTCAATCTTCTTCGTGTTTACGTAAAATTCCCGCAAGTCATGAGTGATCTCACCCACATCCTCCTTGCCCATGCCAGCCTTAAGCACGTCCTCAAGCTCACCGTACTTTCGTTCGTATTGCTTGGTGATCTTTGCTCTCTCTCTGGCCTTTGCCTTGCCTACAATGTCGTTCATCTCTTCCTGCGTGAACATCTTCGGCTTTGGCGTTTCTTCTGTGGTCTGCTCCACGTTTTCAGTAACGTTTTCTGTTACAAGGTTTTCGTTGTTCTCCATGCTTGAATCCCTTCCCATTTTTTGATTGGTGTTTGTTTCACCGATTCCGTTTGAGTTTTATGACATCACGTTGGGTCAAATTAAAAAAGCATTTCGTTGACGTCAACAAAATGCTTTATTCTTCGTCTGTTTCCGCTTCTGCGGCGGCTGTTTCCTCGTCAAGCTCCTGCTCCTGCTCGGCGTACTGTGCTTCCTGCTCCATCATGAGCTGCATCTGTGCATCGGCAATCTGATCAGCCTGTGCATCAGGGTCTTCCATGAGGAATTGACTTGCTCTCTGTTGCATCATCTGCGCCTGTGCTTCAATCATGGCAATCTGTCTCTGCTGTTCCTTGATCTCCTCGACGATCTCAAGAATCTTCTGCTTGGGTGCGACAGAATCATCATCAAGTGCTTTGGCGTATGCTTCCAGCTCTCCGACTCTCTGCACGTGGAAAAGGCCATTGGTCAACAGGTTCTCAATGGTCTGCTCCTGCGCGAAGCGGTCATAAACGCTCTTCGGTGTGATGTCGATCTTGACCGTTGCCTGTAACTGCTCAAGCACGCTCTGCGGCACAGTAACCACTTGCACGACTTCCTCGCCAGTCGCGGGGTCTGTGACCTCTTCCTCCATCTGCACACCATCAGCGGAATATACGATCAGATACTCTAACCAAATACGCGCAAGATCCTCAATGAAGTTCTTGTAGCTCTCCTTCTGCTCCGTCATGGGAGCCTGGGAAGCCTGCTGAACCGCCAGGATAGCTCTGCCGGATGCACTCTCAGGATTGACCTGGCCTGTGGCGGTATCGCCTGCACCAGCCAAATCTCTTGTTACATTGATTAAGTCCTCCTGTAGCTTAACCACATCAGGACTCATCTGTGCCGGAGGAATAACACCAACGATCTTATTGACATCATCCACAGGCTGTCCGTTGGTCTTGATCGTCACACCAACCTTATCCAACGCGGCAGGGTTGGAGACCTTGCTGACATCCACCACCCTTGTGGGATATGCCTGCAATTTAACCGTAATTACACGGCGCATCTCCGTTCGGTTGACCTCGATCTGATTGGGGATCAGGTATCTAACCTCACCCTCGCCGCGTGCGCTACCCTCTTTCTCCTCCCAATTGAAGTGAGCAATAGGGTATAGCTTCAAGCCTGTATCAATATCCTCGGCAATATCTACCCATCTCGTCGCAATGGAGAAGTGTACAGTACTATTCTTCTTGTACATCTTGTAGACAATCGTGACCATGTTGTCTACTTCTTCCTTGGCCGCTTCGCCGCTCTCCTCAAACGTTTCGCTGTCACCGATGATGAAATCCAGCTTGTCGTGGCTCAAGCCCTCGGCAATTGCCAAATCCATAGCATTGACCACAGGCATTCTCTTGCGAATCAGAATATACGGCTGATTCTGAATGTCATCGTCATTCTCGTTGCCGTAGTAGATATCGTTCTTCTTGACGATCTCATTGACGGGCATCATCTTCTCTTGGTCGAAATTGACGTAGATAATACCCTCGTCGTTAATGGCCGCGTCCTTGGTTACTCTGCGACCCTTG
>JAZLCA010000079.1:0-7035 GCA_045613985.1 Eubacteriales bacterium | reverse complement strand
CAAAAGCGAGCGCGGTAATCTTCAAAGGTCGGTCGTAGCCAGGCGGCGTATCGTTCACATGCCGCGTGATAAATATCGTCCATGCAGGTGAAACCGGTTCCGTCGCCCAATACCTCATTGAGAAGGCGGGGGAGCTGTCCGCCCGCATTGCCGACAATGGCATTTCCACCGCCGATATCGGCCCAATTGCAGGGATGAACGCTGTAATCGACGGCGTCAGACTCATCTACCTTGATGTGACGGTAGGCAGGGATGACGGTTTCGTCGTTATACAAAAGGAGAGAGGCATTATCTCGTACCTTCTCGCAAAGAGTGAGCCACAATTCGTCGGTACTGTCCGCAGCGTGGCGACAGATATAGATCGGATTTTTCAGCAAAGGGTGGATGTGCTCGGCAAACAGAAGGGTCAATGGATTTTGCGTGTGATCGCCGTGATTGCTACGTCCGCCCAGTACGATATAACCGGGGGAGTCGTACACGGGATTCCGATCCCAGCCGGTGTGTGCGCCGCCGGCGGCAGGATTGGCCATCTGATGCTCGCCCCGCCCAATATGAAGGCTTGTTTTGCAAGAAAAATCATCGATATAGGCTCCGGCGTCCTCACGGGTCAGTGTACCTGCGGCAATTTCTTTTTGATACAAGGGAAGCAAGAAATCATCCATGCGTCCAAACGTCAAGCAGGCAACATAATCACCGGCGTAGATCAGATAAACGTTATAGATGAACAGGCAAAGCTGGAGAGCCTGGCGGAAGGTTGAAGGTGCATGTTCGGTTAACGCGAAACAGACGTCGGCGCAATCTCCAAGTCCAACTTCGTCAGCGGCTCGTCCGTATCTGGCAATATAGTCACGAATGGCGATGTACACAGCCAACATCCCGCGCAACAGCGTAACGGTCGCTTCGTCTTCTCCCTCCGACATCGCGCGCTCCAGGCGCTCGGTTGCCTCCCTGATATACCCAACGATGCCGACCTGTATCAAGTGCGCAAAGTCCAGCGTTGTATGACCAAAGTTGAGGCGGGTAATGGGATTTTGCGTGCGCTTGGGCCATATTCTCGCAAGGCGCTCTTGCTCTTTGGGCGTGGGAATATGCTCCTCAAAACGTCCCAATAAGAGGTCGTGTGGCTCAATGGGGAGAGAGGCACGGGCCAGAACGTAAGCTAACCCTTGGCCCTGTTGCAACGGTTGCGGCAAGTCGCGCACCTGCTCCCAAGCATCGTCAAGCAAAAAATAACGTTCGACCAGGGTGCTTTCCTGTGGCTTTTCACGAAGGAGGCGGGTGGCCTCAGCTAAGGATTGAGCGGCTTTTTGTTGGTTTGTCAGCATTGTTTGGTCTCCTTTTCAGCAGATTGCGTGGAGAGGACACTCTCGCCGATCGTAACGTTAAGACCGTACGAGGCGAGAATGTGGGCAAGGGCAGGGAGGCTCGATGCGTCCGGGGGAGGAATATGCGCTGCAGGATATGGGCGACCGAGGGCTTCGTATTTGTGCTCTGCCAGTTTGTGCATGGGGAGCAATTCCACATCACGGATACGCGTGTGTGTTACTAAAAATTCGGCCATGGCGCGCATATTTTGTTCGTTGTCGTTCAACTGTGGCACTACGGGGACCCGAACGATAATATTGGCGCCATCTTGGCTCAGTCGACGAATGTTATCTAAAATAGGACTGACTGGCTTGCCTGTCGCTACGCGATGCTGCTCGTCGTCCATTGCTTTGATATCGATCATCCACAGATCGACCAGCGGGATCAGGGGCTTGATGTGTTGTTCGTAGTCAGCATAGGCACAGCTTTCCATCGCTACGTGAACGCCACGCGCATGCAGACAATCCGAAAGTTGTGCGACGAACACCGTGTGCAACAGCGGCTCACCGCCCGAGAGTGTTACTCCACCGCCGCTTTTTTGATAATAAGTAAGATCGCGCAAAAGGATATCCAATAACAGTTCAATAGAATAGTCCTCTCCGTAACGCTTTCTGGCTTGCGTGGGGCAGACAAGCAAACACTTACCACAGACGATACAGCTCTCACCATCTGCGATCATGCGACCTCCATCCAGCGAAAGAGCGCCTTGTGGGCAGGCGGCGATACAGGCACCGCAATGCATACAACGGTTGGCGAAATAGGCCATTTGCGGCTTTGCCTTGTGCGATTCAGGGTTGTGGCACCACAGGCAACGCAAAGGACAGCCGGAGAAAAATACCGTGGTGCGGATTCCTGGCCCGTCATGAATGGAAAAGCGTTGGATATTGAATATCGTTGCCATAGTTTCGCCGGTCTCCTTCTTTACATTTTGCTGTTTGTATTATACAGCATGTGCTATGCTGTGTCAAGAATGTCAAAAATAATTTGCAATACAGCATGGGAGTTTCATTGACCAACTTTTGACACCATTTATCTGCATTTGTTCATGCCTTTCCGCTGCTTTTTGTGATTGTGAAAAAACAGAAAAGCCCGAAATTCCCTATAAAATAAAGGAATTTCGAGCTTCTTTTTTGGCGTAGATAGGGTTATTTGAGCCTATACACCGAAAGATACGGAACAATCGATACTATTTCAAAATAGAAACAGCATCTCCAATGGTTTTTTCCAGTGCTTCACGGCCGTATTTGTCGACGTCGGTTTTGCTTTTTTCTCCGTGGGTGAGACATCCTGCGCCGCCGATGCAACCGCCGATACAAGCCATGCCTTCGATGAAATTACCGTCAAGCACACCTTTGTTCAGCTTGAGCAGTGCCATACGGCAAGCCTCGATGCCATCGCAGACAACAGGCTTGATCTCAAAGTCGATGTTCTGCTCCTTCATCGCCTGTACTGCCGCATCGGTAAGACCGCCGCTGCGAGCAAAGATACGGCCGAAGTAGGAAGCGTTATCAAGGACGCCTTCCTCGAGCGATGCAAGGTCAAGATCACGGCTGTCAAAGAGGGCCTGAAGCTCCTCAAAGGTTAACACAGTATCCACATAAGGTTTGACTTGCTCCAGTTGTGCTTCGGCTTTCTTTGCGGTGCACGGACCGATAAAGATAACCTTAGCGTTCGGTGTAGTACTCTTGATGTACTTTGCCAGTACTGCCATGGGCGACATATTGTGGGAAATATGCTCCACAAGGTTCGGGAACGTCGATTTGATGTACTGCACGAATGCAGGGCAGCAGGAGCTGGTCAAAAGTCCCTTTTCGGAAAGCTCGCGCGCTTCTGCCATAGCAACCATATCTGCGCCGAGCGCTGCCTCAATAACGTCGTGGAATCCGAGCTTTTTCAGTCCTGTTATAACCTGTCCGAGCTTTGCATACGAGAACTGACTGGAAATCGAGGGAGCAACAATGGCGTAAACCTTATAGTTACCGTTTTTGGTGTTGCGCTCGCTCTTTTTGAGAATATCGATAGCATTGACCATAAAGGATTTATCCATGATCGCGCCGAAGGGACACTGATATACGCACGCGCCACACTGGATACACTTACTGTTGTCGATCGCTGCCGCTTTCTGCTCGTTCATCGAGATCGCCTTAACCTTGCAAGCATTCTGACAAGGACGCTTGCGGCTGACAATGGCAGTATAAGGGCAGACCCTTGCGCACGCACCGCATTCTTTGCATTTGGATTTATCAATGTGTGCCACGTGCTGATGGTCAAAGGTTATCGCGCCAAATTTACATACATCCTCGCAACGGTGCGCGAGGCATCCGCGACAGGCATTGGTTACTTCGTAACCGCCGACGGGACATTCGTCACAGGCGATGTCAATTACTTCGATGACATTGGGGTTGTTCTTATCGCCGCCCAGGGCGATCTTGACTCTCTCACCGAGGATCGCTCTTTCCTTATAGACACAGCAACGCATCGTAGGCTCATTGCCGGGAACGATCATCTTGGGAATATCCATCATATTCTCAAGCAGGCGATCCTCCCAGGCGAGGCGCGCTACTTCGCGTAATACTTTATATTTCAAATGTTGTACCTTTGTATCAAATTTACGCATTTTGCACCTCCTTAAAAATAACTTACCTTAATGCGTTTGCCCATTTTCTTCAGGCATGCGGACAATTCTTCAACTAAATTCATTTTGATATTAAAATTGATGGGAAGATCAGGGTTCTGGTGAGCTGGATTGACCGCTCTGCCTACGTAGAAGTTGATGTCGGTAGCCTCCTCAAACAAGAGGCGGCTGATCAGGGACGCACCGTCCTTTTTGAAATTCCACTCTTCGTAAAGCTCGTTCTCACCAAGATAATCTTTTGCATAGTGGATGACCTTGTTCATCGTGATAACGCCTTCAGTGACGAGATCGACGCCTTCGATATGAGCGATGGGGGGGACGTCGCTTCTTTCAAATTTCAGACTTGCCTGAACGGGCTTGCCGAGATATTTTGCCGCAATAGAAGAGGTTGTACCTCCGCAGATGATATGCTTTCCTTCCTTTGAGAAGAACAGCGACATCATGCGATTGGCATCGTCACGGTTGGAGGGAGGGCCAAACAGAATATTCATAGGCTCTCTCTTACGAATTTTTACAACGCAAGAGGTGGTATCATCGCCCGGCTTGTGATCGTACAGCTTGTCACACTCGTCAACCAGCATGGTGGAGAGATTTTTTGCCGTATAACCGCCTGCAACCAGCGCTTGCATAAACCCAGCAATGTCTTCACGCTTCCAACCGAAATTATACTTGCCGCCCATGCCTGCATGAGGACAGCCGTCGCTCATGGCGATAAATACGTCGTCCTCTTGCAGTTTAATGGTGGATTTGTATATTTTTTTGCCGCCGATGTTCATTTCGGTCTTTGGATAATCGTATTGGTCGTAATTTCTGATGACAATGACGTGAGGATTATCGTACTGAATGATCTCGGCAATCTCGTTGTTCAATAGATGAATAATGGTAAACGTGGAATAAGCCACGCCTCGCAACGAGCATACGGGAAGGGTCGCGGCAATGGTAGAGACACATTCCTCAATGGGAAGTCCCGCCGCCATCATGGTAGAGATGATCTTGGAGGTCAGCGTGGAAAGAATACTCGCCTTGACACCCGACCCAAGACCGTCCGCCAGCACGATCACCGTGGAATTCTCGTTTTCTTCTACGATGTCTACGTGGTCACCGCACAGCTCCTCACCGACATGATTGATGCTTTTGTATCCGATATCTGCACACAAATCATTCATCGCCGATGGACTCCTTTAACTTAGTCAAGGCGATCTTGGTCTCTGCGGCGGTTTCGCCGAGCAGGGAAGCGATCTCCTGAACGATCCGCATCTGTTTTTCAACGACGGTATCAGCCACTTCGATGGTCTGTTTGTTGATTCGCGCCTTCTTCTCTCTGTCGGCTTCTTCGTCCGTGATGTCACGCATAATGCCGATCAGCATGCGTGAATCGGGGTCGTAAACAACGGTTTGTTCAATGTATTTTTTGTATTCCGCAAGATAGGTGCGCTGATCGCGAAGCGTTCTGCCGCTGTTTTTGACCTGGATAAATACGCTGGGATCAAGAATACGAACCACCGGCTCACCAAGCACGTCGGATGCTGCACGGATATTCATGATCTTACGGGCAGCATTGTTGATCTGCTGAACCTCAAGATTTTCATTCAGAACGATCAGACCGTTGGGGGTATTGTTTACGATGGTATCCGAGAAGCTCTCGGCTTTGTCCTTGAGGAAGGGCAGACACATAGAGCTTTCTGCCTTGCCTTGAATGATGGCGACTGCCTTGTCGCGGCAGGAATTATATCCGCAGGAGCCGCAGTTCAACTCATCCGAGGGTCTGAATTTGCCCATCTGGCGAAGAACGCTCATGATTTCCGCTTCCGAGGGGGGCGCGAGTCTGTGCTCGATCATGGTAAAATGCTTTTTGATTTCCATGGGGGCGGGCTGCAGAACATCAAAATCCCGCTCTCCGGCATAATTCGCAATAGTGATAAAGTCCTTAATGGGAGAAGTGTTGTGATACTTTTCCATGACGGGACCGCCGATGCAGCTGCCTACGCAAGCAGACATTTCGATAAAGCACTTGTGGATCTTTCCGCTTTCAATATCCTTGAGTGCAGAAATGCAGTTTTCAACGCCGTCGAGCGCGATATAGGTATATCCGGGCGCATTTTGTGCCATTGTCTTGAGCACACCGCCCGTGGTCGGGAAGAAGCGAGCGCGGCTTTCGGGATTTTTGTCAGCCTCTTTGTCAAGCTCGATCTTTTCGGCTTTCAGCCAATTGGTAAGCTCTTCAAAGGTCAAAACGGCATCAACCAGCCCCTCGTAATGTTCCGCCTCGTCCTTTTTTGCAACGCAGGGACCGATAAATACGGTCTTTGCGTTCGGTATTCTTTTCTTAATATCCGCACAATGTGCCTGCATAGGCGACATTACGTCTGCAAGATATTCAAGCGAGGAGGGGAAATACTTTTGAATCAACAAATTGACCGAATGACAACAGGAGGTGATGATAATATCTCTTTCCTCCTCGGCAAGCATACGCTCGTATTCGGACTTAACGATCGTTGCGCCGATTGCGGTTTCCTCAACGTCGAAAAAGCCAAGCTTTTTAAGTGCTCGGCGCATAGACTCTATTCCTACACCTTCATAGTTAGCAATAAACGAGGGTGCAAGGCTGACAACGACGGGATCTCCGCTCTGAAGAAAAACTCTCGCCTTTTCCGTACCGTCTACGATTTCCTTGGCATTTTGTGGACAAACAACAAAACAATGACCGCACAAAATGCACTCATTGCCAATGATATGCGCTTGGTTTCCCGAAAAGCGAATTGCCTTTACGGGACAGTGACGGATACATTTATAGCAGTTTTTGCAATTTGATTTTTTCAGTGTCAAGCAATTTGCCACGATCGTCACTTCCTTTCGTTTTCTATTACATCAAGTATATTTTTCTTGAAAAATTCTCTGAAATTTTCTCTCGTCACGCCTACGTGAATGTCATCGTTTACCTGTACGGTAACACCGACTCGGTTGCACTTTCCGATGCAGAAGCTACCGGAAAGCACGACCTCATCGTCGATATGATGTTCTTCAACGGCTTTCTC
>JAZLCA010000078.1:0-23873 GCA_045613985.1 Eubacteriales bacterium | reverse complement strand
ATACCGGGGTTGATGGCGGGCATAATGCCTGCGTGGAACAGCTCGGTCTCCAAAAAGATCTGGCCGTCGGTGATGGGAATGACGTTGGTGGGAATATAGGCGGAAACGTCGCCCGCCTGGGTTTCAATGATGGGAAGCGCCGTGATGGAGCCGCCGCCGTACTCGGGGGCGACGCAGGCCGCACGCTCCAGGAGTCTGGAGTGCAGATAGAATACGTCGCCGGGGTAAGCCTCGCGTCCGGGAGGACGGCGAATGAGCAGCGACAGGGCGCGGTAAGCGACGGCGTGCTTGGACAAATCGTCGTAGATGATGAGCACGTCGCGGCCCTTTTCACGGAAATATTCCGCCATGGCACAGCCGGCGTAGGGTGCTACGTACTGGAGCGGTGCCGACTCGGACGCGGTCGCGGCGACCACGATGGTATAGGGCATGGCACCCGCCCGCGTCAGCTCGTTAACAAGGCTGACGACCGACGAGCTTTTCTGTCCGATGGCAACGTAGATACAAATGACACCCGTGTCCTTTTGGTTCATGATGGTGTCGATGGCGATCTCGGTCTTACCCGTCTGGCGGTCGCCGATGATCAGCTCACGCTGGCCGCGGCCGATGGGGATCATACTGTCGATGGCCTTAATACCCGTTTGAAGCGGCACCGAAACGCTCTTGCGCTCGATAATGCCGGGGGCCTCGGATTCCACGGGGCGGCTCTCTTTGGTGAGAATGGGACCTTTGTCGTCGATGGGATTGCCCAGCGCGTCGACGACGCGGCCGAGCAGAGCCTCGCCCACGGGAACGGAAAGCACCTTGCCCGTGCGCTTGACGGTCGAACCCTCGCGGATGTCGTTTTTATTGGACAGAAGAGCGACCGAAACGGTCTCGTCTTCCAGATTTTGTGCAAGTCCCACGCTGCCGTCCTCAAATTCCAGCAGCTCACTGGCCATGCACTCACGCAGGCCGTAGACACGGGCGATGCCGTCACCGACCTGAATGACACTTCCCGTCTCCTTCATTTCCAGGCGGGATTTGTAATTTTGGATCTGCGCCTTGATGATGGCGCTGATCTCTTCGGGGCGGTGGGCGTTTTGTTGCATATCACTCATCACTCATCACTTCCTTTGCGTCACGCAGGCGGCGGCGCAGCGAGCCGTCGATGACGGTACCCTCCATCTCGACGATGACACCGCCCATAATGGACGGATCGATCTCGCAAGACAGGCGCACCGTGCCTCCGTTCTTTTTTTGCAATTGTCGTATCAGGGCGGCCTGCTCCCCCTTGGTCAGGGGAACGGCACTGGTCACCTTGGCCGTGACGACGGCACGGCGGACGTGGAGCAGGCGGCGGTATTCGTCCCGACAGAACGAAAACAGGCGCAGTCTTCCCTTCTCGCACATCAATCCCACCAAAGACAGTACCGTCTCGGGGATGCGACCGCCAAAGGTCTTGTCGATCAGGGCGGTGCGCTCGGTCAAGGGGATGCCGGGAGAAGTCAGAAGCTCCATGTATTCGGGAGCTTGATCAAAGGCGGCGGCGACGTTATCGAGTGCCGCCATGACGGCGTCCTCGTTTGCCTCTTCGCAAGCGATGGCAAAAAGCGCCTCGGCATACTGCTTAGCGATCTCCTTCATCGTCTTCACCTATCTTTTCAATAAACGAGTCAATCAGGGCGCGGTGATCCTTGGTGTTGACCTCGCGCTCCAGCATTTTTTCAGCCAGGGCAGCGGATACGTCCACGATCTCCCGCTTGATGCCATCGACCGCACGGCGGCGCTCCAGCTCGGATTCGGCCTTGGCCTGCGCGACCATGCCTTCGGCACGGGCGTCTGCCTCGGAGACGATCTGCTCGGCGCGGTATTTGGCGGGATTGGTGGCCTCCTGGATGATGGCGTTCGCCTCATCCTGAGCCCCCTTGAGCTTGGTCTCCCAAGCGTCGCGGTTTTCGTCGGCAATGCGCTGTGCCTCATCGGCCGCCGCATAGCGATGGTCGATGTCGGCCTGCCGCTGCTCCAGCACCTTGCGCACCGGACCGAACAAAAGCTTCTTGACGATCCAGAAGATGATCAGAAGGTTGGCAAGCGACGCAAGGATATGCCACAGATTGACCGAAATAATATCCAGTGTTTGCATAGTGTGTCTTGTTGTCGGGATTACATACCCAAAGCGCTCTTGAGAACGTTGACCATGATGTTGGGCGCGACGAAAATGAGCAGAATAGCGATAACGAGCGAGTAAATACCCGTGGTCTCGGAAATCGCACAACCCATGATCATGGTAGACGTAACGGCACCCTTGCTCTCGGGCTGACGACCGATGGCCTCGCAGGCCTTGGAAACGGCGTTACCTTCACCGATACCGGGGCCGATGGCTCCGATGCCCATGCAAATACCTGCACCCAAGGCACAGCAGCCCAAAATAATACCGATTGCGAGTTCAAACATGATAAAATACCTCCAGTTGTTTTTTTGTTTTTATTTTTTGTTTTTTTACTATTTCAAAAGTTTTGGTCAAGCTTTTTCAAAAGCTTGCGGGGTGGAGGGGCAACGCCCTCGACGCCCGTTTACAGAGCAAATGCAATCCCGTCTTTACGCGGATTTGCGTGCCTCTCTTGCCGCCTTCTTTTCCATCTTGCGGCGTTTGCGCTGCTCGTACAGATCCTGCGGGAAGGCTCCCGAGATGTTGAGCATGGTCAGCATGGCAAAAATGAAGGCCTGCATACAGCTGCTGAAAATATCGAAATATAGTGACAATACGGCGGGGATACCCACTCTCAAAAGAGGAATGTCACCCAAAGCACCGGGCAGCCAGCCAAGCACCAAACGGGAGGCGCCTGCCAGTGCCGAGGAAATGAGCACCGCGATGACAGAGCCCGACAGCACGTTGCCGTAGTGACGGAAGGTCATGGAGATGGGGGTGGCGACTTCTCCTAAAATGTTCAGGGGAAGCATAACGAAAATGGGTTCGGTAAAGCCCTTGGCGTAGTTGAGAAGACCGCCCTTGAGCTTGTAATAGGTGATCAGGATAAAGACGAGAATGGCCCAACCGGCGATGATGTTGACGTCCGAGGTGGGAGAGTACAGTCCGAGCAGAGACAGCAGGCTGGACAGCGCGGACAGCACAAGGATGGATGCGATGAAGGGGGAATATCCGGCGAAAAACTCGCCCATATTCTCATGGACCAGCTTGTCCACCGTCTCGACCGCCCACTCGGCGGCTAACTGCCGGCGAGTCTTGACACCCGCGCGGATGCCGTGCGTCATGTAAAGGCACACGCCAAGGACGGACAGAATGACAAGGACCGAGTTGACCTGTGCCTCCGAGATGGGAAACGGCTGGATGGGAGTGGGAATGGTGAAATACACCAACGCTCCCGTAATGGAAATGCCCTCACTTGCCGGCGTGAACAGAACCTTGAGGACCAACCCGATCACAAAGGGCAGCAGGATCAGCAAAAGGTAGCACACGTCGGTCAGGCGAAAGAGCCGTGAGCGTTCAGTTTTCATGCGATTCCTCCTTTTCGGAAGATTGTTTTTTCAGTACCAGCGGGCGCAGCGCAATGGCGATGCGGGGAAACAACAGAGGGATGAGCGTGGCGTAGGTGTTGAACACGTTCAAAAGCACCCCCGCAAGCACAATGAGAAACAGGGCCAAAAAGCGCATCGAGCTGGACAATTTAAGCGTCTGCCTGGATTCCTTCTCTTCCTTTTCCATGGCTTTGACGACGTAGACGGCCATGACGAAAAAGTTGCCGATGGCAGCGCCCCCGCCCCAAAGGTTGCCCCACAGCACCGACGGGTTCCAGCGGCCGAGGATGAGAAAGACGGCCTGCATCAGAGCGCTGAAAATGATCACCCAAAGGGCAATATATTTCGTTTCTTTTAACACGATGGGATCTATTTTTTTCATTGCTACCTCACGAAATGGCTGTGATATGCATATTACTTCTTATTATAGCACATCTTTTTGCGAATTTCCACTGTTTTTGAAAGAAAAAAGTGAATTTTTTAGCATTATATGATAAATAAATAACAAAAAAGGAGAAAGCCCGGGATAGAAAAACAGGCCTTCGCCGTAGCGAAAGCCTGTTTTCTATCCGTTAAAAATCTTAACCAAGGTCCGAATTTTTCAAAATCTTCAGGATATCCTTGAGCAGATCCTCCGTCGTGGGATTGGCCAATCTTTCCTGTCTTGCCTTTTCTTCGGCGGCAGCCTTGGCAGCAGCCTCGGCGGCAGCCTTTTCAGCGTAGAAAGCAGCAACGGCAGCCTTGTCGGACATCTTGATGCCGCGCTTCTTCATTTCTTTTCTTTCCTCGCGGGAGGGGATGCGATCGTCCAGGGTGTCCACCCAGTTTTTCTGACCGTCGCGGACGCCATTGAAGATCTTAACGATCGTAAACAGCACCAAAGCGATAAGCAGGAAGTTGATGATCGCGTTGATAAAGGTACCCCAGTCAATGTAAATGGACTGCGCCAGATCCAGCTCCTGACCGATCACGTTGCCGGTCTCGTCCAGCACGTCCTTGTAGCCTCTTTGAAGGAAGGTGTACACTTCGCTGAGCGAATCGGCACCGAAAAGGAGGGCCAAAAGGTAGTTGATCACGGGCTTGAGAATGTTGTTACTCAGGGCATTGACGATCGCGGTAAAGGAACTACCGACGATAACACCGACGGCCATATCTACGACGTTGCCGCGGGTGATGAATTTTTTGAACTCGGCAAAAAACTTTTTCATTTTTTCATCTCCTGTTTTGTTATGGGACGAAAGCGGTCCCGATTGCTCTCATTATACTCCTCTTTTTACCGTTTGTCAACATGGAAAAAAAGTAAACGGACGAAAAAAAGGGGACTTGCTTGAAAACAAGTCCCCTTGTGAATTAAAGCTTGGAGAAGCCGAAGCTGTTGACCAGGCCGTCGATCTTTTTGCCCTGCTTGCACAGAGGGCATTCGTGAGACGGGAGGCTCTGGTAGCCGTCCAGGTCGTTCGTATTGAAGACGGAGCGCACCTTGTGGCCGCCGCACTCGGTCAGCGTGGCGAAAATGGAAGCGATGCCGGTGACGATACCGCCGTAGTAGTTGATCGCTTCGGCGGCAGACAGCACGGTATAGCCCGTGGCGACGGAGGCCGCGAGGATCAGCACGTGCTTGCCGGCAATCATGGGGGCGGTGTTGTCACGGAAGATGAGCTGGCTTCCCGTGGTATGCTCGGGGGTGACGACGTAGATGGTCTGGTGGGCGTTCATGTTCATAAAATCGCCCTTGGTCAGCTCGTTGGCAAGGCAGGTGCCGATGACCTCGGTGCCGTCCAGACAAAGAATGGTGTCTACGATGGTATTATTGTAATAGCCGACGAGATCGCGAGCCACGGCGGTCGCCTCGGACAATCTTGCTTTTTGTGCCGAAACGTCAATGTAATAATTGATATGGCTGTGGCTGGTGGCAAAGTGTCCTTCGCTGACGCGCAGGAACAGATCTCTGTTTTTGGCTCTGATTTTGTAGATGTTGTCGGTAGACATGGTGCAAAACCCCTTTTTTTTTATTATAGCACAGGGGTTTTCGGGATGTCAATGGGAAAATTAGCCAAAATTTTGGCAACTTTTTTATGAATGTGGGCGCCTGTTCGCCCCGCGAAAATCCGGATGGGCGGGCCGGCAGGCGATCAACGGCAGGCCCGTGCCGATTTCTTTGGGAAAGGCGCAAAAAAATATCGGAGCTTGCGCAACAAAATCCCCGTTTCCCGTTGACATTTTGTCGAAAAAATAGTAGAATAGTCATATCTTGTGTTTAAAAGAGGTAGAGTTATGAAAATTACCAAAATTCTCGCGCTGGTGTTGGCTCTTCTCATGCTCGTCAGCATGATCGCCTGCACTCAGCCCACCCCCGAAACTCCCGAGAATCCCGAAGAGGATCAACAGCCCGGCACGGACGAGCCCGGCGAACAAGATCCTTTTGCCGGCTATGAGACCATCACCATTGCACAGGCACTGGAATTGTGCGGTGAGTCCGGCAATATCACCACCGAGCGCTATTACATCCGCGCGACCATCAAGACCATCGTCAACGCCGCTTACGGCCAGATGGTGATCGAAGACGAGACGGGCGAGATCTCCGTATACGGTACTTACAGCGCCGACGGCGAGATCAACTACAGTGCCATGGACGAAAAGCCCTTCAAGGGTGACGAGGTCCTGCTCCACTGCATCCTGCAGAACTACAACGGCACCAAGGAAGTCAAGAATGCCCGCCTGATCGCCTTCAAAAAGAACGAGGCTCCCGTGGACCTGAATGCCTATACCGCCGCCACCGTCGCACAGGCACGTGAGTCTGCCGTCGGCACCAAGCTGAAGGTCAGCGGCGTCGTTGCGGCCGTTACTTATGCCAACGGCATGGAGCCCATCGGCTTTGTGCTGGTCGATAACACCCAGTCCATCTACGTCTACGGCGGCGATGCCGCTCAGCGCGTTCAGGTCGGTAACAAGGTAGAGATTGCCGCTTCCAAGACCTACTGGATCCTGGGCGACGAGCAGTCCTTGGCCGATAAGTTTGGCTACAAGGGCTGTAATCAGCTCGAGGATGCCGTTTTGATCTCCAACGACGGCAAGACGGACAACGCATTTGATAAGAGCTGGATCGAAGAAACCACCGTCAAGGATATCATGGATACCGACGTGACTGTGGACATTACCACCAAGATCTTCAAGGTCAACGCCCTGGTTACCAAGGCGGTCGGCACCGGCTTTACCAACTATTACTTCAACGATCTGGACGGCACGACGGGTACCTACACCTACACCCAGTGCAACGGCTCCGATTTCTCTTGGCTGGACAAGTTTGACGGCAAGATCTGCACCGTTTATCTGATGGTGCTCAACGCCAAGTCCACCCAGTCGGGCTGCGTATGGCGTTTCCTGCCCGTTCTGGTCGAGGATAACGGCTTCACCTTTGATAAGAACAACGCGGCCCAGTATGCCGTCAAGTATCACGGCATTCCTCAGTTCATGTTCGAATATACGGGCGATCCCGCCCTGGAGGTCGTTACCTCCGTTTCCTCCGAGCTGCTTGGCTTCGAGGGCGCAACCCTGAGCTATTCCTCCAACAACGATAAGATCGTTTGGTTTGCCACCGAGGGCGGCAAGACCGTCATGCACTGCGGTGCTGCCGGCGTGGCCGAGATCACCGTCAAGGGTAGCTTTGGCGGCAAGGAATACAGCGAAAAGATTGGCATCAAAGTTTCTCTCAACGCTGACGTCACTTTTGTTCCCGTCCAGGGTGCCATCGATGCGGCCGTGGGCGAAAAGGTCACCGTCAGAGGTATTGTCGGTCCTTCTCTGGTCAACAAGACGGGCTTCTACCTGATCGACGAGAACGGCGTGATCGCCGTCCAGACCGATGCCGAGACCATGGCAACGCTGCAGATCGGTAACGAGGTTATCATCGAGGGCGTCCGCCACGTCAACACCAAGGGCGGCACCAACTACTTCGGTCAGTCCTGCATTAACGACGCCAAGGTCATAGCAAACTACTACGGCTCGCACGAGTATTCCACCGATTCCTTCACAACGGGCGCAACGCTCAAGGAGGTCTACGATCTGGATCCTCTGCAGGACTACACCACCACCGTGTTCGTAGTCAATGCCATTGTTGAGGTTGAGGAAGCTCAGTATTATACCAACATCTACCTGGTCGACGGTCAGGGCACCAAGCTGCGTCTGTACTGCTCGAATGCCAGCCAGTACAGCTGGCTCAAGGCCTTTGCAGGACAAGAGGTTACCGTTGAGATCGCACCTTGCAACTGGAATGATAAGAACTATTACACCGGTTGTGTTCTGGCGGTACAAACCCCGGACGGCAAGGTTCTCAACGAGCTGAATTTCAAGAAATAAGAATTGAATTTTATGATAACAGGCTTCTGCTTTGGCGGGGGCCTGTTGTTTTCGTGGAGCAGGGAGCAACTGAGTTTTTTACAACTTCGTAGCCGGAAGCTAACGCGGGCTTATCCTTTCGTGCTTATTCGAAGTTCAGTTACCCACTTTTGAAGAATTTTGCCTTGCAAAATTTTTTCCTTAGAAAAGCAACTTTTGTACCGCGCGCCGCGCTGTTCGGTGTGCTGTGGTGTTCATTCTTTCTCGTCCGAGAAAGAACGAACCAAGAAAGCGGACCAAAGGGCCGAATGCCCTTTGGAAACCTGCAACGTGAAAAGGACGTTTCGCTGTCGCTTCACTCATCTTTTCACGAAGATAAGCAACTTCAGCTTTTGCGAGCATGGCTTCAAAAAAGCCATGCTCACTCAAGTGTCACGCAACGCTCTGTTGCAAAAAGTTTTCTTTCCTGTTTTCCGCACCCTATTTCAATAAAAACTTTTGCCTTTTACGTCTGCCGCTCGTGTTGGCTTTGTGGCGGGAGATACACTTAAAAATTATATGTTTTTCTCTTTTCCCTGTTTGCAGAGCGGCAATGCCGGGGGTTCCCAGGGGGAACGCCCGGGCGTCCTTCTTGGTTACTTCTTGGGACGTGCCAAGAAGTAACATCAAATCCTGCACAACGCGGCGCCCTGCTCGACAAAGTCGAGGTGGGCTGTACGCGCGTCAAAAGAAAGAGTTGTCCCAAAGACAGCGGAACCCAAAACACCATTCCTTGTGCGCACAAAGCACAAAAAATCACCCGCAATTTTGTCGTTTTTGCCGTATTTGAAAATTGTTGAAAAACATCGAAAATATCGTTGATTTTATCGGGAAAATGTGATACAATATCCGTGTGCGCCTCGCGCGTATTAAATATATGTAATATTTTGCACTTCCGTGCCAAAAAAGGAACCAATCAAATGATACACGATATACAAAAAGCGAGCCTGCTCAAACGCGCCTCCGCTTTTCTTTTGGACTTTATCCTCCTTTGTATCCTCGTCACCGGCTCTGCTTTCGGCCTCTCGGCCCTGACCGGCTACGATACCTATCACGACCGCATGGAACAGCTCCAGAAACAATACGAAGAGCAATACGGCGTTTCGTTTGACATTACCCGGGAAGAGTACGATAAATTGACCGAAACGGCAAAAAAACACTTTGACGAGGCTCAAACGGCTTTCTCGGAGGACCAAGAGGTGCTGTACCTGTACAACATGGAGATCAATCTCATCCTCCTCATTTCTTCCGTCAGCATTCTGCTTGCCTACGTCGTGCTGGAATGGATCCTTCCGCTGTGCTTCAAAAACGGCCAGACGGTAGGCAAAAAGATCTTCGGCATCGCCTTGATGCGCACCGACGGAGTCAAGATCTCCCACCTTGCCCTGTTTACCCGTACCATTCTCGGCAAATACACGCTGGAGACCATGGTTCCCCTGTTCATCGTCCTTATGACGCTGCTGGGTGGCATGGGACTGACGGGCACCATCGTCCTCTTGCTCATTTTGGTTCTGCAGCTCGGCCTGATAATCGTCACCAAAACCAACTCGGCCATCCACGACGTGCTGGCCGTCACCGTTGCGGTGGATCTGGCCTCCCAGATGATCTTCGATTCGGAAGAGGCTAAAATCGCCTACAAAAAGAAGATCCACGCAGAACAGGCGAATACGTCGCCGTATTAACATCGAAAGCAATATAAAAATATAAATGCACATATTCAAGAAAGGGATTTTGTATGAAGGTTGTTTTGCAAAATTTAACCAAGATCTTCCCCAGCCGTAACAAAAAGTCAAACGAAGAGGTCGTTGCTGTCAACGATTTCACGTTTGAAATTCCGGACGGTAAGCTCATCGGCTTGCTCGGTCCCTCCGGATGCGGCAAAAGTACGACGCTGTATATGATCAGCGGTCTGCAAAAGCCGTCGAGCGGTAAGATCTTCTTCGGTGAGGACGACGTCACGGATCTGTCCCCCGAAAACAGAGGAATCGGCCTTGTGTTCCAGAACTACGCGCTGTATCCTCACATGACTGTTAAGCAGAACATCATGTTCCCCTTGCAGAACCTCAAGGGCGCGGACAAGATGGACAAGGAGACCATGATCGAGCGGGCGTACGAGGCTGCTCGTCTGGTTCAGATCGACGAGCTGATGGACCGTAAGCCCAGCGAATTGTCGGGCGGTCAGCAGCAGCGTGTTGCCATCGCGCGCGCACTGGTCAAGATGCCTCGCGTACTTCTTTTGGACGAGCCGTTGTCCAACCTGGACGCACGTCTGAGACTGCAGACCCGCGAGGAGATCCGCAGAATCCAGAGAGAAACCAAGATCACGACCGTGTTCGTTACGCACGACCAGGAAGAGGCTATGAGTATCTCGGACATGATCGTCGTTATGAAGCTGGGTGTCGTTCAGCAGATCGGCAAGCCCCAGGAGGTTTACGATAATCCCGTCAACCTGTTCGTTGCCAAGTTCCTTGGTACGCCTCCCATCAACGTGTTTGAAGGCGAGGTCAAGGGTGGCAAGCTGTTCATCGGCGGCGAGGCTGTGCTGGACGTGGCCGGTGTCGAGGACAAGCCCGTCTTCGTCGGTATCCGTCCCGAAGGATTTATCCCCGATGACAACGGCGTGATGTCCTGCAAGCTTTTGGGTGTTGAGGTTATGGGCCGCGACGTCAGCGTCGTTTCCTCCAACGAGGCCATGCTCTCTCCCTCCGTTCGTGCGATCATTGATGCAGACTTCAAGGTGAACGCTGCGGCTGAGACCGTCAAGTTCAACCTCAAGCCACACAAGGTCTTCTTGTTCGATCACGAGACGGAACAGAGAATCTATTTTGGCAACCAGAAGGCTCTCTGAGTGAAGGAGAACTGATATGAACGTTACAACGATTATTGTTGCCCTCATTGAATTGGTGGCGCTGGCATTGGTCGTTGGGCTGTTGTTTGACATTCGCCGCACCTATGGCAAAAAGGACAACCGTCCCTTCCTACAGCGCATCAAGTTTGACAAGTGGAAGGCCTGGATCTACCTGGCCCCCGCAGTCGTCCTGCTTCTCATCTTTACCGTATGGCCTATTTTCAACACCATCCGTATGTCGCTGCTCGAGAATTACAGCTCGATGGGCGCGGCCGGCGGTGCGGTATATAACCTCGGCTTCGGTAACTTTAAGCAGGTCATTCAGTACAAGGACTTCATCGAATGTCTTGTTAACACCATGCTGCTTTGCGTGCTGACGGTGCCGATCTCCACGATTCTCGCTCTGATCATCGCCGTCTGCCTCAACGCAATCAAGCCCTTCCAGCGTCTGCTTCAGACCATCTTCTTTTTGCCCTACGTCACCAACTCCATCGCCATCGGTATGGTATTCGCCGCTATGTTCAACATGATCGGTAATAACTTCGGCGGCGAGAACGAGTTGATCATCACGGCGGGTATCATCAACAACGTCATTGAGTTTTTGGGCGGCGAAAAGATCAACTGGATCAACGCCGGTTCCTCCTACGCCGCGAACATGGTCGTTATGGTGGTCTACATCGTATGGAACGCTCTGCCCTTTAAGATCCTTGTCCTTCTGGGCGGTCTGCAGGGCGTCAACAAGCAGTACTACGAGGCCGCCAAGGTGGACGGTACCTCCCGTCTGCGTACCTTCGGCCGCATCACCGTGCCGCTGCTCTCTCCCATGATCACCTACGTCGTTATCACCGGCTTTATCGGCGGATTTAAGGAATATTCCAGCATCGTCGGTATCTTCGGCGACGACATGGGCCCGACGGGTGACCCCAGACGACTGAACACCATGGTCGGATTTATCTACGATGCCCTGAGTAACCACCAGGGACGCGCAAGTGCTGCCGCTCTGATCCTGTTCGGCATTATCTTCATCGTTACGATGCTGAACCTGTACGTCAGCAAGAAAAAGACGCACTATTAAGGAGGTGGCGGTATGACGGAACAAAAAATTAAAACCATGCAGGAACGCAATATGGACCGCATGAACAGACGTCAGCGAATCGTGAAGATTCTGGTCCAGACCATGCTGTACGCCTTCCTGATCCTCATGGCACTCATCATTATCTTCCCCTTCTACTTCATGCTCATCTCCTCTGTCAAGGAGCTGGCGGAGTACCGTGAGCCCATCCAGACGCTTTGGCCCCGTAAGATCATTCTGTACAACTACGTGGAAGCCTTTAACACCGCCGACCTTGGTCGCTTGTTCTTGAACACCATGTACGTCGGTATCGTTTCTACCGTGCTCTCGCTGGTGATCACCGTTTTGACGGCCTTCGCCTTCGCACGCTTGGAATTCAAGGGCAAGGACGCCATGTTTGCGGCTCTGCTTGCAACCATGATGATCCCCGGTGAGCTGTTTACCATCACCAACTACGCTACGGTCAGTACCTTCGGTTGGAAAAACACCTACACCGTTCTGATCGTTCCCTTCCTGGTCAGCGTGTTCTATATCTACCTCTTGCGCCAGAATTTCCTGCAGATCCCCAACGAGCTGTATCTGGCCGCCAAGGTGGACGGCACGAGTGATATCAAGTATCTGTGGAAGGTCATGATCCCCTTGGCACTTCCTTCCCTGATCTCCATCACCATTCTGAAGATGATGGGCGCATGGAACTCCTACGTCTGGCCCCGACTCGTTGCCAACGACCAGGCGCACCGCCTGATCACCAACGGTCTGCGTAACGCCTTTACCGAATCGACGGGCGAGGTCAATATCCCTCAGCAGATGGCCGCCGTTGCTTTGGTTTCGGCACCCCTGTTCTTGGTCTTCATCTTCCTTCGTAAGTACATTATGAAGGGTGTTTCGAGAAGCGGTATCAAGGGCTGATACCCGCCGCGTCTCTCATTCCCTGCCCGACGGATGTCGGGCGGGGGCAAGGTAATAACAGTCCCCCCGACTGATTATTATATATAAAAATTACGTTCAAAAAGAGAAAGAGAGGAAACCACCATGAAAAGAAGAATCGTTTCGCTCCTGCTGGCTCTCATGCTTCTCGTTGCAGGCGTTGTTACCTTCGCTTCCTGCGAAGGTCAGGGCCCCGCAAAAGAGCTGTCTGAGTTCAATTTCGACACCAGCAAGAAAGTTACCATCACCTTCTATCACACCATGGGCGAGGCTCTGCGCGCCGTACTGGATAAGTACATCGTAGAGTTCAACAAGCTGTACCCCAACATCGAGGTTAAGCACGAGCAGGTCGGCGGCTACGACGACGTGCGCGAGCAGATCAAGACCGAGATCACGGTCGGTGACCAGCCCAACATCGCTTACTGCTATCCCGACCACGTTGCTCTGTACAACGTCGCTCAGGCTGTTCAGACGCTGGACGATCTGATCGCTGCTACCGAGACTGTTACCCGTGCGGACGGCACCACCGAGCAGCTGGGTCTGACGCAGCAGCAGATCGACAACTTCATCGACGGCTACTACAACGAGGGTAAGCAGTTCGGTGACGGCAAGATGTACACCCTGCCTATGTCCAAGTCCACCGAGGTCTTCTACTACAACAAGACCTTCTTTGATGACAACGGTCTGACCGTTCCCAAGACCTGGGACGAGCTGGAGACTCTGTGCGCTAAGATCAAGGAGATCGATCCCGAGTGCATTCCTCTGGGCTACGACTCCGAGGCAAACTGGTTCATCACCATGTGCGAGCAGTACGGCTCTCCTTACACCAGGGCAACGGGTGATCACTTCCTGTTTGACAATGAGACCAACCGTAACTTCGTTGCGAAGTTCCGTGACTGGTACCAGAAGGGCTACGTAACCACCCAGGAGATCTCGGGCGGCTACACCTCCGCACTGTTCACCAAGAATCCTGCCGAGGCCGGTAACTGCTATATGTGCATCGGTTCTTCCGCAGGTGCAAACCACCAGATCCCCAAGAATGAAGACGGTTCCTTCAAGTTTGAGGTAGGCATCGCTTCCATTCCTCAGGTCAACGCCGAGGCTCCCAAGGTTATCTCCCAGGGTCCTTCGCTGTGCATCTTCAAGAAGGCAGACTCTCAGGAGGTTCTTGCTTCTTGGCTGTTCGTTAAGTTCCTGACCACCACCGTTGACTTCCAGGCTGAGTTCGGTATGACCTCCGGCTACGTTCCCGTACTTGAGAACGTTACCGACAATGCCGTTTATGCTGAAGAGCTGAAGCACGCAAACGGCAGAGAGGGTCTGGCTCTCCTGGCTACCAAGGTTTGCTTGGAGCAGGCAAACGCTTACTACACCTCCCCCGCATTCAACGGTTCTTCCACCGCTCGTGACGAGGTCGGTAAGCTGATGCAGGTCTGCCTGACCACCACCGAAAAGGATGTTGCCGCTGCTATCAAGAAGGCGTTTGAGGACGCCGTTGCCGAGTGCATCTATCAGGCAGGTTAATCGTCTATGAACAACCGTTTTTACCGTAGCATCCGGGTGTCTGCTCTTTTGCTGGCACTCGTGATGCTGCTGGCAAGCTTTGTCGCGTGCGGTCCCGATTCCGAGGACCCCGCCGATTCGGGCGAGCCTCCGATCGAACACGTCGATTACGTGGCGGATACCAAGCTGGATATGTCCAGCACCAGCCGCAAGATCGAAGCCACCGTCAAGGCGTATATCGACGGTGACACCACCCACTTTTACGTAAAAGAATCCGAGGAATTCCCCGAGGGCTTGGTTAAGGCAAGATATCTGGCCGTTGACACGCCCGAGTCCACCGGACGCCTGGAGGAATGGGGTAAGACCGCCGCCGCCTTTACCAAGGAAACGCTCAAGAATGCTGCCGCTATCCTGCTGGAGTCGGATACCGACGTCTGGAACATGGACAACAACGGCAGACACCTTCTGTGGATCTGGTATAAGCCTACGGCCGACGCCGAGTGGCGCAACCTGAACATCGAGATTTTGCAGTCCGGCTATGCCGTTGCATCCAACTCCGGTCAGAACCGCTACGGTTCGACCTGCCTTGCCGCTCTGGCACAGGCAAAGGCGGAGCAGCTGTACGTCCACTCGGACAAAAAGGATCCTACCTTCCCCTACGGTGCCGCTACCGAGATCACCATCAAGGAGCTGCGCACCAATCGTGACGACTACGAAGGCATCAAGGTTGCCGTCGAGGGTATCATTTCGCAGGATACCAACGGCACTCTTTACGTGGAGCAGTACGACGAGGAAGACGAACGCTGGTACGGTATGCAGGTCTATTACGGCTACAATCTGGCCACCAGCGCCAGAAGATTCCTCAAGGCAGGCAACCGCGTTCGCATCGTGGGTACCTTCCAGTACGCGGAGGTCGTCAATGCTTATCAGATCGCCGGTCTGGAATACGACCAGATGAAGCCGGGCGATCCCGCCTACACCAGCTTGGTCGAAGAGAATCAGACCATCCCCTACACCGAGATCGTTGACCTGGTCGATTTTACCACGGGCAAGACCGATCTTACCGTAGGAGAAGAGACGGTTTCCTTCCATAACAACGAGCTGGCACTGTACACCTCGGTCACCCTCAAGGGTCTGACCGTCGTTGACACCTGGACGACGCAGTCGGGTGACAACGCGGGTGCGATCTCGCTGACCTGCGAAAAGGACGGCGTGCGCATCACCATCCGTACCATCAAGTTGTACGAGAACAACGAGCTGGTCACGGCTGACCGCTTCATGGGCAAGACCATCGACGTCGTAGGCGTTCTTGACTCCTACACGCCCGAAGGCTCGACCGAGGCCCAGATTCAGATCAAGGTATTTATGCTTGGATCGATCACCATCCACTGATTTAATTTTTTGAAAATTAAATAAAACAAAAAACAAGGAGAAAACAACATGAAAAAGCTTCTTATGCTTCTCTTGGCTCTCGTGCTGTGCCTGACGGTCTTCGTTGCTTGCGGCGAAAAGACCCCCGACGATCAGCCCGGCGAGCAGCCCGGCACCGAGGTCAAGTATGACCTGGATGCTGCTACCACCTACTTGTTCAATCTTTACAAGGACAAGGGCCCCATCACTGCTTCTGACTTTGAAGTCACTGCAAAGTTGCAGGTCGCAGGCGTTTCCTACGACGTTGAGTGGAAGGCCACCGAGGGTGTTACCATCACCAAGAAGGATGACAACACCTACATCGTTGACGTCAACGAAAAGGCTCCCGAGGCTTATGAGTACACGCTGACCGCTACCGTTAAGGCAGGCGACGGCACCTCCAAGGACAGAGAGTTCAAGTTCTCCGTTCCCAAGTACGAGGTTATGTCCTTCGAGCAGTACATGGCTGCCGAAAAGGGCGATATCGTTATCGTTGAGGGTATCGTTGTTGCCATCAACTCCAAGGCTGCCGGCAACAAGTACAACCACCTGTTCCTCGCTGACGCTGAGGGCAAGGGCGGTTACTACTGCTACAGCATCGATAAGGACCCCGTTGCTGACCTTGGCATCGAGGTTGGTATGACCGTTTCCGTCTCCGGTCCTGTGGAACCCTACTCCGGCATGCAGGAGATCAAGGGCGGTTCCGCGAAGATCGTTGACCCCACCAAGAAGGAAGTTCCCGTTCTCGACATCACCGACAAGATCCTTGCAGGTGAGTCCCTGGCAAACTACGTCGGTCTGCCCGTAACCATCAAGGGCGTTGAGATCGCCGGCCAGGAGCTGGATAAGGATACCTCCCAGTACCTCAAGTTCAAGGTGGGCGAGACGATCTCTTACCTGCGTACCTACGTTACCGACTTCCCCACCACCCTTAAGGCAGAGGATAAGGCCGGCATCGACGCTGCTCACGCAGAAAAGTTCGGTTACCTGGCTAACGTTACCGGTATTCTGGTTCTGTACAACAGCAATCCTTACCTGATCCCCATGACCACCGATTGCTTCGAGTACCTGGAAAAGGTTGAGAAGACCCCCGAGCAGAAGATCGAGGATACGCTGGGCGAGCTCAAGCTGAACTCTGTCTTCAACTCCAACACCGAGATCACCCTGCCCCTGGCCGGCACCGCTTACGCTGACGTCGTTCTGGCATGGGCTTCCAACAATGAGAACGTTGTTGTCAACGGCGACAAGCTGACCATCACCGTTCCCGACACCGCAGTTGAAGTTATCGTCACCGTTACCGCAACCTGCGGCGACAAGACCTCCACCAAGGAGTTCAAGATCACCCTGACCAAGATGATGGATCCCAACACCTTCGTTGACATTCCCGTGGCAAACGAAATGGGTATCCTGATGGGCCACAACACCTATACCGAGGGCAAGTACTTTGTCACCGGTGTGGTTGATTCCATCGCTAACGAGACCTACGGTAACCTCTACATCAAGGATGCCAACGGTAACACCCTCTACGTATACGGTCTGTACACCGCGGACGGCGCTACTCGCTTCGACGCGATGGAGACCAAGCCCGCGGTCGGCGATACCATCGTTGTTTACGGTATTCTCGGCCAGTACAACGGCACCGCTCAGATGAAGAACGGCTGGTGGATCAAGGCTCCTGCCGCTGATTCCGAGCTGTCCATCCCCGCAGCAAACAACATCGGTCTTGCACAGGGCCACAACGTTTACACCGAGGGCAAGTACTTCGTCACCGGTGTCATCAAGGAAATTGCAAACGCAACCTACGGTAACGTTTACATCCAGGACGAAAAGGGCAACACCTTCTACGTATACGGTCTGTACACCGCAGACGGCGCTACTCGCTTCGACGCGATGGAGACCAAGCCCGCCGTTGGTGATACCATCACCGTTTACGGTATTATCGGTCAGTACAAGAACGCCGCTCAGATGAAGAACGGCTGGATGACCGCTCACACCGCAGGTGGCGAGACCCCCGATACTCCTGATACCCCCGATACTCCCGATACTCCTTCCGATCCCGCAGCAGACTCCACCCTGACCATTGAGCAGGTTCTGGCACTGGGCGCATCCAAGGAGCACAACACCTACACCGAGGGCAAGTACTACGTCACCGGTGTTATCACCGAGGTTTACAACACCACCTACGGTAACATGAAGATCACCGACGCTGCCGGCAACATCCTGACCGTCTACGGTACCTACGATGCAACCGGTGCAAACAGATACGATGCTATGGCGACCAAGCCCGTTGCAGGTGACACCATCACCGTTTACGGTATCATCGGTCAGTACAACGGCACCGCTCAGGTCAAGAACGGTTGGATCACCGAGCACACCGCTGCTGCTCCCGCAGGTCCTAGCTTCATCGACGTTCCGATCGACAGCGATAAGTGGGATCAGTGCAATCTGAAGACGGACTTCCAGGAGATGCCTCTGTCTCAGCACAGAAACTGGGCTAAGGGTAGCGCCCTCCCTGCAGGTGCCTTCATGTACCGTTACGGTGAGATCGAGGCCGTTGGTGCAGCTCCTGTCATCGATATCTCCGGTATGAAGTATATCGAATTCGACGTTTACGTTTCCCATATCGACGTGCTTGCTGAGGTTCTGTTCAGCTTCGAGCTGTCCTCCTCCGGTGCTTCCGATAAGGAAGAAAACTGCAAGAAGTTCTATGGTAAGGACACCGGTTGGGTTGTCGGCTGGAACCATGTTAAGTGGAATCTGAGCGATTTCGTAGAGCACGGCCCCGATGGCAAGCCTATGGATGCCACCAAGTGGAACTTCATCCGTTGGTACAACGATACCACGATCACCGTTGGTGAGGAGAAGTTGAAGGTTGCTATCGCTAACATCAAGTTCACCAACGACGATTACGTAGCAGAGGAAACTCCCGAGACTCCCGAGACTCCCGAGACCCCTGAGGTTCCCGCAGGCAAGGTTACCATTGCCGAGGCTCTTGAGCTGGCAGACGGTACCGATGTCATTATCGACGCTGTCGTTAAGGTTGTTAACGGCGCATGGAACGATCAGTACGGTAACATGAACGTCACCATCGAGGATGCTACCGGCACGCTGTACGTCTTCCGTATCTCCACCAAGGTTGAGGAGGGCGATAAGGTAACCATTACCGGTAAGATGGCTACCTACAACGAGGCAAGACAGATCGCACAGGGCGCAACTGCTGTTATCACCGGTAAGGTTGAAGGCGGCGACGCTCCCGAAATGCCCGGTAAGCCCACCGGCACCCCTGTAGCTAACTTCACCTTTGGCGACAACGGTGATGCTAAGCACGTTGACGGTAATGACCTGGGCGCAACCGTTTCCTACACCGATGGTTCCTACACGCTGGAGCTGATCGACATGAGCAAGGTTTACGGTCCCGCATTTGACGCAGCAGGCAACTCCTGCATCAAGCTGGGTACCGGCAAGGTAACCGGCACCTTTACCTTTACCGTTGCTGACGGCGTAAACAAGGTTGTAATCCGTGTTGCCGCTTATAAGGCAAATGCCGGTAAGGTAGTCGTTAACGGTACGGAGTATGATGTTTCTGCAAACAAGTCCAACGACGGCTCTTACGCTGAGATCGTAGTTGACACTTCCGCAACCAAGACGGTTACGTTCGTAACTGTTGAAGGCGCGCAGAGAGTCATGGTTGATTCCATCGCTTACTACGGCTAATTCAAAGAAGTTTACCACCCCCGCGTCTTCGGACGCGGGGGTGGTTTTTCGTTTGACGGATTTTCGTTGGTGCTTTCTTTGTTCAGCGACGAAGAAAGTACATGAAAACAGGGGCGGTGTGAGCGTGGGTCAAAGAAGCCGCCAAAACTTCAGAAAATCCTCCCGCTCCTCTGTAAAAAAATCTTGATTTCCGGCGGAGAATGCCTTATAATATAAAATGTAGAAATTCATCGAAAAAGGATGCTCTTATGAAAACGATCCAATCCCTCACCCTTTGGCTCTTGATCCTGTCCCTTCTTGTTTGTCCCTTGACCTCCTGTCAGCCAAAGGATCCGACGCCCTCCGATACCACGCCCCCCGCCGAGGATCAAAATCCTCCCGAAAACCCGCCCGAAACGGAAGAGCCGCCCGTTGACATTCCGGCGGCATCTTTGCCCGACACGCTGACCGTCGCCGCCGCCAAAACGACGCTGATGGTGGGTGAGTCGATCGATCTGGACGCCAACGTTTCGGTGGCAATCGCTCACCGAGTGACCTTTGAGGCCACTGCGGGTGCGGAGTGCGTTCGCATCGAGGACGATCGCATTTTTGCTTTGTCCGAAGGCGAGGTAACCTTGATCGCCAAGATCGGAACTCTGGTCAGCGATCCCATCACGCTGACCGTTACGGCTGCTGTCGACCCGTACGAGGGCATGACGGCCGATCAGTTTTATGCCAATTACACCCCTGCCGTCAGTTACCTGGACGCGACGCTGCGCGCCCAGCACGGCTTTATGTCGGGCGAGCTGACCGTTCCCGACCAGGCCCCCACCGTCTCGGAGTATCAACCCCAAAAGGGGGATCAGCTCATCCGCAACCGCGCGGCGCGCTACGAGGACGATGGTAACACTTACGTCGTGGTGGATGCGTACGGCGAGGAGGTCATGGAGATCTATCGCGGCGGTGCCTACATCACGCTGGAGGAGGTCGCGGCTTACGTCTTTGCCTTCGGCGGCATTCCCGCCAACCACTCCGAGTCCAAAAAGACCAAGCCCAACCAGAGTGTCTGGGGGATTTATCTGCGGGTGAATCACACCAAATTCACGGGAGATACGGCGAAGTACCCCTACGAGCCCGAGCTGCCCAACATCAGCGGATGCGGCGGCAGTTTTCAATATTACGAGATCGATATCGGCACGACGGGCAACGATTGCGATCCCTCCTATCGCCCCGCGCTGTACAATAACGGTGTCTCCATCACCCGCGGCGCCTCCCGTATCGTTTACGCTCGCATGGACGTCAACGGCAACAAGATCATCGAGCCCGACGAAAAATTCGTGTTCTACACCTACAATCACTACAACGATTTTCAGGAATACCTGAACTACTTTGGCGGCTGGGGGGAGATGTTCGGCAACATCACCGGCGGCGGTAAGATCTCAAGCAAAACGGATTGCAACCCCACGCCGTACGTTCCCACTTACCGGGGAGATCTGTCCGAGGCGGATGCCGTCACAAATCAGACCTCGATCGCCGTTTGGCTGGCACTTCCTGCGGGCTTGCTTGAAAGAAAATACGCGTAACCGTTGCGGCGCTGTATTCTTTGGAATACAACGCCGCTTTTTTCGCTTGAGAAAAGATTAAAACTGTCAAAAATCGCCGTGTTGTTTTGTAATATTGTCCAAAAATGCAATTTTCGACACACAAGGTTGCAAAAAAGCCTTGAAATCATTTGCATTGTGTGCTACAATGTAATATACTAACCGTAGCAAAGGAGAATGACTATGAAAAAAATAATATCTTTTGTATTGGCTTTTGTTCTTTTGTTCTCGACCACGGTCGGCATGATTGGATGCAAGGAGCACGTCCATGAATTTGTGCTGTCCGAGTCGGATTCAACGCCCGTAGGATGCCTTACCGAAGGCACGGAGGTAAAGGTCTGCGCCTGTGGCGAACGACAGGAGAAAAAGATCGACCCCATCGGTCACGATATGCGAGTGACGATGGAGATCAAACCCAGTTGCACACGCCCCGGATCCATGGACTATAAGTGCAATAACTGCGGCAAGAAGGAATATAACAACATCCAACCCACCGGCCACATTTACGAGGAAGCTCCTTCGGAGCCCTCCCGTGTCATCCGTTGCACCGGCGAAGGCTGTGTCAGCTGTTACTGGGGCGAGCCCAATAACAAGCACAAGGAAGTGCTGACCTTCTGCTTCACCAAGGAAGACGAGGCCGCGATTGATGCAAAGTACGAAGAAGTTCTTGCGCTGGTCAATGCCGCCGCCGAATATGACCCCGCGCTCCACGGATATGCCGAGGAGGGTGCGCTGGCCGAGGAATACGCCAAGGTCGACGCCATTCATACCGAGCTGTACGATCTGGTCATGAACGCCCTGGCCCAGAAGCAGCTGGCCGAGATCGCATATTACTGTGACATGGATAACAGCGATCTTGAAAAAACGCATGCCTACATGATGGAATATCAGACGGCCGTCATCGCCAAGTTCTACACCCTGTCCCGTCCCTTCTACGATTCTTGCTACCGTGATTTCTATTACTATGGCATGACCGAGGAAGAGATCAACGCATTCCTGTTCGACTCCGATGCCATTTCCAATCCCGAATATACGGCACTCAAGGACAGAAACAGCGCCATCGAGGTTGAGTTTTTGGCACTTGCCAATCCCGCTACGGGCGATGAGCTTCCCATTCTTTACGCTGAGTTTGTTGAAAACAACAACAAGATGGCTCAACTGATGGGCTACGATAACTATCTTGAGTACGCTTACGAAAACGTCTATGCCCGCGATTACACCCCCGAGGACGTAGCGCAGCTTTCCGATTACGTAAAGACGTATCTTTCTCCCGTGTTTGCGGCCATTTACAAAAAGTGGGATACGCTTGCGGGCTACACCGAAGAGGATATCGAGAAGTACTATAACCAGGTGATGTATCCCTTCTTTGAGAATCTGGAGGGCAACACGCTGGTCAACGATTACATCGACCTGCTGGAATTCAACTCGAATCCCGACAAGGTGATCTCCTTCTCGGATGAGTTCAACAAGCTGATGAGCGACGGAAATATGTTCCGCGGTGATTACGAGGGCGCGTTTGTTACCTCCATTCATTCCGCCAAGCTTCCCATTGCTTATTTCGGTAAGGGCTACGACAGCTGCTTCACCATCGTTCACGAGTTCGGTCACTTCATGAATGAGATCTACAGCGCCGATGCCGCCGAAGCGGACGACGAATTCAGCCAGACCTACGACCTTCTGGAAATGCACTCGCAGGGCAACGAGCTGCTGTATATGTGCTATCTGGAAGCAAATGCGGATATGTCCGAGGTCGCGCACACGCTGATCGAGACCTATTCGCTGGTCAATATGTTCTACGTTGTCATGGCGGGTATGACCATCGACGCCTTCGAGCAGGCGATCTATCTGAATACGTATGAAGGCACCAACGCCGACAAGATCATGCAAGACGGCAAGATCACTTACGATGAGTACGATCTTCTGTACACCAGCATTTGCGCCGATTACGGTGTTGAAAAGGAAATCGACGGTTACTGGAGAGGCGGTATGACCATCACGTCTCCCTGCTACTACATTTCTTATAGTATGTCTGCCATCTCCGTTCTTCAGCTGTATGAAATGGCACACACCGATGGCTTTGATGTGGCCAAGGACGCCTACCTCAAGCTCTTCACCTACGTTGACGAGAACCCCAACATGACCATGGAAGAGATCCTTGCATACGCGGGAATGCTCTCGTTTGACAATGAACAGCTTTACATCAAGTTGAATAACAATATGCTCAAGTAATATTCAAAAGGGCTGTCTCCTGCGGGAGACAGCCCTTTTTTGTTGGTTCAAGCGTTTTATCGCTTCAATATTTTCATGAATTCTTCGCTCGGTTGCATACGAAGCACGATCCGCTCGCCGTTCTCTTCAAATAAGAAATAAACCACGCGGGCGGCCAAAATGTCGGGGCAATAGGAATGGATGCGATCGCCTTTGAAGGCGGCGCGCACGGATGCTTCGCCTGCGCGGTCGCACTCCGTCGTGCTTTGCAGGTCGCGCACGAGCAATCGGCACAGCGTCGTGTTTCGTTTGCCGCGATGCTCGATCACGCAAAGCTCGTCCAGTCCGTCCGCGTCACTCTTTTGCAGGGTGTAGGTATAGAACGTTAATGCGCGACTGCACAGAAAAATAGCGGTGATCAAAAAGACGATGCCAATCGCCTGAGGAATGGAGGCGTAGGGCAAAAAGGAAGAAAAAACGAACAGCACCAAGCCGCAAAGACTGCAAAGCAGGGCGAAAACCGCGGCGTGGCGGTTGGTTTTCGGGGGTGTTTCGGAAAAGTAGGTCATAATGAACGTCCTTTGCGGAATTATTTCTTTTTCGCCCGCTCTTTGACTGCCTCCCAATAGGCCGCGGCCGCGCTTTCCTGCTTGTTGGGCGCGGGGGTGTAATACTGCTTGCCTCGCAGATCCTCGGGCAAAGTCGGAGGCCAAGCGGT
>JAZLCA010000077.1:0-8870 GCA_045613985.1 Eubacteriales bacterium | reverse complement strand
TCGTGACCGAGCGCAGACAGTTCGTGATAAGTGGTATAATCGCAACGCGAGCAAGTCGTGTATTCGTTCCAACCAATGTCGGTACAAGTCGGAACTTGTGCTACGCGATGTTGCTCGTCGTGACCGAGCGCAGAAAGTTCCGCGTAGGTCGTGTAGTCACAGCGCGTGCAAGTGACGTATTCGTCCCAGCCAATGTCTGTACAAGTTGGATCTTGTGCGGCGTGAGCTTGCTTGTCGTGACCGAGGGCGGCTAATTCAGCATAGGTCGTGTAGTCACAGCGCGAGCAAGTCGTGTATTCGTTCCAGCCGATCTCCGTACAAGTCGGAGCCTTGGCGGCGTGAGCTTGCTCGTCGTGACCGAGTGCAGAAAGTTCCGCGTAGGTCGTGTAGTCACAGCGCGTGCAAGTCGTGTATTCGTTCCAACCAATGTCGGTGCAGGTTGGAGCCTTGGCAGAATGATGTTGCTCGTCATGACCGAGCGCCGGAACGGCTTGTTCATGAACAAGGACGCCACAGACGGTACAATTCTGGCATCTCGATCCTTGCCGGGCGCAAGTCGGGGCGGCCGTCGTTTGCCACTCACCCGGGATGTGGGCCGTGGGGGCAACGATCTCTCTTTGCTCCTCACCGCAAAGGCAAGTGCGCACTCGCTCACCCGCTTGGGTACAGGTAGCCTCACGGGCGGCCGTCCATTCGCCAAAGGAATGGGCGTGGGGCGGCTCCTGCTGACAGGCGCACAGACAAAGCACGGCGAAAATCGCCGCGATCAGTCCCATCATTGCTTTGCGTAACGTCCCCTGACGCATACCGACACCTCCCTTTTTTGATCTATCTAAACTATACCACAAAATCCCGCTGCCGTCAATGAAAATTTCGTGCTTGTTGCCCCGGGCGGACAAAAAAATCCGCCGTGCTTGGCGCACGGCGGATGATTTTGGTCGTTATTCTTTTTCTACGATGCTCAGATACAGCTCGGACAGCGCCTTGGGATCGGCAGGCGCGGGGCAAGCGGACATCAGCTCGGAGGCGTTCTGTACCTTGGGGAAGGCAATGACGTCGCGCAGGCTGTCTGCTCCGCACATGACCATAGCCAAACGGTCCAGACCCATACCCGAACCGCCGTGGGGAGGTGCGCCATACTTATAAGCGTCAACCAGGAAGCCAAACTTGGCGTTAATCTCTTCCTTGGTCAGGCCGAGAACGTTAAACATTCTCTCCTGCAGCTGCCAGTCGGTAATACGGATGGAGCCCGAGAGCAGCTCGGTGCCGTTGAGAACCATATCGTAGCACTTGGCGCGGACGGAGCCGGGATCGGACTCCAGGCTGTCCAGGCACTCTTCCAGAGGCATGGTGAAGGGATGGTGCATCGCATCCCAGTGCTGCGTTTCCTCGTTCCACTCGAAGAAGGGGAACTCGGTGATCCACAGGAAGTTGAACTTGCCCTCGGGAATGAGGTTCAGCTTCTTGGCAACGATGGTACGAAGCGCACCCAAAACGGGCAGTGTGACCTTATTCTTGTCAGCAACGATGAGGGCAACGTCGCCCTTCTTCATGCCAAGCTTTGCAATGATCGCGGACAGCTCATCTTCGGTCAGGAACTTGGCAAAGGAGCAAGCGGGCGCATCGTCCACCCAACGGATGTAAGCCAGACCCTTGGCACCGATGCCGCGGGCGTGCTCGGTCAGCTTGTCGATTTCCTTACGGGTCAGAGTTGCGGCGGCATTTTCAGCGACGATGGCGCGCACGCTGCCGCCATTTGCGATCGCATCGGTGAACACACCGAAGCCGCAGTTTGCCACGGTGTCGGACAGATCGTTGATCAGCATACCGTAACGGGTGTCGGGCTTGTCCGAGCCGTAGTTGTCCATCGCCTCGGCAAACGTCATGCGCTGCATGGGCGTTTCGATGTCGATGTTCATCACTTCCTTGAAGACGCGCTTGATAAAGCCCTCGTTCATGGACATGATGTCCTCCTGCGTGGCAAAGGACATTTCCAGGTCGATCTGGGTAAACTCGGGCTGACGGTCAGCACGCAGGTCCTCGTCGCGGAAGCAGCGGGCGAGCTGAATGTAGCGGTCAAAGCCGGACAGCATCAGGAGCTGCTTGTAGATCTGAGGCGACTGGGGAAGAGCGTACATACAGCCGTGGTGAATACGGGAAGGAACGACGTAGTCGCGGGCGCCTTCGGGCGTGGGCTTGATAAGCATGGGGGTCTCGATCTCGTAGAAGCCGTTTTCGTAGTAATACTCACGAGCCACGCGAGCGATATCGTGACGCATACGGATGTTCTTTTGCAGCTCGGGACGGCGCAGGTCGATATAGCGGTGGCGCAGAGCGATATCCTCGCCAACCTTCTTGCCGGCACCTACCTCAAAGGGAGGGGTCTGGGCGGCCGAAAGCACCTTGAACTCGGTGACGAAAATCTCCACCATACCCGTGGGCAGGTTGGGGTTGGTCGCACCCTCGCCGCGGGCACGAACGGTACCGTGTGCCGCTACGACGAACTCGGAACGGCAGCGGAAGGCCTTCTCGAAAATATCCTTGTCGCTCTCGCTGTCAAAGGCGAGCTGAACGATGCCCGTGCGGTCGCGCAGGTCAATAAAAATCAAAGCACCCAGGTCGCGCTGACGCTGTACCCAGCCCATGACGCACACCTCTTTGCCGATATCCGACTCGCGAAGCTCGGCACAGTAATGTGTTCTTCTGTCTCTTTCACTCAAAAATTCTGCCATTTTATTTTCTCCTCTGTTGGAATATGTTACCATGGGATTTTGCTATACACACAGCAATACATGATATATTATACACCAAAATGGTCGGTTGTCAAGATTGTGGGGAAAACTGCGGGGAAAAAAGATTGTTTTTTTACGCACAACCGCCCCGACACAAGCCGTATCGGGGCGGGAGATTATTTTTCGATCAGGTCTGCGCCCGCTTTTTCTTGCGAACGATGAAGAATACAACCACACCACTTGCTACCAAGGTGGGAAGCCCCCAATACAACAGCAGCTTTCCCGCGGTTAAATTGATCTCGCCTTTGCTTTGAATATGTGCCGCAAACTCGTCGCGGGCATCCTCGGCCGTATCGGTGTGCAGCAGCCGTTCGATCAACGAGCCTTCGGGATATTGAGAATCGCGCAACGACCAATAATATCTTGTTCCGTCAATAAACATCACGATCGCTCGAAGCTGATATTTGCCTGTCGTGCTTTGCAAAACGAAACGGTATGTGATATCTCCGACCCGAACCTCCGTACAGTCCTCGCTCGCGGCAAAGTCTCGCACGTCATTTATGTTTTGCGGCAATTCCGCCACGGTAGGATCAAACTTCATTTGGGAGGAATGGCTCACGTTCAAAGAAACGGAGGAGCCGTCGTCAAGGTGAAATTCATAGTGATAGCTACGCCACTTGTGCTCTCCCTTTGCTTCCGTTTTATAAAAACGATCAAACTCAAATTCTCCGTTTACGTTGATTTGATCAAAGGTCACGAAGTCGTCGCGGATTTGCCTTGTATTGATGCACCACAAATACCGCAGATACGATTTAATTTCAAGAAAATCCGTCGGTGCATCCGTCGCGTATACCGTGACCATGCCCACAAACAGGAGCGAAAGGATCATCAAAAAGCATACGATGATTTTCATTTTTTTCATGGCAAACCCTCCTGTTTATTTCGGATTTCGACAAAAAAAGCACACGACTGCCTTGTGCCGCCGTATGCGCCTATTTTTTTGCCGATATTTACTTGAATGGACTCGGCAACGATGCGTCGGGTAGCGCACACAGAGATGTTGTCGGGACGTTTCTTTTGGTATTATCATTATACCAAATCCGAAAGAATTTGTCAAGGGGAGGATACACGTTTGTATGGCGTTTGGGAGCAGAGTTGTATGGTTTGCCGCCGAATTGTTAAATTTCCCTCCTTCCCACCCCTCACCCTTGACATCAAGAGCAAAAAGAGGTATAATATAATTTAACCTAAAGAGAAGGAGAACGCTTATGTCCGCACGCCGTATGACACGTTATCAGAAAAGACGCGCCCGCCGAGCAGGGCTTTGTTTTGCCGTTGTGCTGGCACTGGCACTGGCCGTGATGGCAGGCGTTCTTATCTATCAAAAATTTATCCCCCAGAGCGCGCCCGACGCCAATCTGCACGACAAGGACGACCCGGGCTATATTCCCGTATCGGGCGAGGTGTTGGATATTTCCGTCTCCGCCCCCTACGTATTCGTCTACGATTGCAACCGGGGCGAGATCGTCTACCGTAAGGGACACGAGAAGATCCTCTACCCTGCCAGCACCACCAAGCTGTTGACCATTCTGTGCGCGCTGGAGCATGTGTCACCCACGGATGTCATCACCCCCGGTGAGGAGCTTTCGCTGGTCGAGGAGGGCTCGTCCATCGCCTACATTAACAAAAACCACAAGCTGACGGTCGAGATGCTGATCGAAGGTATCCTTTTGCAATCGGGCAACGACGCCGCCTACGTGCTGGCCGCCGCGGCGGGCAACCGCATGAGTGACGGCGAGGCAACGGGCGTGGAGGCCGTTGAGGCCTTCATGGAGGGAATGACCGAATATGCTCACACGCTTGGCTTGAAGGGCACGCATTTTACCACGCCCGACGGTTTTGCCGGCACGGATCACTACTCGACCTTGGAGGATATGCTGCTCATCGCCCGAGAGGCCGCTGACAACGAGATCATCCGCCGCTACGCCGGCTTGTACCGCGACAGCGTGACCTACGCCAGCGGTCATACCAATACCTGGACCAACACCAACGTCATGCTCGATCCCGCAAGTTCTTACTACCGTCCTTCGGTGACGGGGCTGAAAACGGGCTCGCTCGACGGCAACTATTGCTTGATCACCACCGCCGAAGAGGGCGGCGAGCGTTATATCATCGGCGTGTTCGGGGCGGCAACCAAATCGGCTCGCTTTGCCGATACCGCTATCATTATCGATACATTGTTTGGCACAAAGGAGGCAGGAAAATGAGTTTGTTTGAACGCAGCGGCATTTTGCTCTCTCCTCCCGCAAAGTTACATATTCCCGGTGAGCTCGGCTACGTTCCCACGGCCGAGCGCCCCCTTGATTTTGACATCAAGACCCCCTTCTGCTTTGTTTATGACGGCAAGATTGACCGCATCCTGTATAGCAAGGGTGGCGATCAGGTCATCTATCCCGCCAGCGTTACCAAGCTGCTGACCATTCTGACTGCGCTGAAGGTGCTCTCCCCCCACGAGATCGTCCATCCGGGCGAGGAATTGTCCTTGGTGGACGAGGATTCCTCCGTTGCCGACGTCGACGAGCGTCATGCCCTGACAGTAGAAATGCTCGTTGAGGGCATGCTTCTCCCCTCGGGCAACGACGCTGCCTACGTATTGGCCGCCGCCGCAGGACGCCGCATCAGCGAGGGCGAGGCTTCGGGTCGCGAGGCCGTTTCCCTTTTCCTTGCGTTTATGAACGAATACGGCCGATCCATCGGTCTGAAGGATACCCATTTCACCGTTCCCGACGGTCTGGCAGGCGAAGAGCACTACACGACGCTGGAGGACATGATACTCATCGGCAAAGCCGCCATGGACTGCCCTCTCATCCGCCGCTTTGCCGCCACCGCGCGTGACCAGGTGACCTACGCCAGCGGCCACACCAATACCTGGACCAACACCAATCCCCTGCTTCGCCCCGAAAGTCCCTGGTATCGCCCTGCGGTCACGGGTCTCAAAACAGGATATCTGCGCCACAATTCCTGTATTCTTTTATCGGTCGAGGCGAACGAATCCTACTATCTGGTCGGTCTGTTCGGCGCGGAGGACAGCGACACCCGCTGTGCCGATGCCGTCGCCATCGTGGACAAGCTGACCGGCCGTGAGGTGACGCTATGACGGATATGAAGCAACGTCTGGTCGCCATCGTCGGTCCGACCGCCAGCGGCAAGACCTCCCTTTCCATCGCCCTTGCCCAGCAGTTCGGGGGCGAGATCGTGTGCTGTGATTCCATGCAGATCTATCGCGGCATGGACGTCGGCACCGCCAAGCCAACCCTCGAGGAAATGCAAGGGGTGCCCCATCATTTGCTGGACTTCGTTCCCCCTCAAAAAAGCTACTCCTGCGCCGAATACGTGTGTGATGCGCGGGCAACAATACAAAAAATTACCGGCCGCGGCGTGCTTCCCATTCTGTGCGGAGGCACGGGGCTGTATCTGGACGCGCTGCTTCTTGGCGGCTCGTTCGAGGACACTCCAAACGATCCCGCCGTGCGCGTCCGCTTGGAGCAACTTGCCGCTGAACCCGACGGCAAGGATTTGCTGCATCAGCGATTGCAACAGGTCGATCCCGACAGCGCCGCCGCCATTCACAAAAACAACGTCAAGCGTGTCATCCGCGCCCTGGAGATTTACGAGTGCTGCGGCACACCCAAGAGCGTTCTGGACAAGCGCAGCCGCGAGCGCGGATTGCTATACGACGCGACCGTTATCGGTCTGCGCTATCACAGCCGCGACCTGCTCTATTCCCGCATTGACCGTCGGGTGGACATCATGCTCAAGGACGGGCTGTACGACGAGGTCGTTCGCCTGAAAAACGAAGGCATCTTCGAGCAAAACGCCACCGCTGCGCAAGCCATCGGCTACAAGGAGCTGCTGGGCGCGCTGGACGGCAGTACTACGCTGACCGAAGCCGTGGAGCAGCTGAAAATGGCTACCCGCCATTACGCCAAGCGGCAGATGACCTGGTTTTCGGCCAAGCCCTACGTCAGATGGATCTACGCCGACGACGAAGCGGGCAATCTGCGGGATAGCCGCGACGTTCTTGACGAAGCGGTGCGCATCGTAGAGCAAGGAGGAGGTCTATGACCACATCCATGCTCAAACGGCTGTTGCGCAGCTTGGCCTTTCGCCTTGTCATCGCCGCCGTCATTCTTTATACCATTTATCACTGTGTTGCCGCCTTTTCCGACCGTGTCGTCACCGACGTTATCACTACGGGAACCGACCGTCTGACCGTCAGCGGACAGGCAGTTCTGTTTCGGGATGAAACGGTGGTGAGCGTGCCGGGCGGGCATCATTTGATTTCCTATCCGAACGAAAACGGAGCAAAGGTCAATCGCTCCACCAAGCTGGCCGAGCTGTATACGACCTACACCGATGATGAAACCCGCAAACTCACCCAGATCACGTTGAGTGCGCTGGACCGTCAGATCGCGCTGGCTCAAAAGCTACCCCTTTCGGATATGCTCGCCCTCCTTCCCTCTCTGCAGGCAAAGGCGCGGGAGCAGATTTTGCAAAACAACCGTCTGACCTCGTCAGGCGGCTCGCTGTCCGAGGTGGATCGCGGCGCCTTTGAATTGTTGCTTTCCCTCAATCGGATCCTGGCCCTGACCGAGCAATCAACCTCCTCCGCCTCGCTTTTGGCCGCGTTGCGCGCCGAGCGGCAGATGCTGCTTTTGTCAAGCGGAGCCGGACAATCGGTCACAGCGGGGGGGCTTGGCATCGATACCACGGGCTATTTCTTTTACGCCGACTTTGTGGACGGCTACGAGCATATTTTCACCCGCGAGGCGCTCAAGAGCATGACCATTGCCGAGTTTGAAGCCTTACTTCAAACGCCCCGCCGAACCTACACGGGCAGTGAGACCGTCATCGGTAAGATCGCAAGCGGCTTTGCCTGGAGCATTGCTCTGCCCGTGCAGAGCGAGATAGAGCATCGCGTAGAGGTTGGAGAAAGCTACGACGTGCTGTTCCGCCGAGACGGCTGCACCGTCTCTATGACGCTGGAGCGCATCATTCCTTCGGTGGCAGACGGACGCGACGTGCTGGTGCTGTCCTCCTCCGCTATGCCCCAAGACTTTTCTTACACCCGTTTTTCGGACGTGGAAATGGTGCTGGAGCAGATCGAGGGCTACCGCGTTCCCGAAACGGCTCTGCACGAACAGGACGGCAAGCCCTGCGTTTACATTCTGGACGGCGGTCGCGTTTGCTTGCGCTACGTTGAGATCATCAGCACAGCCGACGGCTACGTATTGGTCTATGCGCCCACCAAGGCGGAACGAGAGAGTCAGACCAGCAACGTATACCATTACGACCGCTATTTGTCCATGCAGGACATCGTCATCACCGAGGGCGGCCGCCTGTATGACGGAAAATATATTGATTAAGACCGGAGGACTTTTCTCATGACATCATTACAGCGACGCGTAGAGAACATCCGCGCCCGTATGCGGGCGGCGGGCGATAATGGACAGGTCACCCTGCTGGCCGCCGTCAAATACGCCACTGCGGATCAGATCAACGAGTTGCACCGTGAGTGCGGCATCCGTGACATCGGAGAGAACCGGGTGCAGCAGCTGCTGGAGCACTACGAGGGCCTTGAGGACAAGCAAAATCTAAACATACATTTTATCGGCTCACTTCAAAAAAACAAGGTCAAATACATCGTGGACAAGGTGTGCATGATCCACTCGCTCGACTCGTTGTCTTTGGCGGAGGAAATTGAAAAAAGGTGCCTTGCCATCGGCCGCGTCATGGACGTTTTGGTGGAGATCAACAGCGGACGCGAAGAAAATAAAGGAGGACTTCTTCCCGAGGAGGTTGAGGATTTTTGCCGCAAGCTGGCCGATTTTCCTCATCTTCGTCTGCGCGGATTCATGACAATGGCCCCAAAATGCGAAAATTCGGCAGAATATCGCAAATATTTTAGAGAAACTTATCGCCAGTGTCTTGACATTTGGCAAAAAAAATTAGATAATATATGTAGTATGCAAGCGATGCCTGCCGATGCAGCCCCCGTCATCTCCATGGGAATGTCGGGCAGCTTTGAGGCGGCGATTGCAGAGGGTGCCACCATCGTGCGCATTGGCGGAGCGCTGT
>JAZLCA010000076.1:0-24265 GCA_045613985.1 Eubacteriales bacterium | reverse complement strand
TAGATATGCTCGCTCTGCACGTCGCTCTCCTTCTCCCAAAACCAACCCGAGGTCGCATCCCACACGCGGGAGGGATCGAGAGATTTCAATTCGGTATACATACGGTCGGCGTCGTACTGCCCCCAACCCTCGTTGAAGATGGTATAATAGCACACGCATGGGTGGTTGTGGAGGAGTTCGATCGTCTCGCGGGCCGCGTCCTCGAAGGCTCTGCGGCGACGGGGGCTTGCTTTGTGGGTAATTCCCTTCTTACATCCGATCGTCGGCAGGGCGGTATCCACAAAGAAGCTGTACTTTCCGCTGTTGACCATGTCCTGGAACACGATCATGCCAAGGCGGTCACATTCGTAATAGAAAATTTCAGGCTCGATCTTGATGTGCTTGCGCAGCATATTGAAGCCAAGCGATTTCATGGTCTGAATGTCAAAACGGTAACCCTCGGACGATGCGGGCAGATAGATACCGTCGGCGAAATAGCCTTGATCGAGCAGACCATGGAACAGCGTCGGCTTGCCGTTCAGACGGATCACGGGACCGTTCTTTCCCTCTCCGATATCGACGGTACGAAGAGCGAAATAGGACTCAACCTTGTCCTCACCGCTCATCAGCGTGAAGCGGTAAAGATAAGGATCGTCGGGCGCCCACAAGTGCACCTCTTGGGGCGAGATGGTGAAGGTGTCGCCCTCAAAGGAATATTCCTTGTCTCCGCTCTCGGTGTGCAGGATGAGCGTTTTTTGTGCCGCACCGCCTGTGACGGTCAGCGTCGCCACCGTCAGCGTCGTGTCGATGCGGATGCACTCGATCGAAACGGTGGGTAGTGCCTCCATCCACACCGTTTGCCAGATGCCGCTCGTCGGGGTGTACCACATCCCGCCCCGCTTTTCTCTTTGCTTGCCGTAGGGCAATTCGACGTCCAAGGGATCGCGCACCTCGACGGTGATCTCGTTCTCGCCCTCGCGCCACAGATCCGTCACGTCAAGTGCGAAGGGATGATAACCACCCTCGTGCTCGTCTGCCCGACGGCCGTTGACCGACACGGCGCAAATCTGATCGACCGCACCGAAGTGCAGGATCAGCCGCTCTTTTTCAAAGCCTTGGGGCAGTGTGACCGTGCGGCGATAGATGAGAATATCGTTTTTATCAAAGCTCTGCTCGATGCCCGAGAGTCGGGATTCGGGCGGGAACGGCACGCGGATGGTACCAACTTCCCTCTCCTGTCCGTCGTGCAGAACGGACAGCGACCAGTCGCCGTTGAGGCAAAGGTAGGAGTCACGCTTCATGCCGGGGCGGGGGTATTCATCCCAGGGAACGTCGCCCATATTCTCTTCAAACGGGGTAGTCAGGCGCTGCAAATTGGGCGTTTTTTTGCCCTTCACCCACAAAAGAAGCAGGAAAATGGGGAGTGCTGCACACAGGGCCGCCACGAAAATAGAAGCGTTGGGAACAAAGGACTGGGTACCGTCGTTGTTGGTGATCATTTCGGCATCGGCAAGCACCGTCTTACCGATAAAGGGACCGATCAGGCCGGGGATGAGCACCTGCGAGAAGATGCGCACGCCCTGCAGCATACCCGCCTTGCCTGCGGGGGTGCAGTCGCGGATGAGAGCGCCAAATACGGCCATACCGGCAAGATAGCCGGACATCATGAGCAGCGAGCCGACGAACACCAGGGCGGTGTTCGTAAACAGCATCAAAAGCAGGTAGCCGGCGAGGAGCCATACGAGAGCGGGCAACGCCGACTTCATAAAGCCCTTTTTGTCGTAGACCTTGCCCCAGAAGAAGGTGACGGCGGCCGCCAATACGATGGCGGGAGCCATGATGAAGACGTAATCCTTCATACCCAGCGACACCTCATAGTACAGGATCAGATAGGGCATGAAGATCTGAATGGAGATATTGAAAAGGATGAAGACCAACAGTGCGCGATACAGACCCGCATTTTTCTTAACGGTCGAGGGGCGGAAGCCGTAGAAAATGTTGTACAGGTAGCCCGTTTCGCTGGGGGTGATGGGAGCGTCCCGTATGATAAAGCAGCCCAGCACGCCCACGCCCAGCGTCAAGGCACCGATGATGGCAAAAATATACGTCCAGCTGGTCGATTCGTTCAGGTCAAAGGCCATAAAGCCACCAAACACGGCAAGAATCGCAACCAGCGGCATCATGGCGTTGATGCCCTCGGCGGCACCGCGGCAGGATTCGTCGGTCGAGTCAGTCAGCCAGGCGTTGAAGGCGGCATCGTTGGCGGTTGAGCCGAAAAAGGTCATGACGCAGTCCATGATGATAACGAGCGACACGCCCACCGTCGCGGCACTGACCGTCATGGGAACGATCGCCTCGATGACGTCCAGGCGGATAAATACAAAGCTAAAAATGGACACGCCCCACAAGATGTAGCCGCCGCACATGAACAGCTTGCGCTTGCCCACGCGGTCGGAAAGAGCGCCCATGAACACGGTGGTCAGAGTGGCGGCGACCGCACTGGCCATGACCATGTTGGAAATGTCGCTCGGGGTGGCATTGAACATCTTATAAATGAAGACGTTGAAATACATATTCTCGACCACCCAGGCGATCTGGCCCATGAGGCTAAAGATGGTGAGGGCAATGAGAGTACGGGGGGAGAGCTTGGTTTTTTGTTTCATACGGTTCTCCGATCTGTGTGAAATAATAGGGGCTTACACCTCCATTATACCTTTTTTAGCGGCGTTTGTAAAGGGAGGCGGGGGGAGTTTTGCTGAAATTCCAAATATTTTCTTGTACAAACTCGCCATGAAGAGGTGGCAAAGAATCCACCTGCGCCATTATATTTCGTTTTTAACACATCAAAAATTTTCAAACTCCTATTGACCTTTCGACAACAAGATGTTACAATATAGGCAATAAATATCTACTTGCATCAAAGCAAGAGAACAAGGAGGACACCATGAATCAAAATCTTAACTTGAATGCCCAACCCGATATCAAAGAAAACGTCCTTGCCGGTATGGTCGGTGCTTTTCTGTTTTCCTTGGCCGGCGGCGCACTGTGGTACGTGCTGTATCTGGTCGGCTTTATTGCTGCCATCAGCGGTCTGGTCGGCGCTATTTGCGCCATCAAGGGCTATTCCGTCTTTGCCAAGAAGGAGAGCGTCAAGGGTATTGTGATCTCCGTGATCATTTCGCTGATCGTTATGGTCATTGCTTGGTATTTTTGCCTGGCGCATGACATTTACGTCGTTTATAAAGAGGGATTGGCCGCAGGTGAAGTTGACTTCAGCTACACCTTTATCGAGTCCGTCCGTGTCGCTCCCGAGTTCCTCAAGGATGCCGAGATTCGCGGGGCATATCTGAAAGATCTTGGCATGGGCCTGCTCTTCTGTGTCATTGGCGGCGGTAGCTACGTCGTTAACAAGATCAAAAACGCGAACGCAGCAAAGGCCGCTCCCATCGCTCCCGCAGCGCAGCCCATCGAGCCCGAGCAGGACGAGTTCGCTTACGCCAGCCAAGAGCAGACCAATACGGACGACGGACAGGAATAACTCTTATGTTACATCAAAAAAGGGAAACCGACGGTTTCCCTTTTTTCTATTTTATAGGCGTATCCTCGCCTTACGTATTTTGCTGTTTGTCTCCTTTGACAAAGCGAGTATACCCTTCCCGCGCCTCGAACAAAGGCATCAGCTTCGTTGGAATGGCGGCCGTAGAAGGAATATCCAAATATACTGCCACAGCCAAGTGCGATCCCTCGAGATATTCAATCGTAGCCGGAATGTTCTTGAGCCACAACGACAAGGAAAATGCCTGCTCTGACGTTTTCACAAACAATTCATATCGCTCGCAGTCCTTGTCTACAAGGTGGGCACAAAAGCTTCCTCGATAACCACTTTTATATTGAACCACTGTCAAGCGTATACGCTTTTCCATCAAACGATTGTTTTTCAAATCGCGCCGTGCTGCGCGCCACTGCTTGAGAACATTGAGGAGGGGAAGGAACGGGAGCGCAAACATGAGAAAACAGGCAACCGTCAACAATAAAATGTGCCATCCTGCGCCATCGGCAGAACCAAACATCAACACTACACACCAAAAAAGCCAAAAGGATAAGTCGAAAATCAAGAGGCCCTTAACCACACGAAACCGCCGTCCAACAATCTTTTTTGCCTCTGTCATATCAGGCATGATATTCCTCCTTTGCCATAACGTTTAACAAATTTATTATATCACCCCGCGCTTTCGATGTCAAGGCAAAAAGAAGGAGGAGAGCTTTTTTCAAGCTCTCCTCTGAATTTACAAGAACGGTCGGATATCCGTGGCCAGCTGCTCCTCCAGATGGATCAGCCGCTTGGTGATGTCCTTGCTTTTTTCGTCGGCCGCCTCGTACTGATTCAGGTATCGGTTGAGAGATTTCACCCCCATGTTACAGCCGTCGGTGATGAGGTCTGCAATGGTCTTGTCCGAATCCTTCAGGCCTAACTTGACGTTGGTCTTCATCCAGGACATTCCCTTGGCCATAGGATTGGGATCCTTACCATCGTCGCCAAAGCGATCCAGCTCGGCCTGAATCTCACAGCCCAGCTTGCCGTGCTCGCGCTTGCATTCGCGAAGGTAGCCGTCCAATTGGTCCGAACGTACGTATTTTTGCACGTCGTCAATGGACTGAACTCCCATTTTGACACCTGCGTCACATTCGCGCAAGAGTTTTATGGTATCTTGTTCGATCATACTTGATCCTCCTTGTCTTTGCGGTAAGATCAGTATGCCCAAAATTCACAGCAATTATGACCGTGCCGAAAATGATGCCCGCAAAAGCCCCCACGGGCGATGATATTAGATGCAGAACGCAAGCATTACTGTCCTTTGTGACGAATGAGTTTGAGTAGAAGCATAGTATTTCGTACTACCAAAAACATTGACGTCAACATAAAGTCCATAAGGCCCAGCACCTCTCAACCATTGTCTGTACCAACAGCCTGTCATCGCAGGCAGGGGGGATGCGTAAGAAGGGCCACCATATTTCTCCATATAAGTATCGATAAACAACTTATATGGGGTACCAAGTGTTGTAATTTTTTTCTCCCAGTCAGAATCCGTGCGTGTTAGCGAAGTGTGTATCTGTATATTGCACTCATCAAAAGACAGAGGAAACAAGTCAAACGCAACTTCCACGGGTGTCACAACAGCGTTCAATGTTCCCACATCACATTGCTTAATAACCGGCTTAATTGCGGATTGCAAATCCGACGGGAGTTGCGGCTTCAACACCGTTTTCATGGTGTTAGCAAGTGCCGTCCAGTCGGAAACGGGCATCGTGTCCGGCAATACATTTTTTGATATGATGGTCATTCCCGCCTTGCCGCTACCATCAGCGAGGTCATCGTGATTGAAGCCGATAATTGTCAATTCAAGCGTTGTGTCACCTGCTGTGATCGTTTTCTTATCGCCAACCGCGAAATATTCCGCCGCTTGTCCACTCTCGGAAATTGCCGCTATGTCTGCCCAAGAACCGCCCGCGAATGTGACTTTTTCTTGCCATACCGCCGTATAACTTGCGTCACCAGTAACAGTAGCAAGCGAAGGCGTCCATTCAACGAACGAAGCACCATCTTTTGCTGGCATATAACTCGGAGTCGAACCATAAGCCAAGCTCTCGGTTTTCAGCACCGTATCGCCATCGTAGTAGGTGACGGTGTAATACCGCACCGCGCTTGCAAACGCCGCGTATACCACTCTGTCAGCCGTCACAGCCGAAAGCGCACTCGCGTCAGCCGCGCCGCCGTTTGTGAGCGACCATCCCGAATAGGTGTAGTTATACTGCACCGTACTGTCCTTGGTCGGTGTATCAAGCAAGCCGCGGGCAACCACGTCCGCGCAATCGTCACCGTCTGCAACGTATCGCTCATACAGCAAAGCAGAACCATCTTCGGTCATGAACGTGACGGTGTACACACCATCCATCGTTGCGCTTGCCTCTTGGTAAATTCTTACCGTGTGTTCGGTTGCAGCTGTGTCCACCGTAGAACCGCAGATAAGAAAATATCCATTATCTCGCAACACGGTAATGGCAAACTCCTCGCCGTTACTCGTACCGCCGAAACCCGTCAAGTTACCTACTGCCGTACCGCCCATCACTTCTTGCGGCGTACAAGTGTGTTCCACGCCGTCATATATGACCTTTACGGGCTTCGTGTTGGCGTTCCAAGCGTTGTATGTAGCCTCGTCAATCGGAATCGCCATGCAAAACGCACCAAACGTACTCAAATACTCGTTTGTTGCCGTCGTACTCGCCAAGAACTCGGTGATCTCTGCACCGCCACCGCCGCCCGTGATACCTGCAATCTCACTCGCCAGCTCACCCGACGTCAAAGCCTCGCTCTTGCCCGTCTTTGCTCGAATTGCATCGCACAACGCTTGATAGTCAGCACCCGGCATGAGTACATAATCAGTCAATGCCATACGCTCACGCTCCTTCCGTCGATACGTCGGTCAGCGATACCGCCGCCCACGCGCCACCGACTACTTGCAGGAATTTGCCGTCGTCACGCGCCGTCACCTCGGGCATCACTCGCTGACCAAGCATATCGATCACTCCACCCAACTGCGTCATCGCCTCGTTTGCATCCGCCACGACCTGTGCAACCACCTTGTTCTGCACGGGGTTCTCACTCGTCGCGGACAGCTCAGCGTCCACCACGATGTTTGCACTCGGTGCATCCGCAGGCGTCCACTCCCCGTTCACCACCTGCATCACCTTGCCATTGTCAGATGCGCTCACCTCGGGAAGCGGTTGCATCTCATCCGCCAGTGCCTCCAAGGATTCGATGCGCGCCGCCAGCTGCTCGCCCACACCTGCGGGAAGTGCGGGAAGCGCGTCCCCCGACAGCTCTCCGCTCGCCTCCACCTCGAAGGTACATACGTTCGTGGTAATGCGCTGAATCACCTGCCCATCGGTCTGCTCGTTGCCGTGCAACCATACCGACCATCCACCCGCGCCAAGATTGAGGTGATCCTCCTTTTTCGTTTTGTCGTCTGTCAGTCGGACGGCGTACGTCTCCTCTCCTTTTTTCAGGTGCATCCATTTGTCAAGACCGCGCCAATCCTCCCCTTGAAACGTAAATTTGGCGATCAGATAGTCGATGGTGTCCGCCACCACCCGCGTTTGTGCAAGCTTCAGTGTCTGTCCTTGGACAAAGCCTTTGATCATGCGTTTTCCTCCCCTCTGCTCTTTTCTTGCTGTGTTTCGTTTCGTCTCACTCTGTTTCCTCCTTTATTTCTTTATGAGCGCTGTGTGAAATCCTCGCCATTGTTTCGGTTTTCATTTGTGTTTTTGATTTCATGTTTTCGGATTTCATAACTATTATAGAATAAAAAAGGCGGCTTGTCAAGCCGATTTCAGCCATTTTGTATATTTCAGCGCTCTCACCAATGCCCCCGCCATTATTTCGGAAATCCGATTGGTTATTGTGTTGGAATCCGCAAAGATTACTCTTGCCAAACACAAAAAATCATGTTATAATGTAAAAAACGAAAGGAGCGACCGATATGACTTGCCGCTACCCCATCATTCTCGTCCACGGCATCGTCCTCAAGGACGTCAAATTCTTCAAGGCCTTCGGCCATATCGAATCCCTCCTGCGAGAGAACGGCTATCACGTTTACACAGCCCCCACAGATGGATTTGGAAGCATCGAAAACAACGCGCAGCAGCTCAAAGCGCACATCGAGGATGTTTTGCAAAAGCACGGCACCGACAAGGTCAATCTGATCGCTCACTCCAAAGGCGGACTGGACAGCCGCTATATGATCGACCACCTCGGCATGGCAGAGCGCGTCGCCTCGCTCACCTTTCTTTGCACGCCACACAAGGGCTCCCAGCTTGCTACCCGTCTGTACGCCCTCCCCCGCTTGATCAAGCATCCACTCGCCTGCTGGCTGCACACCTGGTATCGCATATTCGGAGATCGAAACCCCGAAGTGCTGACCGTCTGCCGCCAACTCAGGCACGCTCCCAACGGCGTTTTGGAATCACCGGACTTTGCTCCCGCCTCCACGCACAACGGCATCTTCATGCAAAGCTATTCAACGGTCATGGAAAAGGGCCGCGACGATTTTATCATGAGCATCCCCCACTTGTTTTCGCGTCGTTGGGAGGAAGGCACGCCGACCGACGGCATGGTGTCGGTCGAGTCCAGCAGGTACGCCGATTATCGAGGAAATTGCACCGAGGGCTCTATTTCGCACTCTGAAATCGTCGATTTTATGGTTAAAAAATCCAAGAAGGAAAAAATATACGACTTTTATCTCTCCCTTTGCTCCGAATTGGCGGCGCGAGGGTACTGAAAAGCAGCGCGGCTCCCTCGACGTAAGGAGCCGCGCTGTTTATATTTCATTTTGGGCCACTTGCGTTGGTTATATCGACAAAAGTACCACCGCGACGGCACCGACCGCCACGCCCAGCCACTGCCGGCGGCTCATTTTTTCTTTGAATACCACAAGCGAGAAGACCGTCACGATGCTCAATCCCCCTACCCCGATGAGCGGATAGATGAGGCTGGGAGACAGATCGGTCGAGGCCATCAGAATGGCCATCAGATTGAGTATCAAATTACAAAGGCCCGCGCACACGGGGATCCACCCCGAACGCTTGAGCATGACCCCCGCATCGCTTTTGTCACTTCTCAAGAAAATGAACAGATACAAAATCGCGCAAAGGCCGGTAGCAAACAGCATCAGCATATTGCCGTGCTGTCCCTCATACGCCATCTGCTGGGTGCGCTGAACGATGGAGCAACCCGCATTGCCCAAAAAAGCGAGGGTGACGTAGAAGAGCCATCTGGGAGAGATGGATTTCTCCCCTTTTTCTTTAGAATAGACGCAAAGCGTAATGGAGCAGACCACCAATACAAGCCCCGTCACAACAAAAACGGTCAGCTCTGCCTCCCAGAAAATGAGGCCCCAGATGGCAGTCAGGATCAAGGACAGACTGTTGAACAGTGCCGTCAGAGTCGCAGGTCCATGCTTCAGGGCATGAATGGTGCCAAACTGGCAGGCGGCGTAGCAGGCGGCAAACATGGCGGAATAGCGCAGAACACCTGCGTCAAACGAAAAGTCCGTCGCATACAGCACGCCCCAGCCGACAAACACGCTGATCATGAGCATAAAATTATAAAAAATACCGTTGTCCTTGCAGGTGCCGACCTGTCTGTGGAACAATTTCCCGCACACGCTGGAGGACGAGCACATGACCACAGCTAAAATCAAATATACGTAAGGCATTGTTTTTTCTCCCTGTCGCGCCCCGACGGATCCGGTCCGTGTCTTGGTTCGGGGCCGTTTTGTATTTTATCACAAAACGGGCGGGGAGTCAAGAGCAATTTCATCAAACACCACCGACATGGACGGTATGCAAACACATAAAAAAGGATACCCGAAGGTATCCTCTTTGATGAAACGTCAAGGAAGGATGTTGTGCTCCGATGCCGCTCGCAGTGAGCGGATAAACGCGATCGACAATCCGGCGGTGACCACGACCGAGATGAGGTCTGCGATGGGAGCAGCGTAAAGCAAAAGCTCCACGTCGGGGGAGATGAGCGGGAGAATCAAGATCAAAGGAAGGAAGCAGACCATATCGCGTATGGTGGAGGAAACGACGGCAAACACCGGTTTTCCCACTGCTTGAAAGAAGATGGAATTCATCTTCACCACACAGCTGATGCAGATCAGCGACAAAAAGATGCGCATTGTTTTCTCGCCAAATTTCCAATACTCCTCGGGATTGGGGATATTACTCGGTACACCGAACAGCCCGATGATCATATCGGGCGCAAGCTCAAACAGCACCGTAAACAAAAGTCCCACGGAAACGGTCAGTACCATAATCTTTTTGTAAAGCTCTCTGACCCGGCCGTAGTTCCCCGCCCCCATGTTGTAGCTGATGATGGGCTGACAACCCAGCACCACGCCGACAACGAGGTTGATAACGATGGTGAACACCTTGCTTTGTATACCGATGATAGCAATCGGGATATCGGCGCCATACTCTGACATCGCCCCATACTTTGAAAACTGAACGTTGCAAACGATCGCCACGATAACAATGGCAACTTGTGTAATGAAGGTGGAGATCCCAAGACCTACGACCTTTCCGATGGCCAGAGGACGAGGTATAAAGCTTTTGAGGGTGAGCTTAAAGGTTTTCGTACGAAAAAAGTAGACAAGTGCGGTAAGGAACGTCGCACCTTGGCCGATGACAGTGGCCAGCGCCGCGCCTGTCATGCCCATATCCAAGCCGAAAATGAACACAGGGTCAAGAATGATGTTGGTGATGGCTCCCAACAGCATAGACATCATCGCCCAGGCAGGACTTCCGTCCGCTCGAATGATGGAGTTCATTGTGTTGCACAAAATATAAATGGGCATCATGACCAGGATGATGTCAAGATATTCGATGGCGTAAGCAAGCGTATTTTCGGTCGCGCCGAACAGTGTCAGCATGGGCACTCGGATGGGATAAATGACGGCGATCATCCCAAGGCCCGACACAAACGCGGCCGTAATACTGCCGCCAAGCGCCTTGTGCGCCTCTTGATCGTCTTTTTTTCCCTGATATATATTCAGATACGCGGCGCATCCGTCGCCAAAGCACCACGCAAACGCCTGGGCGATAATAAAAACGGGAAACACCACGCCGGTGGCCGCGTTGCCCAGCGTGCTCAGCTCGCTGTTGCCGATGAACATCTGGTCGACGATATTATACAGAGAACTGATGAGCAAAGACATGACGCACGGGATCGAAAACCGAAGCATCAGGCGGTTGATATTTCCTTCCCCAAGGGTAAGAGAGTCTTGTTTTTTGTTCATTGATATTCCTTTACGATGGATTTCATCTTATTTGTAAGCATAGCATTGTATTATAGCACACAAGACAAGATTCGTCAAGAGTTAAACCCCAAAGCATGACGTTCGCCCTGCTTTGGGGTTGTTTTGATCGAAAAAATCTCGCTATTTTATTCCACGATTCGCCATTTCAAGTGATATCTCTTCCCTGGGGGGAAACCCCTTGCGCGATTTGTTGATTTTCGTATCGGATCACATCACGCGCGAGTAGGCCATCACCATCATGTGAGTCAGGGCCTTGGCCTCTTTGATGGAGCATCCGGGCAGAACATCACCCGAGAGGAACTGCCGAATGGGCGAAGGCGAAGAAGGCGGCAGCGTCAGCTGAATGACGGCATGATTGGTATTTCGGGTACACTTTACAACACCGTCATTTTCCATACGGACGTAACCGTGTTCCCCGTGGACCTCAAGCACGACGGGCGAGCAATCCGAAACGAATCCCGTTTCGTTGATGGCGATCGCGCCGTTGTCATAGCGCATGACTGTCACCGCATTGTCTTCCACCATATCCGTGTTTTTGGCGAGTGCGCCGCCTGCCTCGCAGCTGACGGTAAAGGTCGAGCTTGCAGACGCGGGAACGCCCAAAAGCCATTCCGTCAGATACATTCCGTGCGCGCCGAGATCGATCATCGCACCGCCGCCGCATTGAGCGCGATTGTAAAAGTGGGTGGGGAGCCAGTCTCTTGTGCTGCCCGAATGGCAGTTGCGGAATCTCAAATAATTGATCTTACCAAGCTCTCCGCTGTCCACGACCTCTTTGACGGCCATGCGCGAGCCAATATATTTCTGGAACAGTGATATTGTCAGCGTAACGCCGTTTTGATGGAGCGCCGCCTCGATCTTATCGCAATCCTCATCGGTCAGTGCCAGTACCTTTTCCGTAAAAATCTGCTTTTTGGCATTGGCGATGGCCAGAATATCCTCGGTGTGATCGCTCGTGGCCGAGCATACGATAACGCCCTCGGCATCGCTATCAAGAAGCTCTTGCTTTGTGGCAAAGCGGGGAACGCCAAACTTTCTTTGATAATGTTCCGCCAGAGCATCGTCTTTTTCATAAAAACCGATCAGCTCTCCATGAGCGAGCGCCTCTTTGGTATAGTCCGCCGCGTGAACGTGCCAAGCGCCTAACAGTGCTACTTTCATTTGAAATAGACCGCCTTTCTTGTGAGATTGATTAAGTTTAGTATAGCATAAATTTATAGGGGTGTCAACCCATGGGCGCGCGCAGAGCCGGCCGGTCATTTCTTTGCCCGTTTTACGCCCCAAATTGCCAAATACAACAGCATCTCAACGGCAAAGAACAACACGATATTCAATATCGGCATGACAAACGGCGCGATAGCCTCAGGAATTGCGTAAAACGGATCGCGGACGACGAAAAACCAATTAAAGAAATGAGAATATCCGTCTGATTCTCCGTTGTATGCATAATTACCAAGCAAAGCCCAGAGTGTCATGCAAACAATCACAAGTAAGCCTCGATACCACTTTTTGATATCAACCTTATCGTGCTCATATACGAGCGTTATCAATCCGTAAACAGACATCACACTGTGGAATATGAGCGTCTGTATAACTCGATACGACAGCGGATGCACCGCGTGCCACATCACCCCCGCGGGATAAATGAGGTAGATAACGTTGGAAAGAAAACCGAGCATCACGAACGAGATGCGGTATTTTTCCAAGCATTTGATGCGGCAACTCAAAAAGCACATGACGCACATCGCCGTGCAGGCGTGAAACGGCAGTTTTTCTATATCGATCTCGCCATAGGCAAGAGGCATCAGGAAAAAGTCTGCCACGTACAGCGCAAAAGCGATACTGATAAGCAATGAAGAAGCCTTCCGCCTGACTTGCTTTTCTTTGCCTTTGAGCGCAAAAAGAATCGTTATTACGGACAGGACCGTAAGCGCAATATAGAAAAAGTGCCAGGCACCAAACAGCGAAAAGATCTCGCCGCCCTTTTTATCAGATAAAAGATTGTGTAAAAAATTGTACATTTCTCCACCGCCTTTCCGGATTTAGTATAGCATAAAAGCGGTGGGGTGTCAAGTAGGGCGCCAGCCCCTGCCGCCCGCCGATAGAAAAAAGGACACCCGAGGGTGTCCTTCTACGTGGTGCGGGTTGACAAAAAAGATGCCAACTGTATTTAGTACAAATTGCTTTCAAATATAATCCACGTCTGTGCGGTAACCGTAAATGATAGCTTCATTGTCGGTGACCTCTCCCGGAACGTGAACAGCCTTCAAAATTTGAATTACCCTTGTCCTGTTTTCGGGTGTTAATTTAATCTTGAGCCACTCGATCTGCTTATGGTCAAGCATATCGGAGCCAAAATGTGACCAAGTACATTCATAATTTTCTGTGTAGTCGTAGTTTATAAGTTTAACATCCCACTCAACAAGAAAACCCTCGTTGCATTCCACATCCCAAAACTTATGTCCTATTTCATTCCACTTTGTGTTGTTCAATTTTGGCACCTCACTTTCAGCCATATTATAACACACTTTGTAGCGGATTACAATATTTTTGCGCCACCCGGAATCTCACAGTGCCACCGGCACTGTGAGTGTTGCGAACCGGATTCTGCGCGCTCTCGCGCAGAGCCTGTCCGATTCGGTGATGACGGCAAAAAGAGAAGGACACCCAAATGGGTATCCTTCTCTTTTTGGCACGTGTTGACAGAAAAGATGCCGGCATATATTCGAACATTATTTATTTTTCCGCTTTGACAAAAAGCTTCAGCTTTTCTATCATATCACCTTTATATATCAAAAATCTTTCTTCTTTGTATGCGTTTTCCGCATTTTCAAGATCATCGCCACAAATTAGAATAACAGCTTTATCACAAACCTTATCGTTTAATGCTTGGTTAACTTCCTCGATTTCCGTTTCTATGTATTCATCTATTGATAAAAGAACACGGTTTTCCTCTTCATCATATCCTCCGGAAAATATCCATTTTTCTGATTCTGAATCGTATTCGAAATTGAATGCATTGACAATTATAAGTGTTTTTTCAAAAACGAACCATCCGTAAACTATGGATTTTTCTTTTGGATGATGAAGAAAACTGATAGGTAAATTATGTTTGTTTGTTTCGTTATAGATCTTGAAGTTCTGATTAGAAGCTGCGAAAAAGGTGTATTTTTTCTTGGTGATTTTATAGTAGAGGGATCTTTTATATTTGATATAATCGAACGGCAATATAAAAATCAAGCAAACGCCGAAAATAATTGCAATAAGAATTGCTAATATAAATGAAAAGAATTTTTTTATCGCGCTTTTGATAACTCTCACCGCCTTTCCAAAATAAATTATATCATATTTTCTGATATTTTTCAATATTTACCGTAGAAACAGAATGGAAAAGGTTCACTTCTACTCCCTTGCTTGAAAATGCCGATTGGCATCTTTTTATTTGCGCTAAAATTCGAATTTCAAGAAAAGCCGCACTTTGCACGCAAAGTGCCGAAAAACGACAAAAAACGAAGAAAACCCGAGAAAATCTCGGGTTTTTCGGTTGGCATCTTTTTTGTCAAGACGCATTGGAGGCGCCACCCGGAATCTCACAGTGCCACCGGCACTGTGAGTGTTGCGACCCGGATTCTGCCGCCGCAGGCGGCAGAGCCCGATCCGATGTAGGGTGAGTGAGTCCAAAAAGAAAAACCAGTCCATCGGACTGGTTTTCTTTTTGGAGGCGCCACCCGGAATCGGACCGGGGATAGAGGTGTTGCAGACCTTTGCCTTACCGCTTGGCTATGGCGCCTTATTCAGAACGCAAATATTATACCACGCAAAGTATCTTTTGTCAATGCTTTTTTAAAAATTCTTTTTGTTTTGTTTTAGGGGCGGTAATAAGAGGATATGCACTATTAAAAGAAATGTGAAAAACTTTTGCCCAGGATGCCGCTTCGCGGCATGGGGCAAAAAAAGAACAGCAGAGCCCTTAGTTACGAGGGCTCGACAGGTTTGCCGCTAGCGCGTCAAACAACGAGATTCCCTTGACGGCTGAACGCCGTCATATTGGCTTCGCCAATAACGGCAATCTCTGACCGCCTCGCGCTTTGCGCGAGCGGGTTCGTATGCCCCGTAGTCTGCTCCAGAAAACAAAAACACATGGCCAAAGCCATGTGCTTTTGTTTTCTGGGGCGGATTACGGGGCTCAGAACCCCTGCGTGCGCCAATGGTGCTGTGGTTTCCCCGACTCAATACCGCGCACGCAAATCCAATTGCCTTATCGGCAATTGGAGGGGTTCTCGCCATAAAGTCAACACGAGAACAAAAAAAGAGAACGGCTTAAGCCGTTCTCTTTTTTGTTCTGGAGCGGATTACGGGGCTCGAACCCGCCACCTTCGCCTTGGCAAGGCGACGCTCTACCAAATGAGCTAAATCCGCAAAAAAATGGTGCCTCCGGTCGGAATCGAACCAACGACACGGGGATTTTCAGTCCCCTGCTCTACCAACTGAGCTACAGAGGCAAGGGATGGCTGTAAAAAAGTGGCGACCCGGATGGGGCTCGAACCCACGACCTCTAGCGTGACAGGCTAGCGCTCTAACCAACTGAGCTACCAGGCCATCCTTTTCACAACGGAAATATTATAGCACATCCCCTTCCAATTGTCAAGCCTTTTTTTCTTTTTTTGAAAAAATTTTCGTTTTTCTTTCAATCCATTCAATTTATCCTTGCAACACCCCTTTTCTTTTTGATCATTTTGTGGTAAAATATATACATCCCCAAGATTGAGAGGTGTTTTTGATGAACATTTTGATCTGTGATGACGAGCGCGACATTGTTGCCGCTTTGGAAATATATCTCCGCACCGAGGGCTACACCACCTTTTGCGCCTACAACGGCCGCGAGGCTTTGGACATTCTCGCCCGCGAGGAGGTACATCTGCTCCTGATGGACATCATGATGCCCGTCATGGACGGTATTTCCGCCATGACCGAGCTGCGCAAGACCAGCAACGTCCCTGTAATTCTGCTCACCGCCAAGAGCGAGGAGACAGACATGGTATTGGGTCTCAATTTGGGAGCGGATGATTACGTCACCAAGCCCTTCCGCCCGGTAGAATTGTTGGCACGCGTACGCTCTCAGCTCCGGCGTTTCACTCGTTTGGGCGGTACCGCATCCGACATTGGCAGTGACGATACTTTGCTTCAAGTGGGCAACATTTGCATGAACGATAAGAAAAAGGTAGTCTCCGTCGACGGCGAGCCCGTCTCGCTCACCCCCACCGAATACGATATCCTTCGCTTTTTGATGCAACATCCGGGCGAGGTCTTCTCTCCCAAGGAGTTGTACCGCCGCGTGTGGGGCGACAATCCTTTCGGCGCAGAAAATACGGTTGCCGTTCACATCCGCCACTTGCGGGAAAAGCTGGAGATCACTCCCTCCGAGCCTCGATTCCTCAAGGTCGTCTGGGGGCAGGGCTACAAAATGGAGCAGACCGCCACTCCTAAGAAAGGAGATGCAAGCGCGCAATGAAAGAATCTGTATCCCGAAAACATCCGGTGTTGTCAACCTACGGTATGGTCAAAGGCCTATGCTTGTTTCTCGGCTGTCTTTTGCTTATCGTCGCGCTGTTCAGCATTACCTCTGTTATTTTGTTGGCCGAATTTGGGTTTTACACCGGAACCTTTGAGGCAACGCAAAAAGAGGTTTATACCCACATGGGTAAGACAATGGCCGAGCAAACGCTTCGCGAGTCATACGAAAAGGTTTGCGATCCTTCGGATCTGACTTTTCAAGACATCGAGCTCTACGATCGCCGCATCAACGCTGAATTGTTGCGGCAGTTCAGCACCAAGAACGTACTCTTAACAGTATCGGACAGCGGTGGTTTCATTATCTCCTCCACTTATCGCGGCGAAGCCGTACAATACGAAGGCGAAACCTCTATCGTGCTGTACGAAGGTCCCGACAACAAGCGGGTGGAGCGATTTATCCACTTCATCATTCCGGCGGAAAAAGAAGGGGCAGGCATCTTTTACGTGCTTGATCTTTGGCTGGCTCAAGTGTACGGACAGCGCTTTGCGCTGATCGCTATTGGATTTATCTCCTTTGTTCTCTTTTGTATTCTGTTTGCTGTTTTGCTGCGCATCGCCGGACATCATCCCGACGAAAAAGAGGCACGGCTGAGCGTGTTTGATCATATGCCCACCGACGTTATGATCGCCTTATACGCCGTGTTCACCTATTTCCTTATTCGCCTTTTGCTGCGGGTGTTTGAAAGCTGGGATCCCGTCCTCATCGTCCCCGCCGCTCTTCTCATTCTCGTTTTCTCCCCCTTGATCCTACTGTTCTGCATGAGCTTTGCCACACGTTGCAAATGCCGCGTTCTGCTCAAGAACACCCTGCTCTTTTACTTTTTGAAGGGAATATGGCGGGTGCTGTGCTGGATTTGGACACACGCGCTGTGCCCTGTGGGACGCACCTTCCATCAAGTAATCGCAGGTCTGCCCATCGTTTGGAAGACCGCGATGATCCTGTTCGTCATTTCCTTTGGCGAATTTATGGCGCTTTGGTTCGTTCCCACCCGAACGAAGCTGCTTTTGTACTGGCTGATCGAATCAATCGTTTTTGCCGTCGCGCTGTTGTTCTTTGCCCTTTTGATGCACCGCCTCAAGGCAGGCGGCGAAGCTTTGGTCAAGGGAGATCTGAACCACAAGATCGACGAAAAGCAAATGGTCGGCGACTTCCGCACCCATGCCCGTCACCTGAATAACATCAGCCAGGGCATCAGCCACGCGGTCGAGGAGAGAATGCGCAGTGAGCATTTCCGCACCGAGCTGATCTCCAACGTCTCACACGACATCAAGACCCCTCTGACCACTATCATCAGCTATATCAATCTGTTACAGCAGGAAAAATTCGAGAGCGAGGCCGCAAAGAAATATCTGGACACGCTGGATCGCCAGTCCATCCGTCTCAAAAAGCTGATGGAGGATCTGCTGGAGGTTTCCAAGGCCTCGACCGGAAATCTTGCCATCCTACCTGCCGCCTGTGAGTTGGACGTTTTTCTCTCGCAAGCGTTGGGTGAATACGAGGATCGCATGGAAAAGGCGAATCTCTCGCCCGTCTTGCACATTGCCTCTCCTTCCTGCGTGATTCTGGCCGACGGGCAGCTGCTTTGGCGTGTGTTTGACAATCTGCTCAGCAACGTGGTCAAATACGCCGCGCCCGGCACCCGCGTATATTTGGATCTGACACAACAAAACGGGCGTGCTACCCTGCTCTTCCGCAACATTTCCAAGGAGGAGCTCAACATCCCGGCGCAGGATCTTTTGGAAAGATTCGTCCGCGGCGACCGATCCCGTCACACCGAGGGAAGCGGTCTGGGCCTTTCGATTGCCCAGAGCTTGACCGAGCTGATGGGCGGCGAGTTGTCGCTGGACATCGACGGAGATTTGTTCAAGGTTTCATTGACCTTCCCCCTGCACGACGCCGAGCCCTCGGCGTAATGCAATATACAAAAAAACTGTCTTACCTACCATTGGTAAGACAGTTTTTTTGTTGTTGTCAGGCAAACCAGGTTTGAAACGCGGCGACGGCTCCGTAAGACAACGCCGCCATCACGACACCCGCCAAAAGCACGCCCAAAACGATGGCGAGCAACGCCTTCCAAAACCGCATTCCCATAACAGAGGCGGCCAGACTCCCCGTCCATGCCCCGGTGCCGGGTAGCGGCACGGCCACGAACAGCAAAAGTCCCCAAAATTCCAAGCGTTCGATCTTACCTTTGGAGCGTTCGGCGCGCGCATCCAGCCAACGCGCCAGCCCTTGGGTAAATCGAACACGGCGCAGGATATGCAGCACGCCCTGCCAAAAAAGCAGCAGAAACGGCACAGGCAAAAGGTTACCCGCCACGCTGAGAAAATAGGATTGCCACATCGACAGTCCCAAGCCTGCGCCGAGCGGGATAGCGCCGCGCAATTCGATGATGGGCAGCATGGAACAGAAAAACACGCACAGCTCCCGACCGACCGTGTCCAAAAAGAAGGATTTGATGGCTTCGATCATATTTAGCGACAGACGCTCCTTTCTCAGATTTTCAGGCTCCGCAAATCACACGGTTCCCTTCAGGACGACAAGGAAAACGACGACACAGGCCGCGATCAAGGCAAGCGCGGCGAGCATCACAAGCACCGTTTTTTTGTTCATGGCGAAGGTATCCGGTCCACCCTTGATGACACGGGCTTTTTTGAGGGCGACGGACACCGGTTTGTACAGCACCCAGACCAACGCCGCATTGAGCAAGGACTTGGTCAGATTGAAGGGGAGCAAAAGCGTGGGGAGGATGGCCACGACGGCCTCGACCGAGCCTCCCGTCATGTAGTAGGGGGTGACGAGCAGATTGAGCACCATCATCAGTGCCGTGGTACCCAGCACAGCCGCGCCCAGGCCCAGCACCGCCCCCGTCATCGTGCGCTTATATCGATATACTCCCGCGCAAATGCCGCAAAAGGCCGCGCTGGAGGCAAAATTCATGATCAGACCGTAGACGCCCGTGCCGCTGATGGTTAAAAATTCCAACAGCGCTACGATCAACGCCATGACCACGCCCCAAGCAGGGCCAAAGATCATCGCACCAACCGCCATAACGGCATCCTTGGCATCAAAGGTTAAAAACGAAACGTGGATACGAAATACGAACTGGCAAGCATACGCCAGCGCGCAAAAGACGGCAACGACCGCCATATGAAGGATCTTTTCTCTGTTTTTCTTCGTTCGACTCATTGTAACATTCCTTTCTTGCAAACAAGCATATATGAAAGGTATGACAGTGAAAGCAAAAAAATCCCCTTGCAAATAAGCAAAGGGAAAAAGCAGTCAGCTCTCAACCTTTTCCCATCCGGACTGTATCACGCGCGCATCCCAGCAAGGACACGAGCGCGCAAGCCTGCAAAGCAGGCTTGCGGATTCGGCTCCGCCGAATCCTACCGTCGGTTCGGGAATTTCACCCGATCGGCTCCCGCAGGAGTTCGCAGACTATACTGCCGGTATGGAATCTCACCAATCCCCAAAGATATATGGACGGAGCTCTGACCCATAGGGCAGAGCGCCGTTGATGCGGACAAGCGCCGCACTTGACAGCTCGCAACGGCAGGCTGTCATGAATACATAGCGTTTGGAATTATTCGCCCTTGGCGTCCAGCATTTCCTGGAATTTTTCCGTTACTGTGATCACGCGGGACTCAGCGTTGGGCAGCTTCTTCGCATAGTAAGAAGCATAATCGTGGTTGGGGTTTGCACCCGTCAACAGATCGCGCATGGTATCGGTGAACCACATATTGCCGCCGTATACGTAAGCAAAGTCAAGGATCATGCTCTGCTTGATCAGGTCAACCATCTCCTTGGAGATGGGGTCCTTGGTATAGCGGTTCTTCAGAGCGACTTCAAAATAGGCGGGAGTCACCTGACGGTAACCCTCGGCACTCATCGACTCCAGAATGGTACCGACGTAGTCTTTGTCGGAGCAAGTCTGGGGAATGACGAAGTAGCGGTCGGTATAACCGGCATAGTACTGATCCTGGGTGTCATCCAGCATGGGGTACGGAACGATACCGTAATCCACGTCGTAATCCAGGAATACCTGAACGGCACTACCGATGTGAACGGGAATGTAGATTGCCTGATGCTGACCGAACATTTTCTGCGCATCGGGACGGGTGATGACGTAACCGCCATCGTTGTCCCACAAAACGCTATACATGGCGTCAACCAGGGCGTACATACGCTCATCGTGACCGTTGAGAACCAGCTCACCCGTTTCGGGATCCTTCTGTACCAGCTCGATACCAAAGGACTCGGGCCAGCAGTACAGCTGAGAAGGAATCACGATACCAAAGGTATCATCTTCGCTCTTGCCCTCGATACCGGCATCACCCTCAATGTGGAAGTCCTCGACGGATACGAACATATCCTCCAAGTACCATTCCATATTCTGAACCTTCTCGTAGGGGAATTCCATGTCGTGGTCTTCCATCAGATCCTTGTTAAAGAACAGAGAGCTGGTAGAGAGCAGACCGCGGTAGGAGATGGAAGAAGACATCAGGTACATCTGGCCCATAAAGGTCAGAGATTCCATGTTCTTCTGAGGCCACCAGGGCTTGGTGAAATCGAACTGCTCGATTTCCAACAGGTCGACCAGCACTCCTTCCAAAGAAAGGTTTGCGCCGTGAACGTCATGGGTACGGGCAACGTCAAAATCCGTTTTACCTGCACCGATCTGGTTTTTGATCAGGTTAACGTGCTCAGCCTCCGAACCGGTACCCGAGAAGGTGGCCGTAATAGTTACGCCAAAGCGCTCCTCGGTAGAGCAGATTGCGCTGTAAACAGCGTTATCAATGACACCGCCGGTGCTTTCGGGCACCCAAAAGTCATTGAGATACTGCTCAAGGAAATACAGGATGGTAAAGGTCGTGCCGTAATCAGCAGACTCGGGCAGAGCGTCAGGTACGTCGTAAATATCCGCGGAATCTTCCGGCTCATCCTTACCGGGATCATCCTTGTCGGGATCATCCTTGCCGGGATCGTCCTTACCGGGCTCATCTTTGCCGGGCTGGTCCTGCTTATTGTCGTCCGGAGTAGAATCCGAAGGATTAGCACAAGCAACAAAGGCCGACAACGTCAGGCAAAGGGCCAAAAGAACAATCAATACTCGCAGCCAATTTTTATGAAGAAGTGTTTTCATTTTGTCTCCTGAAAGATACAAGTTTTATTTGAATGCCGGCAAAAATCAGCTACGATCTTCCAGCATTTCGCGGAAGGCCTCCGTTACCGTTTCCACGCGAGCCTCTGCCCTGGGCAGCATATCTGCGTAGTAAGAAGCGTAATCCGTGCTGGCTTCCTTGCCATTACCGCTGATCAGATGATACAGCGAGCGGCTCCACCACTGGTCTGCGCCGTATACGTAAGCGAAGTCCAGAATCATGCTCTGCTTGATCAGGTCAACCATTTCCTTGGAGGTTTCATCCTTGGTGTAACGGTTCTTCAGAGCAACCTCAAAGTAAGCGGGGGTAACCTGACGGTAGCCCTCAGCACTCATCGATTCGAGGATGGTACCAACGTACTCCTTATCGGGGCAGGTGTTAGGAATGAAGAAGTAACGGTCGGTGTAACCGGAATAATAATTCTCCTGCATATCATCCAGCTTGGGATAAGGAACGATACCGTAATCAATATCATAGTTCAGGAAGTTGGCAACGGCTGCACCCAGGTCAACGGGAATGTACAGAGCTCTGCCTTCGCCAAAGACGACCTTCGCGTCTTCTCTGGGCAGCATATAGCCACCGTCATTTTCCCAGCATACGCTGTACATCAAGTTGATCAGGTCGTAGACGCGCTCGTCGTGACCGTTGAGAATCAGCTCGCCCGTCTCAGAATCCTTCTGTACCAGCTCGATGCCGAAGGACTCCTGCCATGCGTACAGCTGCCAAGGAACGACGATACCAAAGGTATCATCTGCGCTCTTGCCCTCAACACCGTCATCGCCTTCCAGATGGAAGTCTTCAACGGAAGAGAACAGATCCTCCAAATACCAGTCGCCAGACTTTACCAGGTCGTAGGGGAGATCATATCCGTGGTTTTCCATCAGCTCCTTGTTGAAGAACAAAGCGCTGGTAGAAGACAAGCCCTTGTAGGAGATGGAAGAAGAGATCAGATACATCTGACCCATAAAGGTCAGCGAATTGATGGTATTCGCAGGCCACCAAGGCTTAGAGAAATCCAGAGCATCGATGGTGTACAGGTCGATCAGAGAGCCCTCCAGGGAGAGGTTTGCACCCTGAACGTCGTGTCCGCGGGCCATATCAAAGTCGGGCTGACCGCCGTTGATCTGGTTACGGATGTTGGAGATGTGGTTGATCTCGCTGCCGGCGCCCGAAGCGATTGCAACGATATCAACGCCAAAACGCTCCTCGGTCGTGCAGATAGCGCTGTAAACGGCGTTGTCGATAACACCGCCCGTGTTAGCATCTACCCAGAACTCGGGAGAGAATTTTTCGTGGAGATACAGAATGTTGAAGGTCGTGCCGTAATTGGCAGACTCAGGCAGCGAGTCAGGTACGTCGTAAATATCCACCGGATCCTCGGGTTCATCCTTGCCGGGGTCATCCGTGTCGGGTTCATCCTTGCCGGGCGTATCGGTGCCGGGCTTGTCGGTACCGGGCTTATCACCGGGCTGTTCCTGCTTGCCTTCATCCGTATCGGGAGTTTCAGGCTCGCCACAGGCTGCAAACAAGGGCATCATCAGGCAAAGAACCAGCGCCAAAATCAACAAGCGCAGCAGATTCTTATGTAACATACTTTTCATTAGTAAATCCTCCTATAATATGGAATATCCAAAACACATCCATATAGTGCACAAGCGGAGAATATGTGAACCAAATTCTCCGCTTGCAATGATCCGCCCAGGTAGGGGATATCCCCTACCCGCGCAGATTTTCATATGATATTACTCGATGATAGAAGAAACGACACCGGAACCAACGGTTCTACCACCCTCACGGATAGCGAAACGCAGACCCTGCTCGCAAGCGATGGGGGTGATCAGCTCAACAGTCATGTCAACGTTGTCGCCGGGGCGGCACATCTCAACGTCTGCAGGCAGCTCGATGTTACCGGTAACGTCGGTAGTTCTGAAGTAGAACTGAGGACGGTAGCCAGAGAAGAAGGGCTTCTTACGGCCGCCTTCCTTCTCAGTCAGAACGTATACACGGCCGATGAACTTGGTGTGAGGATGAACGGAACCGGGCTTAGCCAGAACCTGACCTCTTTCGATCTCGTCCTTGCCGATACCACGCAGCAGAGCACCGATGTTATCACCGGCCTGAGCCTGGTCAAGCAGCTTGTGGAACATCTCAACACCGGTAACGGTGGTGGACTTCTTCTCGTCGGACAGACCAACGATTTCGATAACGTCGCCTACCTTAACGGTACCTCTCTCAACACGACCGGTAGCAACGGTACCACGGCCGGAGATGGAGAAGACGTCCTCGACAGGCATAAGGAAGGGAGAATCCTCGTTACGAGCAGGAGTAGGAATGTAGGCATCAACCTGATCCATCAGCTCCTTGATGGGTGCGTAGTCAGCGCCGTTGGGATCCTTGTCCTCGGAAAGGAGAGCAACACGAGCGGAGCCACGAACGATCGGAATATCGTCGCCGGGGAAATCGTACTCGGAGAGAAGCTCACGGATCTCCATCTCAACAAGATCAAGAAGCTCCTCGTCATCAACAAGGTCAGTCTTGTTCATGAATACAACGATTGCGGGAACGCCTACCTGACGAGCAAGAAGAACGTGCTCGCGGGTCTGTGCAAGAGGGCCATCGGTACCTGCAACAACAAGGATAGCACCATCCATCTGTGCAGCACCGGTGAT
>JAZLCA010000075.1:0-39535 GCA_045613985.1 Eubacteriales bacterium | reverse complement strand
CGCGACGGAATTTTACTCTTTTAGGCATTAACATAATTACTTGCGACCTCCTTCTCTGGGAGTTCTGTCGCCGCGGTTGAAACGGCCACCGTTAGGATTGCCGCGTCTGTCGCCGCGATTGTCACCTCTGCGGTCTCTGCGCTCGCCACGGTTGTCGCGAGGAGCAGCAACGGAGGTTCTGTTGACTTCGTTCAGGATCTCACCCTTGTAGATCCAAACCTTGATACCGATCTTACCGTAGGTGGTATCTGCTTCCCAGAAACCGTAGTCGATGTCGGCACGGATGGTCTGCAGCGGGATGGTACCCTCATGGTAGTGCTCGCTTCTTGCGATTTCTGCACCGCCCAGACGGCCGGAGCAGGTGATCTTGATACCCTTAGCACCCAGTCTCATGGTGTTGCGGATTGCCATCTTCATAGCGCGGCGGAACGCGATGCGGCGTTCGAGCTGGCTTGCGATGTTCTCTGCAACGAGCTGAGCATCCAGGTCAGGCTGACGGATCTCAACAACGTTGAGAGCGACAGGCATCTTGACCATCTTCTCAAGAGCGGTCTTATACTTTTCGATCTGCTCACCGCCGCGGCCGATAACCATACCGGGCTTCGCAACGTTGAGGAATACGCGAACGCGATGACCGTCGCGCTCGATCTCGATCTTGGAAATACCTGCTTCCTTGAGTTCATTCTTCAGGTATTTTCTGATGTTGTAGTCGGAAACCAGGGTGTCGCCGAAGACTTCGTCTTTTACGAACCATCTGGAACTCCAGTTTTTAATGACGCCCACGCGAAGACCGTGGGGATTAACTTTCTGACCCATTGAAACCGTATCTCCTTTCTTAGTCTCTTTCCTTAACCACAATGGTGATGTGGCTGGTTCTCTTCAGGATTCTGTCTGCGCTGCCCTTAGCTCTGGGCATGATTCTCTTGAGCGTGGGGCCTTCGTTGGCGTAGCACTCAGAGACATACAGCTTGGAAGAATCCATCTGCTTAAATTCTGCGTTTGCCACAGCGCTTGCCAGCAGCTTAATCAGCAGCTCAGATGCAGCGCGGGGGGTGTTCTTCAGAATACCCATGGCGGTGCCGGCGTCCTTACCTCTGATCAGATCGAGAACGATCTTAACCTTACGAGGAGAGATTCTGGCATATTTAAGATGTGCTTTTGCTTCCATAATAAACCTTCCTCCCTAATTACTTACCGTTGTTGGACGTCTTGCTACCCGCATGACCCTTAAAGGTGCGGGTGAGAGCGAACTCACCGAGCTTATGGCCGACCATGTCCTCAGTTACATAAACCGGAACGTGCTTTCTGCCGTCATAAACGGCGATGGTGTGACCAACAAACTCCGGGAATATGGTGGAGGCACGGGACCAGGTCTTCAGAACCTTCTTCTCGCCCTTTTCATTCATAGCCACGATGCGGTTGAACAGCTTTTCTTCCACAAAAGGCGGCTTTTTCAAACTTCTGCTCACTTTATATTCCCTCCTTATTTACCGTTTCTGCGCTTGATGATGAACTTATCCGTTCTTGCCTTCTTGTTGCGCGTCTTATAACCCAGAGCAGGCTTACCCCAAGGAGTGACAGGCGAAGGACGACCGATGGGGGACTTACCTTCACCACCACCGTGGGGGTGGTCGCAGGGGTTCATAACGGAACCGCGGACAGTAGGACGGATGCCCTTGTGTCTGGTCTTACCGGCCTTACCGAGCTTGATGGTGTCGTGCTCGATGTTGCCGACCTGACCGATGGAGGCCTTACAATCAAGGCGGATATAACGAACCTCGCCGGAGGGCAGACGAACCTGAGCCATACCGTTGTCTTCCTTGGAGATCAGCTGTGCAGCAACGCCCGCGGAGCGAACCAGCTGCGCACCCTTACCAGGATAGAGCTCGATATTGTAGATGAACGTACCGACCGGGATGTTTGCGAGGGGCAGCGTGTTACCGGGCTTAATATCGGAGTCGGGACCGCAGTAAACGGTATCGCCTGCCGTCAAGCCTTCGGGAGCGATGACGTAGCTCTTCTCGCCAGCCTCATTTTGAAGCAGAGCGATGTAAGCAGTACGGTTGGGGTCGTACTCGATACCGATGACGGTAGCAGCGCCTTCCTGCAGACGCTTGAAGTCGATCAGTCTGTACTTGACCTTGTTTCCGCCGCCTCTGTGGCGAACGGTGATGCGACCGTAGCTGTTACGGCCTGCATGCTTCTTCTTAATGGAAATCAGGCTCTTTTCGGGTTTGAACTTGGTGATTTCCTCGAAGGTAGCAACCGCCATGTGTCTTCTGGACGGTGTTGTGGGGTTATACTTCTTAGTAGGCATATTCCTCTAACCTCCTACTCTTAGTTCAAGCCTTCGAAGAACGCGATGGGCTTAGAATCAGCCTTGAGCGTCACGATAGCCTTTTTCCAAGCCGAGGTGTAACCAAAGTGTACACCGTATCTCTTCGGCTTTCTCTTCATGTTGATGGTGTTAACGTCAGCCACTTCAACCTTGAACATTTCCTCAATCGCCTTAGCGATCTCGGGCTTGGTAGCATCGCGACGAACCTCGAAGGTATACTTCTTAGCGTCGAGTCTATCCATGCTTGCCTCGGTAATGATGGGTCTGATGATGATATCCTGTACCATTTTCATTACGCGAACACCTCCTCGAGTTTCTGGATCGCTGCCTTGGAGGCAATGAACTTGTCAGCATTCAGGATGTCGTAGACGTTGATGGTGTGAGCCAGCGCGGTCTTAGCACCGGGAATGTTAGCACAGCTCTTAACGATCATGCTGTTGACTTCGGGAAGAACGACCAGGGGCTTGCGAGCACCGCCCAGAGCGCTGATCATATTGACCATCGTCTTGGTCTTGTACTCGTTGCAAACGATGTCGTCTACCACGATCAGGTTACCCTCGGCAACCTTAGCAGACAGAGCGCTGTACAGAGCAACGCGTCTGGTCTTCTTATTCATGGACAGGCGGTAATCTCTGGGCTTCGGGCCGAGAGCGACACCACCGTGGGTCCACTGAGGAGAACGGGTCGAGCCCTGACGAGCGCGGCCGGTACCCTTCTGTCTCCAGGGCTTCTTACCGCCGCCGCTGACCTCAGTACGGGTCAGGGTGGACTGGGTACCCTGTCTCTGGTTCATCAGATAAGTTCTGACAGCGGCATGGAGAACAGCGCCGTTGATCTCTGCACCGAAAATGACTTCGGACAGCGTGATCTCACCGACTTCCTTGCCGGTCATATCCATTACTTTTACGATTGGCATTGTTTGTATCCTCCTTCCGCGTTATGCTTTGATCGAATCGCGGATGAACACGATGCCGTCCTTAGCGCCGGGAATGGCACCCTTGACTGCGATCAGGTTCTTTTCGCTGTCGATCTTTACTACTTTGAGGTTGAGGACGGTGACCTGCTCATTACCGTACTGACCGGCCATCTTCTTGTTCTTGAAGATTCTCGCAGGGTCGATAACACCCATAGAACCGGACTGGCGGTGTACAGGGCCGACGCCGTGCGTCATTCTCAACTTGTGGAGATTCCAGCGCTTAATTGCACCGGTGTAACCGCGACCCTTGGTGATACCCGTGACGTCGACCTTCTCGCCTGCGGCGAAGGTATCGGCGGTGACCACGTCACCAACGTTGAGTGCGGAGCAATCCTCCAAGCGGAATTCCTTCAAGTACTTCTTGTAGGAAACGCCTGCCTTGTCGAAGTGACCCTTCTCAGGCTTGGTCAGGTGCTTTTCCTTGACATCACCGAAGCCAAGTTGAACAGCGTCATAACCATCTTTTTCTGCAGTCTTCTTCTGTGCGACTACACAGGGGCCGGCTGCAATTACCGTAACCGGGATCATGTTTCCGGTTTCGTCGAAGATCTGCGTCATACCGATCTTCTTACCGATAATACCCTTTTTCATTGTTTTTTCCTCCTGCAAATTATTGGTTGACACGTGCGCCCTTGCGTATTGGTGCCAACATGATTTACAAAGTTACCGATCGCTCGCGGTATGCCGACCGCCAAACTCGGCTGTTTTCTTTGTACCGTGGGGGGTGGTATCGATTCAAACTTGCTTGATTAAAGCTTGATCTCGATTTCAACGCCCGCGGGAAGTTCGACGCTCATCAGAGCATCAATGGTCTTCTGAGACGGTTTGATCAGGTCAATCAGTCTCTTGTGGGTGCGCATTTCGAACTGTTCGCGGCTATCCTTGTACTTGTGCACTGCGCGCAGGATCGTGATGATCTCCTTGTCAGTGGGGAGCGGGATAGGACCGGAAACCTCAGTGCCGTTTCTCTTAGCAACTTCCACGATCTTCTCGGCTGCGGTGTCGATCAGCTTGTGGTCGTAGCTCTTGAGTCTGACTCTGATTTTTTCTTTTACTGCCATTTCTTTTGCCTCCTTTTCAGATTTGCCCGATCTCGCAGCCAGCCCTTATATAATAAGATGTTGGCGAACGGAGCGAGACCGCGTCTTTCAAAATGGGGCATTTATGCAAACACCGCGCCGCGTGTTTCATATCTCTCCTTTTAAAAACGGAAACCGGCACATGGCATCTGTGCTATTTTCCGGGACTTTAGGAGAGACACGCCGACGAAGGTAACGGAATCGTCGCTTTGGCGTGTTTGCTTAAATTTGCGCCCGATCAACGGACATACTCCACGGAAATTACCCACGCTTGCGTGGCAACCTCCCGCTTCAACGCATATCAAGCTCTACAATTATACACGAAAACCTTAAAAAAAGCAATACCTTTGCTACAATTTTTTACGCATCATTCCAAACGAACTTTCTCGAATTTAAGCATATTGATATGGTAATGTTGCACAAAAACAGGCATTTTTCTTGATTTTTGCCGCATTTTCACCCGTTTGTACGACCCACATTCCACGGAAGAATGGCTATTTTTCATCTTTCTCCCTTCTATTTTTGTTACCTTTTGACAAAAATACCCCTCCAAGGTAAAATTCGGCACCGCTTTTGTGATTTTTTTAGCTTTTGGAGTCGTTTGTTCATTTTTTATTCACATTGTGGCAGTATAATAAGAATGTAAATTTCATTTTAAACCAAGGATCACACACATGAACGATTCACGCAAGCTTTATCGCCTCTTTACGTTATCCACTCTTTGCCTGACCCTGGTGCTTTCCTTTGTCCGCACAGCCGCCCTGCTCTTTTCGTTTGACCGCACCGTCGGATACCTCCAAAAAGGTGGTCTTTCTACATTATTATATATAGTGGTCATCCTGTTTCTTTTGAGCGCAGGTGTCTATGCATTTCTGGCAAAAAAAGCCGCGAAGCAACAACTGCTCGCCATCGCCCCCGACGCTGCTTCTTCTCATCTGTCGGTGCGCCTTTGCTCCGTGCTGGCCGCTGTCACCTTCGCCTTGGCCGGTCTGTGGGAATCCCTGGCAGGTCAATCCGCCGACACCCCTGCCCTATTGCGCGTACTTGGCGCGTCGTTGGCAATCATTTACTTTGCCATTCCCCAAAAGAACAAGACCTTTCTGTTGGGCCTCGGCCCCATCGCGTATTTCGTATTCGTTTTGGTGACCGAGTATTTCGATTGGACCGTTCCCATGAACAGCCCCATCAAGCTGATGCAACAGATCTCTGCCGTTTGCATCATGCTCCTGCTGTGCGCTGAAATGATGCAGTTTGCCGGCAAAAGCCGTCCCGAACGCTACACCGTCTGCACTGCGCTTGCCGTGTTTTTCGGCCTGTCCAACGGTCTCTCACTCATCCCCGCTTTAGTCGCCGGCGGCATCGTGCGGACCGACTACGTCCTTCACGCCATGCCCGCTCTTGCGATTGGCGCGTATGCGATGGTTCGTCTGCTCCAAAATTGCGAAATCATCCTGCCCGCCCCTGCAAAGGAGATCGATCAGCCCTGCCCCGAGGAGGAAGAAAAAACCGAATCCTCCCAAGACCTTCCCACTACAAACAACGAGGAGAACTAACGTATGGCAAACTCTCTGCAAAACGCCCATCTCCGCATTCAATGGTTCCATAAAAAAGTCATGGATTTGGCCTACCCCAACGCCATGCGTCTGGCCGAACGGTTTCATATTTCCCACCGCCAGGCACAGCGCGACGTGGATTTTTTGTTGCGCAAGCTGGGCGCCCCCCTGGAATACTGCCCGGACCAAAAGGGCTATCGCTACACCGAGGCATTTTCCCTGCCCATCGTCATCACCTCGGACAACGATCAAAACTACGGAACGCCCATCTCGATCGGTGACGAGCTATCCCTGTTCGGCGCCGAGACCGGTGTTATTCAGATGCAGCTGGCCTACACCGCCACGGTGGAATTGACCGATAAGCTGACCGCCTTGGAATTGAGCAACTACATCGTCTCCCGCAAGGGCGAGAATCGGTATGCGTGCGAATTTCACCACATCGATCATTTCCTCGCCGCGCTCCTGACCGCCGATGCCGATGTCAAGCTGATCGAGCCCGATTGGCTGCGTGAGCGTCTGATCGGAGCCGCCCGACGCGTGTTAAAAAACAACGAAACGCCCGGCGAATAAGCTATTTTACATTATTTTCAAAAAAATTCAACTTTTTTTCAAAAACCCCTTGACAAATGCAGGAGAGTCGGCTATAATACCTCTGTTATCCGAAGACAGCAGGTTTCCGTAAAAGCCAAAGGCTCTCCTGCCGAGGAAGAATCAGTATAATAGCGGTATGCCCGCTTTATGGATCTTTCTTTGCGCAGAGCTTCGGCACTGACGGAGAAAGATTTTTTTGTTGCCCGCACACGGCGGGTAACTGTTTTCAGTTCACAATGGGAGGTGAAACCGAATGCCCAGCAATAAGATTCTCGAACAGAAGAAGCAGATCGTTGCCGATCTGGCTGAAGCTATCAAAAATTCGCCCTCCGGTGTCCTGGTAAATTATCAGGGTATCACCGTGGAGAATGACACCAAGATGCGTAAAGAGCTTCGTGAAGCAGGCATCAAGTACGTCGTCATGAAGAACACCATGACCGGCAGAGCTTGCGAAATGAACGACATGGCTGACATGAAGCCCTACCTCAACGGTATGACTGCTCTTGCCATCGCAGGTGAGGACCCCATCGCACCCGCTAAGATCCTGAAGAACTATGCTGACAAGATTGAAAGCTTCAATATTGTCGCAGGTTACCTGGACGGCAAGGTCGTTGATGATAAGACGGTCCTGGCACTGGCGGAGATTCCTTCCAAGGAAGTGCTCATCGCAAAGTTCCTTGGCAGTATCCGTTCTCCTCTGTACGGTTTTGCTTATGCTCTGCAGGCTATCGTCGACAAAAACGGCGAGGCTGCTCCTGCAGAAGAAGCACCCGCAGAGGCCGCTCCTGCAGAGGCTTAATCGCCACGCAGGTTGCATAACTTTAATCGCGTAATTAAATTCCCCGCGGTACGATGCCGCAAAGCGGCAAAGACCGCACAAAAAATCAAAACTATCTGATATTTCGGGAGGTTTACGAAAATGGAAAAGATCAATAACATTCTTGAAGAAATTAAGTCCCTGACTATCCTCGAGCTGGCAGACCTGGTTAAGGCTGTTGAGGAAGAGTTTGGCGTATCCGCTGCTGCACCCGTTGGTGTTGCTGTTGCTGCTGCTCCTGCTGCTGCTGTTGAAGAGAAGACCGAGTTCGACGTTATCCTGGCTTCCTTCGGCTCCAACAAGCTGGGCGTTATCAAGGTTGTCCGCGAGCTGACCGGTCTGGGTCTGAAGGACGCTAAGGACCTGGTCGAGGGCGCTCCTAAGACTCTGAAGGAAGGCGCTTCCAAGGAAGAGGCTGAAAAGATCAAGGCTACCCTCGCAGAGGCTGGCGCTACCGTCGAAATTAAGTAAGATCCCCGCATCCGCGCGGATGCTACTTGACCGGCGTGTCTTTATGGTAACAGAGCTCGTCCTGCGAGTTCAAAAAGAACCTCACATCCAAATGGATGTGAGGTTCTTTCGTTATGTTTCAAAACGCAAAAGGGAGATTTGTTTTACCAAATCTCCCTTTGATTTCATATTCTTATTTACCCGCTACGCTGACGCCGCGTACCAGTACGTCAGCAGAAGCAAACGAGGTAAAGCCGCCGGCCAAGCCAAAGCGAATCTCGTTGCCGACAACGTCCACGCTCTTAAGGAGGTCCAGGAAATTGCCTGCGATGGTGAAGGTCTTGACCGCCTCAGCGATCTTGCCGTCACGAATACGGAAGCCGGCACTCTCCAAGGAGAAGTCGCCCGTCACCGCATTGGCGCCTGCGTGTGCACCCTTGAGCTCGGTGATATACAAGCCGTCCTTCATCGTAGCAAACAGCTCATCCAGCGACTTATCGCCTGCTTCCAGGCAGAAGCAATAAGGTGCGATGGAAACGGAAGACGCATACGAACCGCGCTGACCGTTACCGGTAGAAGCAACGCCGTCCTTCTTTGCGGTGGTCAGGTCATACAGATAAGTGCGCAGCTCACCGTTTTCGATGACGTTCTTGCGGTAGGTGGCAACACCCTCACCGTCAAACGAGGTTTGAATATCGCATTCGGGACGACGGGGATCGTCCGTAATCGTAATAACCTCCGATGCGATCTTCTCTCCGATCTTTCCCTTGAGAAGAGACATACCGTGCTGTACCATCTTGGCAGAAAACATGGAAGAGAAAACGCTGAGCAACGTGCGCATCTCGTCACCCGCGATGACACAGTCGTATTTGCCCGACTCGACCGTACCGGCGCCCAGCTTGCTGCGCGCCTCGTCCACTGCCTCGGCAGGAAGCGATGCAAACGCTTCGGGGTTCTTACCGCTCTTGAGCTTGAAGCCGCTAACCGCCTCGTCACCCTCCTTGACAACAGCGTTGACGTAAACGCCGCTGGAGCCAACGTGGTTGGACAGCTCCAGACCATGCGAGTTGCACAGCATGATGCTGGATTCAAACGCCAGCGCGGCAGTCTGCGTACCATCGCAAACCGAGGGGTGGGTTGCATAGGTCTTTTTCTGCAGATCCATCGCCCAATCCTTCAGAACCGCCGCCTCGGGCAGGTCCATCAGCTTGGCATTGACCTCTTCGTAGTTGTCCGAGCCGGGGAAAATGAAGACCTCATCCTCGCTCTCGATGTTCTTGGCATTATCAATGGCGCGGTCAACCAGCGCTTCCATTTCCTCTTTGGTCAAAAGCTCGCCCGAAGCGTAGCCCATCTTACCATCCACGATGCAACGGAAGCTGATGCCGCCGCTCTCGCCCGAGGAAAAGCTGCTGATCTCGTCTTTGTAAGTTTCCGTACTGATCTCACGGCTGCTCGTCGCGTAGATCTCATACTCCGTAAGGCCGGCGGCCTTGGCAGCCTCGACCAGATATTGTTTCATTTGTTCAAAGTTCATCTTAGCACCTCTCAATTCCGTCCGCCGACCGTAATAGAAGAAACGCGGATCAGGGGCTGACCGACGTCGGTAGGAACGCTACCGCTGCTCGAGCCGCACATACCCTGTCCCGTGGCCAGATTCTGACCGACCATATCGATATCCTTAAGGATCTGTGCGCCCGTACCGATCAGCGACGCGCCGCGGACCGGCTCGCAGATCTTACCGTTGCGCACGATATAGCCCTCGCTGACCGAGAAGTTAAAGGCGCCCGTCAGAGGATTGACCGAGCCGCCGCCCATGCTCTTGGCATACAGACCGTACTCGATGGAAGCGATGATGTCCTCGTTCTTGTCGGGACCGTTATCGATGAAGGTGTTGGTCATACGGGAGGTAGGCTCGTAAGCGTAGGACTGACGGCGGCTGTTACCCGTCATGGGCAGGCCCATGCGGCGAGAGCCGAGGCGGTCGACCATGTAGCTCTTAAGCACGCCGTTTTCGATCAGCACGTTGCGCTGGGTGGGCGTACCCTCGTCGTCGATGTTGACCGAGCCCCAAGCACCGGCAATGGTACCGTCGTCAATGGCGGTAACCTTTTCGTTGGCGATCTGCTGACCCAACTTACCCGCCATCTCGGAGTTACCAATGGCAACCGAGGTTGCTTCCAGCGAGTGACCACAAGCTTCGTGGAAAATAACGCCGCCAAATCCGTTTTCGATGGCAACCGTCATCTTACCTGCAGGGCAGTAATCGGCACGCAAATTGACCATCGCCTGAGCGGCAGCGGTGCGGCCGACCTCGCGAGGATCGATAAAATCAAACATTTCCAGACCCATACCGCGTCCGGGACCGTAGAAACCGCTCTGGTTTTCACCGTTTTCGCTGGCAATCGCGCTGATAGCCAAACGAGTGCGGATGTGACGGTCGGAAGTAAGCAGACCTTCGCTGTTAGCGATCTGGATGGTATGGTCAACGCCCATCAGAGTACCCGTTGCCTGCACAATGGCAGCGTCGTACTCGCGTGCGGCCTCGCAGCCTGCCTTGAGCAGATCGATCTTCACACGGCTCTCCACCGAGGAAGGAATGATCTTGGCAGGGTGGATATTGGGGAACATACGCTCGGTCAGGCAGATGGAGATGGGCGCGTTGCCCTCACCCATGGCCGCTGCCACCGCATTGGCGCAACGGAGCAAACCTTCGCGGCTCAAATCAGACGTCGAAGCGTACACCGTACGAGTACCCTTAAATGCGCGAATACCCGCGCCCGAAACGACGTTATTGGAAATCTGGTCGATCTTGCGGTCCAACAGATGCACACTGTCGTTGAGCGTGCGCTCGGCGTAGACCTCGGCAAAGTCAGCGCCCGTCGTCATGGCCGCTGCCAATACCTCTTGTAACAGCTTCTTTTCAAGAATCATGTCACTACTCTCCTTTATTTTTATATTTGGCTTTGATTGATTTTTTCAATGATGGGACGAATCTCACGCAACGTTTGGCATTTTGCGTCCAGCAGTGCCTCAATTTCAGGAGTCGGCTGCACGATATCGGGAACCATCACGGTAAACATTTGTGCCGCACGGATCGCTCTGACACCGTTGAAGGAATCCTCCACGCCCATGCACTCCGAAAAAGGCACACCCAACCGCTCAGCCGCCGTCAGAAACGTCTCCGGGTGCGGCTTTCCCTGCTCTACCATATCTCCCGTGACAAGCACGTCGAAGTAGTGGCGCAGACCGGTGATGGTCAGATTGTAGTCGGTGCGTTCTCTGCGGGTGGCGGTCGCCAAGGCAATCGCTATGCCGCAGGACCGGAGATATTCCAAAAGATCAACCACGCCCTCCTTGAGAGGAATTCCTCGCTCCTCGATGGCTTGGTTATAGTACCGATCCCGCACGACAATAAATTCATCATAAGTGATCAGATCGGCAAAATTGTCCTCGAAATAACGTCTGGTATCCTTGGCATTTCGCCCGGTACAAGCCGCAATTGCCTGCTCAATGGGAGCAAAATTCAGTTCTCTGCCCGCCTGTCGCCAGGCATTTGCATAAATGCATTCCGTATCGAACAGCGTGCCGTCCATGTCAAAAATGACAGCTTTGATCATAGTGTCCCCCGATCAGTCGTTCAGGCGTTCGCCCAAGATGGTACGGTATTTCTGATAGAAGGACTCAAAGTAGCCTCCGTCCAGAGCCTCGCGAATCTTGCGGGTGAGGTTGTTGTAGAAATACAGATTGTGAGTAACCGCCAGCTGCATACCAACCGCCTCCTTGGCCTTGATCAGATGGCGCACGTAGGAGCGGCTGTAATTGCGGCAGGCAGGACATCCACAGCCCTCATCGAAGGGGCGGGGATCCTCCGCATACTTTTCGTTGCACAGATTGATCTTGCCGTGCCAGGTAAACAGGTTTCCGTGGCGAGCGTTGCGGGAAGGCATAACGCAATCGAAGAAATCCACGCCCATGTGGACCGCTTCAAGAATGTTGCAGGGCGTACCGACCCCCATCAGGTAACGGGGCTTATCCTTAGGCATATGGGGTTCCACCGCATCGATAATGCGATACATATCCTCGGTGGCCTCACCGACGGCCAAGCCGCCGATGGCATAGCCGTCCAGATCCAGCTCGACAATCTTCTTCATGTGTTCAATACGAAGATCCTCAAAGGTCGAGCCCTGATTGATACCAAACAGCAGCTGATGGCGGTTGATGGTCTCGGGCTGTGCATTGAGGCGAGCCATCTCGGTCTTGCACCGCTCGAGCCAACGCACCGTACGATCGCAGGAATCCTTGACGTACTTGTAGGGTGCCGGGTTTTCGATGCACTCGTCAAACGCCATGGCAATGGTCGAGGCGAGATTGGACTGAATCTGCATACTCTCCTCAGGTCCCATGAAAATACGTTTGCCGTCGATGTGAGAAGCGAATTTCACGCCTTCCTCGGTGATCTTACGAAGCGAAGACAGGGAAAACACCTGGAATCCGCCGCTGTCGGTAAGCACGGGGCCTTCCCAGTTCATAAACTTGCGGATACCGCCCATGCGGTGAATGAGCTTGTCGCCGGGACGGATGTGCAGGTGATACGTGTTGGACAGCTCCACCTGACAATCCAGCTCGCGCAGCTGCATGGTATTGACACCGCCCTTGATCGCGGCACAAGTGCCAACGTTCATAAAGACGGGGGTCTGAATATCGCCGTGTACCGTGTGCAACACACCGCGGCGGGCGCGGCCGTCTGTCGTCAAAAGATCAAATTTAGAGTTGCGTCCGTTGTCAAAGGGAGCGGGCGGTGCGGCGTGTTCTACCGTCGCCTCATCGGGCGTCGTTATCATTTCGTTTTCAGTCATATCGGTCAACCTTTCTTTGGTCAGCTTCGTTCAAATTGATGATCCAAGTTTTGCTTGGTCATCTCCATCGCCACGGGACGACCGTGGGGACAATACGTGATGTCGGGCAGCTTCATCATTTCCTCGATCAACCACTTCACGTGGCCCTCGGGATACACCCGTCCCGCCTTGATGGCGGCCTTGCAGGCACCTTGGTACAGCGCCTTTTCAAATAGTATATCGCGAGTCAGCGTTGCACTTCCCGTGTTGTTTTTGATGCGATCGGCAATCGCGCACAGCATATCCCCCACCGCGCCGGCTTCGATGCCAATGGGCAAAGCCAACACGCTGACGGTATTGCGCGCCGTGTCAAATTCAAAGCCGATGGCCTCAAGCTCGGGGCGATATTCGGCAATCAAATCCACCTCGTCGCTCATCATCATAACTTCCACAGGTAGCATAAGCAGCTGGGACGCGGATTCGGTGCTATGTAATTTGCGCTTCAACTGTTCAAACAGAATACGCTCATGAGCGGCGTGTTTGTCAATCACAAGCATCTTATCGCCCACTTCTACCAAAACATAGGAGTGGAATACCTCTCCGACGATGCGGTAGTCGGGAACGCTTACGGGCGGTTGCTCCGTCGTTTCTGCGGGCTGGGCGACGGGCATCGTCTGCTCGCTCGTCTCAGCTTGCGGCTCTTTGGTTTCAACCATCGCAGGCGGTGTATATTCGCTCGGCGGAGGCGGTGCATCGGCATCGCTCGGCATCGGAATGTCCACCGGGATATCCGGCAGTATCGGCGCGGATTCGGCCGTAACGGACGGCACTTGGGACGCGGATACCGACGATGCCGGCATCGAGCCGGAGACGATCGTCTGTTTTGGGGAAGAGGGCGTCACCTCTTTTGCGGTGACGGTCGGTTTAGAATTGCTTTCGTTCAAATACTCGCGGACGTATTCCTCGGCCGTCAAGCGAACGAACGCTTCCTTTTTCGGCTGCGGCTGTGCCGCGGTCGGTACCGGTGTCGATATGCCGATCTGACGGCGGGCCACCGATTCTTCTCTGCGATCCTGCACAGGCGCAAACGCATCGGACACGCGACGGGAAGGTGCCGCGGGCGCTGCTTTTTTAGGCTCCGTTATTTTCAACTCGGGGCGGATCTCGTTTTGCTCCAGCGCATGGCGCACGGTGTAATAGATCGCCTCGAATATCATTTTCTCATTACTGAATTTGACCTCCAGCTTGGCGGGATGCACGTTGACGTCCACGCGAGCCGGATTGAGTGAAAGATTCATCACGCAGGTTGGATATTTTTCGGGCGAGAGATAGGAGCAAAAGGCTTGCTCCAGAGCCGCCATGGCGGTCTTGCTCTTGATCCAACGGCCGTTGATGAAAAAGTTCTGATAGTTGCGGTTGCCCTTGACGTTGTCGGGGCGACCGATAAAACCGCTGATGCCGATGCCCTCGTACTCGCCCGACAAAGCAATCAGCCGTCCCGCGAAATCGCGGCCGAACACGGCATGAACTGCACTTTGCAGTTTACCGTCGCCGGCGGTATTGAGCTTGACGTCACCGTCAATGATCAGCTTAAACGCAATTTCGGGATGGGAGAGCGCCACCCGTTCAACCGCCTGCGTAACCGCCTGCGCCTCAGTGACGTCGCGTTTGAGGAACTTGCGGCGGGCAGGAACGTTGGCAAACAGCGCCTCAACAATGATCGTGGTTCCGTCCGGGCAGCCCGTTTCGGTCAGGCTGACGATATTACCGCCGTGTGCCTCCAGCATTGCCCCCATCGTGGCGTCGCGTTGCTTGGACAAAATGCGAATGTTGGAGACCGAAGCAATCGCGGCAAGCGCTTCGCCGCGGAAACCAAGCGTCAAAATAGCCTCCAGGTCGCCGGCATTCTTAATTTTACTGGTAGCGTGCCGACGAATGGCCACGGGAAGATCATCCGGCTCCATGCCACAACCATCGTCGGATACGCGCATGAAAGTCACGCCGCCGTTTTGGATCTCGACGGTAATATGGCGCGAGCCTGCGTCGATGGCGTTTTCCATCAGCTCCTTGATGACGGACGCAGGACGGTCAACGACTTCTCCCGCTGCGATCAGGTTGGCAACAGAGAAATCCAGTACGTTTATTTTGCCCATGTCGGCACCTCCCTTCGAAATTTTTATTTGAGATAAGCTAAAGTTTCAACTAACTGCACAACCGGACGCTCACACTGCTGCGCGCGTTCGCGGTTCGCTTTTGATGTTCATTCTTGCCACGAGGCAAGAATGAACACAAGCCAATAGCGCGCGCAGCTGTGCGAGCCTGTAGGAAAAGATGTCAGAAATTTCAACCGTTTTTCAACCTTCTCTGCAATCCAAACAGCAGATTCATCGCCTCCAAGGGCGAGAGTGTATTGAGATCCGCCGCCTTGAGCTCCTCAATGACTTGATCGTTGATGCAATCTTGCAACGACAATGCCATATCCTCTTCCGCAGGCTTGGCGGACGTCTTGACCTTATCCCCGCTTGTGCTGAGATTGACCGCAGACGCTTCCACCGTCGCCAGCACCTCGCGGGCACGCTTGATAACCTCCTTGGGAAGTCCGGACAGCTTGGCAACCTCAATGCCGTAGCTGTCATCCGTCGAGCCGCGCACGATCTTGCGAAGGAACACGATGCCGTCGCCCCTCTTTTTCGCAGCGATGTTGTAGTTAACGATGCCGTCAAACTCTTCTTCCATGACCGTCAATTCGTGGTAGTGAGTAGCAAACAGCGTCTTGGCACCGATCTTTTTGCTGTTGGTGTATTCGACGATGGCGCGAGCGATGCTCATGCCGTCAAAGGTGGATGTTCCGCGCCCGACCTCGTCGTAAATGATCAGGCTCTGCTTGGTCGCATTGCGCAAAATGTAAGCGACCTCGTTCATTTCCAGCATAAAGGTGGATTGTCCGCTGGCCAGATCGTCCGATGCGCCCACGCGGGTGAACACCTTGTCCACAAGTCCCAGCGTCGCCTCGCGGGCAGGCACGAACGAACCGATCTGCGCCATGACCGTGATGAGCGCCACCTGGCGCATATAGGTCGATTTACCCGCCATATTGGGGCCGGTGATCAGCATCAAGCGATGGTGCGTCGTGTCAAGCTCAGTATCGTTAGGCACGAAATAGCTGTCCTTGACAAACTGCTCAACGACGGGGTGACGGCCATCCACAATGGAGATGCGATCGGACAGATCGACCATAGGGCGCACGTAATGGTTGGTCGCAGCCACCTGCGAGAGCGAACGGTAAACGTCGAGCTCGGCAAGCAGTGCCGCCGTGTTTTGCAATCTTTCGCCCGCCTCGGCCACCACGGCACGAACCGACGAGAACACCTCATATTCCAGCGTGCAGACCTTATCCGCCGCACCCAGAATGGTGGATTCCTTGTCCTTCAGCTCTTGAGTAATGTAGCGCTCGCAGTTGGAAAGTGTCTGCTTGCGTATGTAACGGTCGGGTGCTTGAGACACCAGCGACTTGGTAATTTCAATATAATAACCGAATACCTTGTTGTATCCGATGCGAAGCGTCTTGATACCGGTAGCCTCGCGTTCCTCCGCTTCGATTTTGGCGATCCACCCCTTGCCGTCTGCCATGACGCTGTGTAAGTAGTCGATGTCCTCGTTGTAGCCGGGGGCGATCATACCGCCCTCGCGGACGGAAAACGGGGGAGTTTCGACAATGGCGTGATCGATCAGCGAGAAAATATCCTCCAGCGTGTCAAGCTCCGCATAAATGCGCTTCATGGCACGGCTCTGACAGCCCGACAGCTTTTCCCGCAATTCAGGCAAAATGGAAATGGTCGATGCAACTGCCCGCAGATCCTTGGCGTTGGCGGTGCCGTAGACGATCTTGGTGTTCAATCGTTCAAGATCCAGCACGCCCGAAAGAAGCTCGGAGATCTCCTCGCGAAGCATATAGTTGCCGAACAGCTCCTCGATGGCACCTTGCCGCTCCTCAATCGCGGCCACGTTAAACAAGGGATGCTCGATCCACTGGCGAAGCATACGAGCACCGGGGGCGGTTCTCGTCTTGTCCAGCACCCAAAGCAGCGATCCCTTCTTTTCCTTGGCTCGCATGGTTTCGGTCAGCTCCAAATTACGGCGGGTGTTCAGATCCATTTCAAGATACTGCCCCTCGCTGTAAACGTCAAGGCCCTTCAAGCCGCTAAGATCCTTCTTTTGCATCTCGCGCAGATAGTCCAAAAGACCGCCTACCGCACAAACGAGAGGCTTGTCTTCCAGCATCCCCTCCCGCAAGGTCGCCCCAAATTGGGATACGACAGCCTCGCGGCAAGCGGTGTATTCAAAGCGGCTCGCCTGGGCATCGGTCAACACCGCCTTCAGGTGCGATGCGGCAAACTCGGCCGCCGCGACGGCGCGGCTGCGGGGAACGTTAAAAATGATCTCACTGGGACGGTAGGTACCAAGCTCCGCCAGCATACGGCTCTCCATGTTCGCGCCTTGAAGGACAGTCGCGAACAATTCTCCCGTCGATACGTCAGCAAAGCAGACACCGTTGCCGTCTTCCGAGAAATAGATGGCACACAGATAGTTGTTCTTTTGCTCGGACAGCATGGCAGGCTCGATCAAGGTGCCCGGCGTGATGACACGCACGACCTCGCGCTTGACAAGCCCCTTGGCCGTCGCGGGATCTTCGACCTGCTCGCAGATGGCCACCTTGTAGCCCTTCTCGATCAGGCGGGCGATGTAGGTGTCGGCACTGTGAAAGGGCACGCCGCACATAGGCGCGCGCTCGGCCTCACCGCAATCCCGTCCCGTCAGCGTCAACTCCAATTCGCGCGAGACACGAATGGCGTCGTCAAAGAACATTTCGTAAAAGTCGCCCAAACGGTAGAAGAGGACGTAGTCACGATATTGATTTTTTACTTCAAAATATTGCTCCATCATGGGAGTCATGCCGCATCAGCTCCTCTGCCTTTGATTTTGAACATTAGTGGCAACCGCCGCAGGTCGCGCAGTTGTGGGTGCATCCGGGCTCCTGTCCCGTGATGCGGGCGGTAATGATACCGTTGATCTTGTTCATCAGCGCGTTGACCTCTTCCTGTGCCTTCTCCAGCGCAAGATAAGTCTCGTTCTTGGTGATCGCCTCATACAGCTCGTTGATGCGGTTCTGGATCATATCGATCAAATGAGTATCGTAATCCTCACCGCGGGTTGCTTCCTTCTGCATGGCCGTCTGCTGGACCTCGTATTCAACGACAAGTGCCTGTAGCTTGCGGTCTTCCATATAGTTTTTGCGCGCAGCTTCCAGCGCAACCAGCTTTTCGTCCTGCTTGAGCGCATCGCCCAAAGCCGTAGCCATTTCAAAAATATCCATTGTTTTTATCTCCTTTGGTTGTAATAATAATTAGATTTTCTCGCCATACAAGGCAAATGCCTCGGCGCGGTCGACACGGACGTTCACGAAGCGTCCCGTGTCCTCTTCGTCCCCTGCAAAGAAAACGATCTTGTTGCCCTCGGTGCGACCGTTGTATACGTCGGCATTGTTTTTGCTCACACCGTCGCATAGCACCCGCACGGTCGAGCCGACCATGGTCTGATTCTTTTGGAGCGCGATCTCGTTTTGCAGTGCGAGCAGGCGGTCAAACCGTTCGTTCTTCACCTTGTCCGGCACCTGATCCTCCATCGCCGCGGCGGGTGTACCGGGACGGGGCGAATAGATGAACGAGAACAGCATATCGAATTTCACGCGACGCAGCATATCCAGCGTCGCCTCAAAATCCTCCTCCGTCTCGCTGGGGAAACCGACGATGATATCCGAGGTGATGGTGATATCGGGCATACGCTCGCGCAGACCGTCCACGATGGACAGATAGCGAGCGGTGTCATAATGACGGTTCATCTTTTTGAGGATCGCATCGCTGCCCGATTGCATGGGCAGGTGGAAATGGCGGGCAATATGCTTGCCCTCGGCCATCGCATCCATGAGTGCCACCGTCGCATCCTTGGGGTGGCTGGTCATAAAGCGCAAGGTGAAGTCGCCCTCGATCGCATCAAGGTCTCGCATCAGCGCGGCAAAATCGTAACCGTCCTCGCTTCCCTTGTTGTAGGAGTTGACGTTCTGACCGAGCAGGGTGATATCGCGATAGCCGCGAAAGACCAGATCCTTAACCTCTGCAATGATCTCGTCCTTGTTGCGACTACGCTCTCGACCGCGCACGTAAGGTACGATGCAATAGGAGCAGAAATTGTTGCAGCCGTACATGACGGACACCCAGGCACGGTAGTCGCTGTCGCGCTTGATGGGAAGCCCTTCAACCACGACCTTACTATCATTCTCGCTCTCAGTATAAAACATACGCTTGCCCACAGCCAGCTTATCAAACAACAGGCGGGGGAAATGATGTAACACGGTCGTTCCGAACACGAAGTCGACGTACGGATAGCTGCGGCGAAGCGTTTCGCGGCGATGCTCCTGAGCGACCATACAGCCACAAACACCGATGACCATATCGGGGTTCTTGGCCTTTAAGTGTTTGTACTGTCCCACGACAGACAGCGCCTTTTGCTCGGCGTGTTCGCGGATGGCACAGGTGTTGACCATGATCAAGTCAGCTTCGTCCGCCGAGTCAGTCAAGGTATACCCCATAGCCTCGCACATGCCCGAGATCTTTTCACTATCAGCCACGTTTTGCTGACAGCCGAAGGTCAATATATAAGCCCGCCGACGCTCCTGTGTGAGGGCGTGGCGATCGTTGTCCTCGCGCAGCTTTTGCATGATTTCATCGTTCGTCATGTGCGCGGAGGGAGATGGTTTTTGTTGGTTCATTTGCTCAAAATAAGCCTTTCTGAAATTCAGAATTTCTTTGAGTATCGTTCCCAAAGGGGTACAGATGCTCAATATAATATTATATAATATTTATTATAATTTGTCAAGGTTAAGGTGGCGAAAAGCAAGGGGAGAAATGTTGGATTTTTCCGCGACTTCTCCTTTTGACGATCATACAGCGCGACTTTCGTCGCGCGCTGATCTGTACCGCCTTTGATGCCACTTCTTGCTGCGCGGCAAGAAATGGCCAAGAAACGCCCCAAGGCTTTCCCCCTTGGATTCCCCTTTCCGTGCCGCTCTTCAAACTGCTCCACGAGAAAAATATATCCTCTTTTTGTGTATTGCCCGACGCCAAGCTAACACGAGCGGCAGGCGCAGAGAGCTAAAAAGCTTTGCGGGTTTCTTAAGGGCTTCAGGCCCGATTAAAATTTTACTCTCTATGGGAAGAATTTTGCTTGCAAAATTCTTCGGGAGCGGGTAACGGAGCATTCCGTCATTGCTGGATGATATACCCGCGTTGCTTTCTTGGTTCGTTCTTTCTCGAACGAGAAAGAATGAACACCCTACCGCCACAGCGCGGCGCGCAGCTCGATGAAATCGAGGTGGGCTGTACGCGCAGCTGCTATAAGTTTAGTTATCCCTTCCCGCGCAAAAAAACAGCGGCAAAGCATCTCCGCTCTGCCGCCGCATAACAATTTTATTTTTTAGTCTTCCTTTTCAACAGGCGCGTCCGAGACCTCCGCCTTACCTTCCACGTACTCCTTAATGATTCTCACCATCATATCGTTGAGCAGTTCCACATTTTCCTCTTCCACATCGGGCTTGTCGTGCGAACCGCCAATACCGCTGTGGTCAGTCAAATAGGTGTAGGTACCGCCCGTCAAAGCAGCCCAGGTGCGGAACAACACCTGACATTCGGTGTTAACACCGCTGGATGCCACGGGAATGATGCGAATACCCCGCTCGGCCGCCTTGGCAATTGCCTGGTTGATGGTCGAAATGGACTCTGTATTGGCATGAGGAGGAGCATCCAGTACAAGGAACATGACCTTGATGGCATCCTCCTGCCACTTCGCCTGGTTGATGGCATAATTCAGCGCGGTATCGACCGCCTCGGGATAGTCACCGCCGCCGTAAGCTCTCTGCTGTGCCAGAAGCGTCACAGCCTCCTCTACGTCGGAACGGAAATTAAAATAGCGAAGCTCGTATTCATCGCCCTTATCGCGATAGAAGTTGACACTGGTGCGCACGCCAATGCTGCACTCCTGCGCCACGCGGCGAATGACGTCACCCATCTCCGCCTTGAGGTACTCCAGCTCGTCGCCCATCGATCCCGTCGTGTCGATCATGAACATGATGTCCAGCTTGGTCGCGTTGCCGACGCTGTCCAGAGCCAAAACGATCTCCTCTTCGTCTCCCGTCAGCAGATGCGTCATATTTTTACCATCCAGCGTCGTCACCTGGATGCTTGCAGGCTTGGCAGATTCAACCGAAGGACTCATGCCGTAAAACAGATACGCATCGCCGTCCGCGTCGGTCACGGCCGTCCAAAGAACGCCGCCCTGTGCATCCAACAGCGTTACCGTTGCAAGCGGAACCGCTTGTTCTGCGCCGTTATGAACTCGCACGTGAATTCTCCGGGTTGCCACCAGGTTCCACTTGGCCGCGACATCGTACCAACCGTTGCCCTGCGCGTTGATCTTATCAACGAACTCGGCAAAATGGTCGTTGTCGTTCCATTCGGAGCCCGTCAACTGGCCCGCCTGGTGCTCAAATCCATTGCCGTACCCACCGCCAATGGTACCGTCGCCCGATGCGCCGGGCATACTCTCCCCTTCCATATCGGGGGCCTCGTCATATCCGGGAGGCAAAGGCTCCATAGGCACGTCGTACTCCGGCATATCGCTTCCTGAGCTATCCATCGAAGGGGCATCGGCGCCCGGCTTGGAAGAACCGGGGCGATCTCCCTTAGAGGGGTTGCTGCCGATTTCGCCATCCAATGGCGCGCTGTTGTCAGAGGTAGGATCGTCACTTTCCGGGGAAGTCGGAGCAACTGCCGCGCAACTGACCAGGAGGCAAAGACAAAGCATAAATAATACGATTGTGAAAAGTCGATTTTGGTGTTTCATACAGGTTTTCTCCTTTCGCTTTTAAGGTGTCACCTATATAGACGCTAAAAAAATCAAAATCTTCCCCGATTTTCCAAAAAAATCGATTTTTTTATTATTCAAACTTATCCAAGATCTCTTCCAGCTTCAACATATAAATGTCAACGACACTTGCCCAGTTGGAACTCAAAGATTCTCTGCCCTCACGCAGCTTATCACCAAAAAAGGCAAAGGGACCTGCCGTAGTACCCGGACCCTTGAGGGCATCCGAATAGATAAAGCCGAAATCAAAGTACAGATCTTCACGGATAATATCCAGCATCTCTTTGGAATCTGCATCCTGAGCGATACGTCCCTGCAGTACGACCTCGTAGTATGCGGGAATGACCTCGTGCTTGCTTTCGGCGCCCAGTGCATCCAGCACGCGGGCACACATTTCGGGCTCCGTCGCGCAGGCAGGCACGGAGAAGGAGGAAAGTCCGTCGTAAGAGTGCGACAGATACGATTCCTGGTCAATGTCATATTTGGGGAAGGGCAAAATACCGAACTGCATATCTGCGCTGCGCAAGGCCGTAGAATTGTTCATCGTACCTGTCATGAACAGAGAGCCGCCGGTGGTAAAGATCTCCAGCATTTCGGTGTAGTCACCGTCGGTCAGGAGCGAGTCAAACGTGCCCTCGTTATGGTAGATCAGGTCGTACAGCGTAGTGTATACCGTCTCTACCTTTTCCGCATGATCCTCGTCCATAAACACCAAGTCAAAACCGCCGTCCTCGTTGCGCGAGACAATGGGAAGGGCGCAGGACGTTACGAAAGTACGCATGGCGTGACGGTTGAGGACAAGACCAAAGGTATCGCCGATATTCTTGACGTCATCGCCGTTGGAATCCTCGTAGATCTCGGACAGCATCACCATATTTTCCAGCGTCCACTCATCGTCACGAACCATCTCATACAGATCTCCAATTTCATCCGAACGGTCGTTGACCATATCGCGGTTGAAGAACACGGCGTACAGCTCCTCCCACATGGTCAGGGACACGTCGCCCGTGATGTGGAACAGGTTGTCGTATATCGTGGCGTTTTCTACCCAGGAGGAAGACCACCAGGGAGCCTCCAGGTTGATGGATCCACTCAGAGGCAAAAGATTGTAGTACTGATCGCCCAAAGCCAAACCTGCATTGTAGGAGCTGTGGGTGGCAACGATCTGGAAGCTGTTGTCCGTCGTTGCAACGGCATTGTTCAAAACGGCAATAAATTCCGGGCGGAGCTGCCAAGAGCCGTTAACGGGATATGCGGTGATCTCCACATTAAGGTATTCCTCCACGCGTGCATTACGATCGTATACCGCCTTTTCAACCAGGGAACCGGAAATCTCCTCCAGCTCCAGGTCGGACTCGTACTTTTTATCCGCACGGCAAAGAATTACGATTGGGGTAGCTTCATAGTCTTCCTGAGGCACCTGCAATAAGTAATCCGGGATTTCGGACTCACCGGGCTCGTCAGGACCAACAGGCTCATCGGGGCCAACAGGCTCATCGGTGCCGGGGTTACCGGGATTTTCCGGTTCATCCTGTCCGGGCGTATCCGGGCCATCCTGCGCCGGGGTGTCGGGCGTTTCGGGCTCTTCTGCGCAAGCAATCATCGTTCCCAGCAGCAACACCAAGGACAACATCAAGCACAAAACGCGCAGAACCGTGTTTTTCTTTTGATTTGCATTCATAAATTGTGTCTGTTTCCTTTCAATTTATTCTCTTCGTGTCTATGCCTAAAGTGAGTCAGTATCATTGTATCAAAAGGCTCTGCGAAAGTCAAGAGGACGCCGGAAAATCCTATTTGTTTTGACTCAAAACGGGCGGGAAAGCTGCCCGCTCCCCGCCCGTTTTTATCATGCCAAATTTTCCTTCATCCACTGCTCCACTCCCTGAGCGGCGGCCGCCTCATCCTTGCCCTGCACCAATACCGTGATGCTGTCGCCCCCCTTGACTCCCAGGCCCATAACGGCCAACAGCCGCTTGAGTGAAGCGCATTTGCCGTTGCGCTGCAGTGTCACGGTAAAATCGCTTTCAAATTCCTTCGCCTTTTGAACGAGCAATCCGGCCGGACGGGCATGGATGCCCAGCGGATCGCCCACCGTAAACGAAAATTCTTTCATCTCATCCCTCTTTTCTGCGCAACTCCAGAATCGGCTGTCCTTCCTTGACACTCCCTTGGCTTACGACCGCCATTTCAAATTCTTCCGAATTTCCTACCACCAGCGGTGTCGTTACGTCGTACCCCTCTTTGGCAATCGCCTCTCGGTCAAATCGGATCAGAACGTCGCCCGTTTTCACCCATGCGCCCATCTTGACACAGCAATCGAAGTATCTGCCCCCCAATTCCACCGTGTCAATCCCGATGTGCATCAACAGCTCCACTCCGTCTTGCGTGCACAGCGTGACCGCGTGTGCGCTGTCAAACACCTGCTCCACCCTGGCATCCACCGGGGCGAGCAGCTCGTTTTCCGTGGGCAAAATTGCCACGCCATCGCCCAAAATTCCCTTGGCAAACGTCTCGTCCTTGACCTGGTGTAGGGGCACAACCTGCCCCGCGACGGGTGCATATAACACCACCCGCTCCCCGACTTTTTTACTTGTTCCGAACAATCCCTTTATGCTTGCCTTCAATCCCATTTCGTTCCTCCTTTTGCAAATAATGCGCTCTCTTCCCGCTCCGTCGAGCCAAGCTGCAATTCACACACCGTTTTTCTCACCCGCAGCACCGCGCCCGGCGTGACCGATACCTCGTCCACTCCCATGCGCAAAAAATGCTCCGTCAGCGAAAGATCCGCCCCCAACTCCCCGCAGATGCCCACCCAGATGCCGGCTTGGTGAGCCGCCTGCACTGTGTTTCGTATCAAGCGTAAAACTGCCTCATGATGCGAGTCATAAAAAGCATCCAATGCCTCGTTCTGTCGGTCAATGGCCAGCGTGTACTGTGTCAGATCGTTGCTTCCAATGCTGAAAAAGTCCACCATAGGTGCCAGGCGATCGCAGATCAGGGCCGCCGCCGGCGTTTCGATCATGACACCGATCTCCACCTTGTCCGCCATCGCCACACCTCGCTGCTGCAATTCTTCCCTCGCTCGCTCCCAAAGATCGCGCAGCCGATCCACCTCCGAGCACGACGTGATCAAGGGAAACATCACCGCCAATCGACCGTAATGGGATGCCCGGAGCAACGCCCGACACTGCGTCAGAAAGATCTCCGGGCGGGATAGGCTGACGCGGCATCCTCTCATACCAAGCACCGGATTTTCCTCTCTCGGCAAATGAAAATACGGCACCTCCTTATCTGCTCCGATATCCAGCGTCCGCACCACCACCCGCCTGTCCGGCATGGATTCCAGGAGACTTCGGTACACCCAAAACTGCTCCTCCTCCGTGGGAAGATCGCCCCGTCCCATATACAAAAATTCACTACGGAACAGCCCAATGCCATCCGCTCCTCGCTGCATCGCGGCTTGTGCCTCTTGTATATTGCCAACGTTGGCGCAGATCTCCATACGATGCCCATCCCGCGTCCTGCTTTCCCGATCGCGATACTGCTCAAGCAGCTGCTTTTCACGGATATTCTCCTGTACGCGCATTCGCAGATCACGCAAAACTTGTTCGGACGGCCGCAAATAAACGACCCCCTTGTCGGCATCCACCGCAATCACGTCCCCATCCACGATCTGATCCAATCCTTTTCCCAGCCCGATCACCGCAGGAATGTCCATCGTGCGCGACAGGATCGCCGTGTGAGAATTCGACGAGCCGGCAGCGGTCACGAACGCGCAAACGCGGTCACGATCCAGTTGTACCGTCTCGCTGGGAGAAAGATCCTGCGCGCAGATGATCTCCTCCTCCCCCAAATTCAAAGATGCCTGCTTTTCGGACTCCCCCAGCAGATGGCGCAGCATACGATCAGCAATATCCGCTACGTCGATCGCCCGCTCCCGCATATATTCGTCTTCCATCTCGGCAAACGCGGCGGAAAACTGCCGGGCCGCTTGCGAAACGGCATATTCCGCATAATGTCCCAGCTCGATTTTTTCCTTGACTGCCTCGCAAAAATCCTCGTCCTGCGCCATCATGGCATGGACGGCAAAAATATTCGCTTGCTCTGCCCCGATGCTTTGGCCGGTCCGTTCGCACAGATCCTGCAACTCCGCCACCGTTTGATTTCGTGCCATCTCGTAGCGCTGCCATTCCTCCGACGGATTTGCCGTCGTCTCCAAATTCATCGCACGATGCCCGCGCCGTAACACACAGGCCCGCCCGATCGCCACACCCCTTGAGACACCCTTTCCATGTAACGTCACCATTGTTTCTCCTCCGTATTTACTGCTGTCCTCGCTCATATAGCCTATTTTTCACCTGATGCAGCACAATTTATGCAAAAAAACGCACTCGCAATGTAAAAATCGGGCGGTAAACCATCTTGTGCCCTTGACATTTTCCCTCGTCCGTGATACAATAATGCCATCGCGGGTGTGGCGGAATTGGCAGACGCGCCAGACTTAGGATCTGGTGGATTTCCGTGGGGGTTCGAGTCCCTTCACCCGCACCAATCGACAGCACTCCATTCCGGGGGCAACAAAAAAGTCCGAACCTTATCCTACGATGGTGAGGTTCGGATTTGTCGTTATTTCGAGCCAAAATGCAAGAAAAGAAAGGAGTGTCAAATACACTGTATGAAGCCATCCGTTAAAACGGGAATTTTCCTGGCGGTATTGGCGGCCGCGCTGTATGCCGTCAACGCTCCCTTGTCCAAAATCATGCTTGATTATATGCCATCCACGCTGATGGCAGGTTTTTTGTATATCGGTGCAGGCCTTGGCATGGCCGTCATCGCACTGCTCCGGCAGACCAAAACATGCTCGGTCCGTGAGGCGAAATTAACCAAAAAGGAATTCCCGTATGTCCTTGCGATGATTTTGCTTGACATTGCCGCTCCTATTTTTCTTTTGATCGGCCTTAACTCCACGACCGCCGCCGGCGCGTCGCTGCTGAATAATTTCGAGATCGTTGCGACAGCGCTTATCGCGCGGATGATCTTCAAGGAAAATATCAGTCCTCGGCTTGGGGTGGGCATCCTGTTCGTTACCTTGTCGTGTGCCCTGCTCTCATTTGAAGATATTTCTCATTTGAAATTTTCCCATGGCTCGCTTTTCATTTTGCTCGCCTGCATTTGCTGGGGCGTTGAAAACAACTGCACAAGAAAAATTTCCTCCAAAGACCCGATGCAGATTGTTCTGCTCAAAGGTGTTTTCTCGGGATCGGCCTCCCTTGTCATCGGTCTTTGCCTCGGGGAGCGCATCACGGCGCTTTGGAGCATACCGATGGTGCTTGGCATCGGTTTCGTGGCGTACGGTCTGAGCATCTTTTTCTACGTGCATGCACAACGATTGCTGGGCGCGGCCAGAACCAGCGCCTATTATGCGGTAGCCCCCTTTATTGGAACGCTTCTGTCCCTGCTTATCTTCCGCACACTGCCGCCCCATACCTATTTCATCGCGCTCGGATGTATGGTCGTGGGGGCATGGCTGTGTGCCGACGACAAGCCTCTCTTCCAAAAACGGCGCTCCTGATCGAACCGTTCGATCGTTCGATACACCCCTCCAATATGCGAAAGGTGCAAATTTCCATGTTCAATCGTGTAAAAAAGCAGCGTATCCTTTTCGTTTTGACCATCCTCTTTGTGACAGTAGAATTGGCTCTCGGAATTTTGTTGCAAACGTCCTCGGGGCGTGCCGTCGCGGCTTACTCCTTTGGTGCCGTCATACTCGCCTGCCTATTCTGCGCCTTGTTTGCGGACCAATCCCCTGAGTACGTACTGACACAGCTTGCTCTTGTCCTCACCGTCTGTGCCGACTATTTTCTGGTGTGGTCCATCCCGCAGCGTCAGCTGCCTGCCATGCTGTTTTTCCTTGTGGCACAGCTGGCTTATGCCGCTCGCTTGTGGTTCATGGCATCCGCCAAAGAGCGTCGCTCTCAACTTCTGGCCCGCGGCGCACTCTCCGTCGGTGTCCTCATCGTGACACTGGCCGTACTGCAAAAGAAAACCGATGCTCTGGCGTTGGTTTCCATGCTGTATTATGCCAATCTGATTCTCAACGTCCTCTTCTCCTTTGTGCGGTTTCGTTCGCGCGCGTTGCTTGCCATCGGCTTTTTGCTGTTCTTGCTCTGCGACACCGTCATCGGACTTGATCTTCTGAACGGATACTTGTCCATTCCGGCAGACGCCTTTTTGTATCGCATCATCCGCCCGGGCTTCAATCTGGCGTGGGCGTTCTATCTTCCCTCCCAGGTTCTGCTCGCCCTGAGCCTTTGGCCCCTTCGCTTGGCCGAAACCAAAGAAAAACATTAAGAATTGTTTAATATTCCCCTGTGATTGACACAACGTCGACAATTTCTGCTATAATGCTACGTGGTTTTACCGCATATCACATTTTTATCAAAGGAAAACTACGATGAAAGAATTTTTCGGCATCGGGGGCTACACCCGCACCCCCGAAGGATATATGTCATGGCAGCATTTGACGTTCGTAACGTCGCTGATGCTGATCATGATCGGCTTAGCGGTCTTTTTCGGTCTGAGAAACAAGCAAAAGGATGACAAGATCAAAAACCGCGTTATCGTTTGGGCCGCCATTTTGATCGATGGCTTTGAGATTTGGAAGATCATTCTCGCTTGCTCCCAAAATCCCTCCGCTTGGAAAGTCAATCTTCCCCTGTTTTTGTGCAGCATCCAACTCATTGCCCTCCCCTTAGCAGCCTTTACCAATGGCCGCATCAAGCAAGCCTCGCTGGATTTCGTCTGCATCTTCGGTATTCTGGGCGCAGTGCTCGGCACCTACGGAGCAGGACAAAACTACAACGCTTATCCCGTTCTGTCCTTCACCAACGTTGTCTCGGGTATCACCCATTCCATTTCGGGATTTGCTTCGCTGTACCTCATGATCTGCGACTTTAGCAAGCTCAAGCGCAAGAATATGTGGATCACCTTCTCCATTCTGATCACCTTCTGCATCGCCGCCTTTACTGCCAATCACCTGTTGGATTACAACTATATGTTCCTGCGCCGCGGCGACGGTACCCCCTACGACATTTTCTATAATCTCGTCGGAGGAAGCCCGGTCTTCTATCCCATGATCGTCGTATTTCTTTTCCTTTTGTACATCACCGGTTTTTATTTCGTGCATTATCTCATCGAAAAGAAAAAAGGGATCAAGCAATAACGACACCGACGAAAAAGAACGAGCTGTCCGTGCAGCTCGTTCTTTTTTTTGCAACAAAAAAACTCATGGAAAGCCATGAGCCTCACCATATTCCCAAAAACAGAAGTGACCCTTGGCCGCAGCAGCTGTCCACAACCAAGGGTCACTTCTGTTCGTTCTTAGTATCTAACATCTTTTGTAATCCTCTCTTTCTTTCGTTTTTCAAAATTCTTTTAAAACCTTCTCAAGATCCTTTCAAAATTCTTTTCAAGATTCTTCTGAACTTTTTGTCCTTGCCATTCTTTTTTTCACTGGTCGCGGCATTTTTGTTCTCCATTTTCGAGAAAGTTTCTTCGGAAACTACCGTATGCCGCCGTCTCGTTTTCTGGCACATGACCGGACGCGCATTTTGCGTTACCCTTCAATCGAAGCCGAAATACTTACAAACACCTACTATTTCTTAACACACACACAAATCTATATGAAGCGTAACACCGCCGTGTTTATTATCCTACTCCTACCTAAGACTCACACACGATTCAAACGGATCTGCGGCTTCTCTTGAATCAACGCTCGGGCTTATGCGCCCATGGGACGATTCAACTTGTTTGGTTTCGCTTGGGGACTCTCACTTATCAGCCCATCGGACGATCCTCCTGATACGATTTGGCTCGGGGGCTTCATTTAACGGCCCATTGGACTATCCTCCTGATTTGATCTTGCTTTGGGTCTTGACTTAACGGCCCATCGGACTGTCCTCCTTGGTTTTGCATTGGAACCTTTTTGGTTCTTTGGACGTCCTCTTTTTCGCACTCATGCCCGGGTATTCATGACTGCCCATTGGACTGTCCTTCTCTATTGCACTTGTAGTATATCATATTTTTTCGGGCTTTTCAATTGGCAAAATAACAAAAGTTCACAAGAAAAAATTATACACAACAGAGAAAATTGGTATTTGTTACAAAAACCCCTTTACAAACAAAAAAGAATGTGATATAATTATACTGTTGTTTTGTCTCTGCCTTCAAGCAGATCTCAAATAAAGTAAATCCGCTCGTCGAAAGAAATTTCGTCGAGCGGATTTTTGCTGTTATTTCGTTGCATTAAACTCTCGGACCGCCTCGCACATGGCATGGACGTTTTCCTCGGGGACGTCATAAAACATATAGTCGCTCGCCGCGAGAATATGCTTTCTTCCCATGCGCCGTGCAGTCTCCAAAATATGAAAGCTCTGCTCCTTGATCTGCTCGGGAGTGCTGTTCAGCAAGCGGTCAAGGCCGATATTGCCCCGCGTGCAGATACGCTCGTCAATCTTGGAAAAAGCATCCTCAATGCTCTTTACGTTGCCCACAGGAGCCTCGGACAAGGTTTCAAACAGGTCGATGCCCATCTGATTGTAATACCCCTTGGTCAGCATAGGCTCGATGGGAGAGCAGATATGGGTATAGACCAACATGCCGGCCTCATGTACCATATCCGTGACCTGCTTGGAATAGGGGACAAGATAATTTTCGTAATACTTGGGCGAGATCATTTCCGATCCCGGGCCGCCGAGAAAGACGAAATCCGCGCCTCCCGCCGCAACGGCTTTGATCAGACGCTCGTCCAGTTGCAAAATCTTATCCATCAAACGGCGGAACTGCTCCGGACGATCGTAAACGAGCATGGCCGTATCCATGGTACTGGGGAAACACAACAGCTCGTACGGCTGCATGGCCCATTGGATATCCAGCGCCTCGCTCTCACCAAGAAGATTGCGCACACCGCGCACACCTTGCGTGATCAGAGAAAAATCCTTGACCTCAAGAAGACTGTCCAGATAATATTCGAGAATATCCAGTTCTTCCTCTTGCGTGATCAGGTACTTGGTCTGGCAGCTACCCTTCAGCTCGTCCTCAATGACAGTCAGATAGAGCGATCCTTTGGGGGTAACAAAGTTGTTTTTATAAAAACGTCGGCCGTTTTCGTTCACCGTCATAGGCTCGCCCTGCCAGCGAATGTCGCTCGTCAGTGCGGTCAGATCCGGCAATCCGAAATTGTAAAGCGGCACCATATCGAACATCTCGCACACACGCTTGGTGTCCTCGTGCATCGTTTCGCTGAACCAGGTCTTGCCCGCCATTTTGGTATCAAAGCCGGCACCTGCTCCGATCTGGGGCGAGCAGATAAACTCATCCCCGCCGTATCGGATATAATTGAGCAATTTCTGACGATTGGTCATATTTTCCTCCTTGTACACACCCAAAATTAGCGAATACCGTATCTTTCAATAATATAATCCATATCCTTGTCGCCGCGGCCGGACAGGTTGATCAGCACCGATCCCGTTCCCATTCTCTTGGCCAGCTTGACACCGTAAGCGACGGCGTGAGCACTCTCAATTGCGGGGATGATACCTTCACTGCGCGAGAGATCAAAGAAAGCGTCGATGGTCTCGTCATCGTTGACGACGTCGTACTTGACGCGACCCAGCTCATGAAGGAATGCGTGTTCGGGGCCCGAGGAGGGATAATCCAGACCGCTCGCTACCGAGTATACGGGAGCGGGATCACCGTTTTCGTCCTTGAGCATGATGGAATTGAAGCCGTGCATAACGCCCTCGGTACCGTACTGCAGGCTGGCAGCATGATCGCCCAGCGCCGTGCCGCGACCAAGCGGCTCAATGCCGTAAATTTCCACGGGATCGTTCAAAAATCCCGAGAAGAAGCCTGCCGCGTTGGAGCCGCCGCCCACGCAAGCAACGATAGCGTCGGGCAATTCTCCCGTCATTTCAATAAACTGGGCGCGGGCCTCCTCGCCCACAACGTGCTGAAAATCGCGCACCATCATGGGGAACGGATGAGGACCGACAACGGAGCCGATGCAATAGATGGCGTCCTTGTACTCCTTGGCGTAAGCAGCAAAGGCGGCGTCTACGGCCTCCTTGAGCGTCTGCAAGCCGTGCGTAACCTCGACGACGTTAGCACCCAGGATCTTCATACGAGCGACGTTGGGTGCCTGCTTTTTGATATCGACCGAGCCCATGTAAATATCACATTCCATGCCGAAATAGGCGGCGGCGGTTGCCATAGCTACACCGTGCTGACCCGCGCCTGTCTCCGCAATGACCTTCTTTTTGCCCATATACTTGGCAAGCAGCACCTCACCCATGCAGTGATTGAGCTTGTGCGCGCCCGTATGGTTGAGGTCCTCGCGCTTGGCATACAGCTGGACGTTGCCCAGCTTGGCCGACAGCCTCTCCAGGTGGGAGATGGGGGTGGGACGGCCCTGGAATTCCTTGCGGATGCGGCGCAATTCAGCAATGAACTTGCGCGACTTGCAAATGGTGAAATACGCCTCGGTGATCTCATCCATGGCTACCTGAAGCTCGGGAGATACGAACGAGCCGCCGTATTTACCAAAATAACCCTCTCGGTTGGGATAGTTCTTAAAGTAAGTTTCAAAATCGATGCCGTTGAATTGCATGGGTAAATCCTCCGTGTTTATATTGATTTCGATGTATTCGGTGGGAAGCGAGGGCACGTCAAATGCCTCGCCATCGTTCCTTTTGTAACATATTACCCTCCCCCGTCGGAAAACAAAAAACGCCCCGACAGATATCATTTCTCTGTCAAGGACGAACGTCAGACACGCCGTGTCTGTCCCTATCCGCGGTGCCACCTTGGTTCGCAGTTCCACTGCGCTCTTATGAGTACGCCTTGGCATACCCCCGACAACTGACGCGTGTCTTACGTCGCAGAATACTAAGGCTGACCTTTCCTCCGCGCCCTCCGCGGTCCATTTGCCGAACGGTTTCTTGCCCGATTCTCAGCATCGCGGGCTCTCTGTGAAGTCATACTCGGCGTTATCTCCGCATCAACGGTTTTATTATGATAGAGTATAGCACACGGGACGCACATTGTCAATGGAATTTTTGCATTTTCCGCCCGGCGCATGGACTTTTTTTACATATTTTTATGAAACATAATGAAAATTTATAATATCTATTGCCAAATGTTCGAGTGGTATGATATAATATGGTATCTTCCAACGAAAGGAATATCCCCCAACATGAAACTGAAATTTTTGTTGCTTTTGCTGGCCATGATCTTGTGTGCAGGCACGATCTGTGCTTGCCGTCCGGCCGCCCCCCCCACACCGCCCGATGAAACACCGGACGAGCAGCCGGGTGACAAGCCCCTCCCGCCCGAATGCACGGAACACGTCGATGCAGACACAGACCATTTGTGCGACGTGTGCGGCGCGGACGTTTCTCCGGAGAAACCACAGGAACCGGAGAATCCGGAAAATCCCGAACAGCCAAAGGACAAATACGTATATGACGATAACGAATACTACGCGCCCCTTGACTTGTTTGGCAAATGGGAAGACTTTTTCGCCCCCGGTGAACGCAGCAACACCTACGACGTAACCGTCGCACGCTTGCCCGGTGGTCTGTACTCCCAGACCCGCGATGCAGTAAAAATCGACGGTGTGCGCACCTATGCCTCGGTCGACCACGGCTATTCTCCCGCAATGCACGTGCGAGTAGATGCCTACATCGTCAGCGGCAAGTACCAAAAAGAATTCAAGAATGCCGGTTACGATATCATCGGCACCAGCAACTCCTTCAATAAAACCAACTACAGTACCGCGCATCCCGAGGTTTTGCAGATGGACGCCAACGGAGACAGCGGTGCCTTCTGGGGTTCCTCGGTACTGACGTATGAAGTGGTCAAATATAACATGTCCGACAAATTGCGCGACATGGTCAACCGCTCCAACTGGTCGGTTGGCTTCGTCGAGCCCGAAATGTTCCGTTACGGCGGTTACGGTCCGGCCTACAAGGCACTGTGGCAGCTCAAGTACAACGAGGCTTGGAGCGATCCCAACGGTGACGTCCGCTCCATTTTCATGTCTCAACGTCTCAACGTATGGACACACTCCAACGCCATCAAGATGTACGCCTCCTACGTCAACGAAAAGGAAGGCAAGACGGAGCATCTGTACTCACTGGCCCCTCACAGTACTTTGGCCTATGCAACCTACCCCAATGGCATCACGGACGGCTACGTCCACATGATGGGCACAGGACAGGTAGAGACCGTCACGGGCCAGACCTGGAGTAACACCATCATCAACCATGTTCGTTACGAAGGCGAATCCGCTCGCCGCACCTTTATCAACGCTTACGTGGAGTACGGCACCTATCTGGATGCGGTCAACTACTACGGCACCGATTTCTACGCCCTGTGCGATCCCATGTCCGACACCAGAGACTCGGAGGAGGAATCCTACTGGCGCAAGCTTTGCCATGAACAGCTCGTTGCTTCTATGATGTATTCCGACATCAATCGTTGGGAGCTGATCTGGACCAACCGCTCCTTTATGAACGTCTCTCCCGAATACCGCAGTGAACAGCTCAACATCCACAATGCCCTGCTTGAGATTTCGGGTGCGGAATTCAAGGCAACCGCCGGCACCCCCGGCATCACCTACCTGTTGGGTGACACCCTGACCTGGCAGTCGCCCGCCAAACCCCAGTTTGGCGAAAACGCCTACGACGGCTTCTGGGGCGTAGCCGCTCCCCTGGTGTACGACGGTATCCCGCTTCGCACCATGGCCATGGAGCTGATCACCAAGCCCGAGGATCTGAACAACGTCTCGGTCCTCATCGTTTCCTATGACAATCAAAAGCCTCTGTACGAGGAGCTGAACGTAGCCATCGCCGAGTGGGTCAAGGAGGGCGGCACCCTGCTTTACCTGGGCGGTCCCGATGAATATCTGACCATTCCCGACGCTTGGTGGAACGACACCGGCAAGGGAGGCTCTCCCACCGCCAACCTGCTCCAGCATCTGGGCATGGGCGACACCATCACGGCTAAGACGCTGACCGGCGGAAACAAGGGTCTGTCCTGGAAGGGTGGCAACACCGCCGCTAACGCCGACGATTTTGCCGACGGTGCTCTTTCGGCAGGCGGCGACAACTTCACCTATTACTACGAGGGTACCGGATTTGAACCCCTGCTCCAGACCTCGGACGGCAAGGCCGTTGGTATTACCTTCAAGGCAGGACTTGGCACCGTCCTGATGGTCGGTCTTTCCACCACGGATTACAGCGACAGCGCAGCCGCAGCCGATCTGATGCGTATGCTGGTTGCCAAGGCCACCGAGACCACGCCTTACGACTATGTCACCTCCGATGCTTTTATTGTCGAACGAGGCGACTACACCGCCGTTTATTCTTTGAACGGTAGCTTCAAGTTGTCCGGCACCTACGTTAACATCTTCTCCTCGGATTTGGAGGTCGTAATCGATCCCGTCATTCCCGAAGGAGAGGCCGCCCTCTATCGCCGCATCGCTTCCACCGAGGAGCTGACGCTGCCTACCGTCGTCTATTCCGGCGGCTTCGTTGAGGAAATCATCGAGGAGAGCGACTCCACCACCATTCGACTGTACGCGGCTGAAAATGCCGCGATCCCGATTCGCATTGCCGCTCCCAAGGGCTTCGTTCCCTTTGACGTCACCGTTACCTACGGCGAGGAAATCGCTCCCGCTGAGCAAATTTGGGACGCGGCCACCAATTCCCTGATCGTTAAGGCCTTCTCTGCCCCCAAAATGCACGCAACGGTTACCGTCGGTTGGGCCAAGGGCGGCAGCACCGTGGCTGATATGCGCTACGATTCCTTCCAGCTGACCGTCAACAAGACGGGCGATGACGCCCCCTTCATCCATTCCAACACGGGCGGCGCGGACGGCGTTAAGCGTTACACCGACGGCACGGCTGAATTGATCTGGAAGTTCCACGTGGACGATTTCGAGGGTCTGGTCATCGCTGCCCAACTCAGCCAGAATTACATTTTGGAGGTTTCGGGGGATTGTGAAAACTGGATAGAGGTCGTCAACTACGCCAAATTCTCCTCCTACAACGCCAACAGCGGCACCAACGACGGTGTATCCTGCATCATCGTGGACGCTTACGAAGACGTAGAGGACATTCTCTACGTTCGTCTGCGCAGCAGTGCGCCCCGCGGCGGTTGGGGTGGCGCAGTCAAGTCTCTGACCTTCCAATATCTGGTCAAGGACGGCGAGAGCTTTGGTCCTGATAATCTGAAATAATTTTCGAACAGCAAAAGCGGAGAGTTCGTTTGAACTCTCCGCTCTCTTTTTGCAACATTGAATTTTTTTAAATGCCAAGGTGCGCCTTTTTAGCATTCGGCTTTTTGGGTTGCCTTGCGGCGCGACAGCAAATACTGTGCAAGATAAATGACGCCGAGATATACCGCGACAACCGGCACGACCAAATACATATACCAATACTCGTGCGGGATCAGCTTATAAAACAGCTGAAGCAAGGGGTTTTCAGGAGTGATGGAATACATATAGTTGACCTGAATGATATCCCCCGAAGGATTGGTCACCTGATTGGTCAGGCAGTGGTCGTTGATGAACACGTTAATAAAGTGGATGAGCGTGTAGCTTGCCATGGTGATGACGATGGTCGACCACACGCACTTGACGCTGAGCTTGACCAGCCCCAGCTTCATCAAAAGAATGGGGATACCCAGCTCCAGCACGTGGGGGAAATAATAAAACACAAAGGTCCAGCTAAGCAGCTTAAAATCGGCCGAGGCGTTGTTGATCAGAATAGCAAACAACGCGCCCAGGGACCACAAAAGCAGCAGATTTCCCAGACGTTTGCTGCGCAACAACACGGCAAAGGGCAGCACCAGCGCATTGAGCGAGCAAAGGTGAAGGGGGAGATACTCCAGGGGAGAACCCCACGTCACCAAATTAAAGATAATGGCTGCCATGCCCGAAAAGGACAAGATGCCCAGTACGATCATCTGGGTGCGGCGGGAGCGATGCTTCAAAGCAAAGTAAAGTGCGATGTTGAGCACCGCCGTCATGATAATGGTAATAATGTGAACGACACCAAATGTTCCCCAAGTCATATTCTATCTCCTAACATATTGATAATAAGATCTCTTATGGGCACTCAAAGCAACCGCTCGATCTCCTCTTTGGTTGCCAAAACAGGCGAGAGAGCCGTCGCGCCTCCTGCGGCAAGGCCTAAACGCAGGGCATATTCGTATCCGCGCTCCACGCCGGCCAAAAAGCCGGCAACCATGGAATCCCCTGCCCCGACCGTGTTGACGGGCTTGCCGCCCACGGCAGGCTTGCGGTGTATCGATCCCGTTTCATCCAGCAGCAAAGCACCGTCTCCGCCCAGTGAAACCAGCACGTTCCGGGCGCCGTCGGCTTGCAGGCGGCGGGCCGTCTCGATCATATCGTCCTCGCTCATCCATTCTCGCCCAGCCAACGCACACAACTCGTCGCGGTTGGGCTTGATCAGAAAAGGCTTATATTTGAGCGTATCCAACAGCAGTTGTCCCTCGGCATCGACGGCAAAACGGATGCCCCTGCCTGCAAGGCGGGCAAGAATGCGCTCGTAAATATCGTGGGGAAGACTTTTGGGAACACTCCCCGCCAACAGAAGAGTGTCCTGGTCCGTCAGCGCGTCCAGTTTGGCATACAGCGCCTCAAGAGAGGCCGCATCGATCTCGGGGCCTTGCGCGTTGATCTCGCTCTCGCGCTCCCCTTTGATCTTGACGTTGATGCGGGTCATGCCTCGGGGCAGTTCTACGAAATCGCAGATCACTCCCGTTGCCTCCAACGCTTCGCGCAGAGCTTGCCCGGTAAAGCCGGCAATAAAGCCCAGCGCCGTAGTATCCACTTCCAACTGGTGCAGCACGTAGGACACGTTGATGCCCTTGCCTCCGAAATCCAGCTGCTCACGGGCAGATCGATTGGTCTTACCCTGAGTAAAATCGGGAACGTAGACAGCGTAATCCAAGGCAGGATTGAGCGTCAGTGTATAAATCATATCATTTCTCCTTTTTGGAGGTCGGACGGCGTCTTCTGCGGCGGTGGAACAGCTTGGAACGGAACAGAATGACGTTCATGACCGCAAAGAACGCAACCAAAATGCACAGCGTCGTTTTAGGCTTAATGGGGGCCAACGTTGCCAACAGCATCATGGGAAAGCCAAAGACGATGGCGGGCAGGTTCTGGTAGACCAGGTTGTCCGCTACGGGCGTTTTATACTCGGGATCGATCTCGCGCAAAAGGATCATACCCGTGCTGGCAGTACCCGTCAACATGCCGTACATTGCCATAAATTGAGGCTCGGCATAGCGGGGAAACAGCTTGCAGGCCACAAAATGATTGTACATATAGGTAGCCACGGCACCCACGACACCCAGAATCAACAAAATATGCCAATACTGCTTGATGTAATCCAAACGAATGGCGGCGATACCGGCGACGATCATCAAATCGAAGAAGAAGCCGCCCATACGGTTCATCAGGAAGGGGTTGATATACTCTTTTTTTACCATGCCCACCCGGCGCAGCATATCCAATCCCCATTTAAGGACGGTAGCCATCAATACGCCGAACAGGAAGTTAAAGCCATACAGGATCGACTTAAATCCGGGCAACAACAGCGAAATGAGGGTGATTATTCCGAAGGCCATCATGTAAACGGTCAGGATAATGGCGATCTGCACCGTCATTTTGTCGATGCTTCCGTTCATGGGGATCTCGTCCGGACTTTGGATCTGCTCCGCACTCATGGACTGGGCCCCTTCCTCTGCATCGACCGTGATGATCTTTCCTTTTTTCTTGAGAACGTTCAGATGGATGACGCCGCCGATGGCCGCACTCAAAAAGCCGAGGGCTGCGATGGTCAGGCCAAAGCTGCGGCCGCCTACAAATCCATGGTCGGTCTCGTAAATATTACCGTAGTTGAGGGCCTGTCCCGTGCCCTGACCGTAGCCAAAGGGCAACAGAATACCTGACGCCTGGAAGAAGTCCTTGACCAACAGAGCCGCGATCATGGTAATGCCCATACCAAGAATACCCTGCAGCAAATACGTCGCGACCGTCGTCACGCCCGTATTGAATACCTCAACGGTGCGGCGCATTCCCTTTTTGCGCCGTTTGGAGCGAAACGTGGTGGCAATAAAACCAAGTGCTAAGCAGTGGAAGGTGATGATTTCCATGGTCGCCATACCGTTGCCACCGAAAAAGGAGGTGTCAAACAACAGTTTTCCTTTTGTGATTCCCTGGTAGGCAACCGAGGCCAAAAGCAAAAGAATGCCGCCCAGAACCGACGTGGGAATGAGCGAGATGCGCAAAAGCTTGATGGATTTTTTCATCCAGTTGGCAACCAGCAAGCTGATCAACAATACAGAAATCAGGCTGACAAATCCCCAAACCTCAGAGTCCCAAAAATTGAAGTTCTCCATACTCTACTCCTTTTTTGATGTTATCATAGTGATAATAGAAATTGGTATACTTAACGGCATTGAAGCGCTTGCCGCCCTTGAGCTGATACAACTCTTCGCCAATGTAGATATTGAGTTTGTTTCGTCCCAGCACCGACATAACGCTGACCTCGTCAAACGGAAGAGCGATATCAACACCCTCACCCAGTAGCTGCATACGGTCACCCCACAGCCGCACAGTAACGCCGTCCGCGATCTTTTCTTTGTGTTGATACAAAATCACGCGGGACAGATCTGCCTTATCCTCGTAGACAACGTCCTCGGTCATAGCCGAAGGATCCAATTCACAAATAAACTTCTCCTGATAACGATACCAGTCCTTGACAAAACGGAAGGGGAAAGGCTTATCCAGTCCTTCCAACGACAGATCGGGCAAATATCTCAC
>JAZLCA010000074.1:0-4001 GCA_045613985.1 Eubacteriales bacterium | reverse complement strand
TCCGCACAGAGGCACGTTCTACGTCCTCAAAAAGCTGGGACTCACCGTTTCCGGTGATATCGGATGCTACACGCTCGGCGCGGTCGCGCCCCTGGCATCGGTCGATACCACCATTTGCATGGGCGCGTCCGTCAGTGCGGCGCACGGCATGAGCAAAGTGCGCGGTGCCGAGTTCAACAAAAAGCTGGTCTCCGTCATCGGCGACTCCACCTTTATGCACTCGGGTATCACCGGCCTTGTGGATATGGTCTATAACCAAAGTGCCAATACCGTCATCATTCTGGATAACTCCATCACGGGCATGACGGGACATCAGGAAAACCCCACCACGGGTAAAACCATTCGAGGCGAAGCGACCAAGCAGGTCGATTTGATCCAGCTGTGTCATGCCATCGGTATCGATCACGTTACCGTAGCCGATCCATTTGACGTCAAGAATTTCGAAAAGGTGGTCAAGACCGAGACCGCCCGTGACGAATTGTCCGTCATTATTGCACAGCGCCCCTGCGCTCTGCTCAAATCGGTCAAGTTCAGCGGACATTGCGAGATCACCGAGGCCTGCCGTAAGTGCAAGCTGTGCATGAAATTGGGCTGTCCTGCCATCAGCGTAGATGCTGAGACGGGCTCCGTCCGCATCGACACCACGCAGTGCAACGGCTGCGGTCTTTGCGTCGGTGTTTGCCCCTTCGGTGCTATTGTCAAAAAGGATTGAAAGGAGAACGAATCATGAGCAATACAACTAACATTATGATCGTCGGCGTCGGCGGCCAGGGAACCCTTCTTGCCAGCCGCATTCTCGGCAACGTCCTCCTGGAAAAAGGCTATGACGTTAAGGTATCCGAAGTTCACGGCATGAGCCAGCGCGGCGGAAGTGTCGTGACCTACGTCAAATACGGTGAGAAGGTTTACTCGCCCATCATCGACAAGGGCGAAGCAGATATGATCCTCGCTTTTGAACTGCTTGAGGCTTACCGCGCTCTTCCCTGGCTGAAGACGGGCGGCAAGCTCATCGTCAATGACCAAAAAATCAACCCCATGCCCGTTATCACCGGTGCAATGTCTTATCCTGATGATATCGCAGGCAAATTGAACAGCGCCGTCAACACGACGGTACTGGACGCGCTTGCCTTGGCCACCGAGGCAGGCAACACCAAAGCCGTCAACGTCGTGCTGATCGGCGTGATGGCAAGAAACACCGATATTCCCTATGAGCAATGGATTGAGACCATCAAGACCACCGTACCCGCTAAATTCTTGGAGGTCAATTTAAAGGCCTTCGATCTTGGCTATCGTTACTCCAACTAAGGAGGTTTCCGATGTCCGACCAAAAAAAGACATACGGCGGAGCCATGCTCGCCTTTATCGTGTGCGTTTTTGCTGTTTTTGCCGCTGTTTTGATCATCCCGGCCACACGCGTCGTGTTTGAAACACTGTCGGCAGACCACCCCTATATCATGGGCTTTATCAAATTTGCTCTTTTGGCAACGGCGGGCGAGCTGATCGCCATCAAAATGGCTTCGGGCAAGTTTGCCAAACCCTCCTATCTTGTCGCCCGCATCGTTATTTGGGGGCTGATCGGTATCTGGATCACCTATATGATGAAGATCTACTTCCTCGGCTCGGGCGCCATGATGGAAGCGGGACTGCTTCCCGGGGTAAACGCCCCCGCCATCTGGAGTAAGCTGATTCGTGCGTTCGCCACCGCCGCGACCATGAATCTGACCTTCGGCCCTACCTTCATGGCCGTCCACAAATGCTCCGATACCTATCTTGCTCTGCGCGCACAAAACGGCAAGGGCGTCCCCCTCGCACAGGTCATTGACGCAGTCGACTGGAAACGCTTCGTCTCCTTTACTCTGTTCAAGACCGTCCCCATTTTCTGGATTCCTGCCCACACCCTGACCTTCCTGCTCCCCTCCGAGTATCAGGTCATGCTGGCCGCTCTTCTGTCGGTCGCGTTGGGTATTATCCTCAATCTTCGTAAAAAATCTCCCGCAGCAAAATAAACCGCAACTTTACTCTTTAAGCAAGCCGAAAGGAATCATTTTATGGCTATCAGAACCCCCGAGATCGAGTGTATGCCTCGAGATCAAATCAAAAAACTACAGGACGAGCGTCTTGTCGCCCAAGTCAAACGCATGTATGAGCGCGTCGAGTGCTTCCGTCAGCGCATGGACGAAAAAGGACTCACTCCCGAAGACATTCACGGCGTTGACGACCTTCACCGTCTGCCCTTCTCCTACAAAAGCGACCTGCGCGATTATTATCCCTACGGCCTTTTTGCCGAGCCTATGGAAAACATCGTCCGCGTCCATGCGTCGTCCGGCACAACGGGCAAGCGTATCGTCGTCGGCTACACCAAAAACGACCTGGATCTGTGGGCGGAATGCGTCGCTCGTATGATGAACGGTTTGGGCCTTAACGAAAAGGATTTCATCCAGGTGTCCTACGGCTACGGCTTGTTTACGGGAGGTCTTGGTGCTCACGGCGGTGCCGAGCGCATCGGCGCAACCGTCATTCCCACCTCGTCGGGTAATACTGCACTCCAGATTCAGACCATGATCGATTTCGGCTCGACTGCCCTTTGTTGCACGCCCTCCTACGCCATGTATCTGGCCGAGGAGGTTCAGCGCATGGGTGTCAAGGACCAGCTCAAGCTCAAAGTGGCTATTTTGGGCGCGGAGCCTTGGTCGGAGGATATGCGTAAAAAGATCGAAGACGCGTTGGGCGTCAAGGCCTACGATATCTACGGTCTGTCTGAAATTCTCGGCCCCGGTGTTTCGGGCGAATGTGAATGCCAGTGCGGCATGCACGTCTGGGAGGATCACTTCATCCCCGAGATCATTGATCCCGATACCGGAGAGGTACTTCCCATTGGAGCTACGGGTGAGTTGGTTTTCACCACGATTACCAAAGAGGGATTCCCCCTTATCCGCTACCGCACCCGTGATATTTGTACGCTGACCGACGAAAAATGCGCTTGTGGCAGAACCCACATTCGTATGCGCAAGCCCAGTGGGCGCACCGACGATATGCTCATCATCCGCGGTGTCAACGTCTTCCCCTCGCAGATCGAGGAGGTATTGCTCAAGGTATACGGCGATGCCATTACCCCCAACTACCAAATCGTCGTTGACCGCGTCAACAACAACGACACCTTCGACGTCAACGTGGAAATGAGTGAATCCTTCTTTACCGATGATGTCAAATCCATCGAAAAGATGGAGCGCACCATCACCGAGGGACTTCGCTCCATGCTGGGTATCGGCGCCAAGGTGCATCTGGTCAACCCCAAGTCCATCGTCCGTTCCGAAGGCAAAGCCAAGCGTGTGATCGACAACCGTAAGGGTAAGATGTAAATTTGAAAGGAGATTACGATTATGATGACAATTCGACAACTCTCCGTTTTTCTGGAAAACAAACCCGGCAGACTTTGTGCCGCTACCGATATCCTCGCCAAGGAAGGCATCAATCTGAGTGCTTTGACCGTAGCCGATACCGCTGAGTTCGGCATTCTGCGCCTCATCGTCGATCAGCCCGACCGCGCACGCGAGGTGCTCATGGAAGCCGGTATCGTAGTTCGCATCAGCGAAGTTCTGGCCATTGCCATGGACGATGCCCCCGGCGGTGCCGTCGGCATTCTCCACCTGCTTTCTGAGGCAGGCCTGAACATTGAATATATGTATGCCTGTGTCGGCAGACAAAGCGGCAAGGCTTTGATGGTCGTCCGCACCGATGACATCGAGCTGGCCGAGGACATTTTACACCGCGGCGGCTACGGCGACGTCAATCCTGCCGACGTGTACAGACTGTGAGGAGCATTGGCATGGACTATATTATTTCAAACCGAATGAGCCCCTTGCGCGGCTCCGCCATCCGTGAAATCTTCAAATACGCCGCCGATCCCTCCGTGATCTCGCTGGCAGGCGGCAATCCCAATCCCGAATTGTTCCCCCACGAGGCTTTGTCCGACATCGCAGCCGAAATTCTGCGCGAGCAAC
>JAZLCA010000073.1:0-22808 GCA_045613985.1 Eubacteriales bacterium | reverse complement strand
TGGTGAGTTCAGCAAATATTCTCCGAATATTTGCGCGCTCGCCATTTCGTAGTGATGCCGTCCTCTCGCGGACAGCTTGACTATTATATCACCGCTCCCCCTTTTTGTCAACACTTTTTTTGAAATATTTTTCGTTTTTTTATATTTTGTCAAAAATGATCAACCGCGAGGCTTACTTTTGAAGATTAAAGCGGCAAGATATCCAAAGCATAAGGCTGCCGCCGTACCTCCGGCCGCCGCTGTCAGTCCGCCGGTCAGCGCGCCCAGCAATCCCTTTTCGTCAACCGCCTGGCGCACGCCTTTGGAAATCAGATACCCAAAGCCGGTCAACGGCGTGGTTGCCCCCGCCCCAGCAAAATCAGCCAAGGGGCCGTATAGTCCGATGGCCCCGAGGAAAACACCGAGAACTACATATCCAACCAGAATCCTTGCCGGTGTCAGCTTGGTCTTATCCAGCAAAATCTGAGCCAGAACACACCATGCACCGCCAATCACAAACGCCCATACAAAAGACCAAATTCCTTCCATAATATTACTTCTCCCCGTCTTCCTTTGATTGAGGTCTCTCCAGTACCAGCAAGTGCGCGATGCCGGGAATGGCCAGCCCTTGCTGAATACTGGAAGGGCTCATCATGGCCCCCGTTCCCATAAAGATCATGCGTCGGATCTCCCCGCGCAAAAGTTTAGGCAGAAAATAAGATGCCATAACGACAGCTGAACATCCGCATCCCGAGCCGCCTGCGTGAGTATCCTGCGTTTGACGATTGAAAATCAGCTGTCCGCAATCCTGATATCGGGTTCCCAGATCATATCCCTCCATACGCAACAGATCCTTGAAAATGTCACCGCCCTCGTAACCGAGGTCGCCCGTGACGATGACGTCGTACTCTTTCGGCTCCGTCTGACTTCCAGTCAGAAAACGAATTAACGTATCCGCCGCCGCGGGTGCCATAGCTGCCCCCATATTATTGGTGTCGGTGATACCCTTCTCGATCGCAATACCAGGAAGTCCCGCCGCAAGACGCACTGCCTTTGTGTCCGGCTTTCCGATCAAAAAAGCTCCCGCTCCCGTAACCGTCCACTGAGCGGTAGGTGTGCGCTGACCACCGTATTCCAATGGCGTGCGATACTGCCGTTCGGCGCTGCAATTATGGCTGGAAGCCACGGCAGCGCAAAGGTCGAACACCCCGTGCGTAACCATAGTACCCGCCAGAAGCAGCCCTTCGGCGGCGGTCGAGCAAGCACCGTACAAACCGAAGTACGGAACGTCAAAATCCAAAAGGCCATAGGCAGACGACGTGCATTGATTGAGCAGATCGCCCGCAAAAACAGCATCCAGATTTTCCTCGCGCAAGCCGGTTTTAGCCAATGCCCCATTCAGTGCCATACGTTGCATTTCACTTTCCGCCTTTTCAAAGGTGTCTTGACCGAAACGGTCTCCTCCGTCCTTTTTGTCGTCATAAAAATCGAAGCACTGTCCGATCGGACCGCCCCGTTCCAGATATCCTACCACACTCGTTGCCGCGATCAGCGACGCATTCAGTTGTATGATGCCGTGTTTCATTCCAGCCTCCCCAAATCACAATATTCTTTTGCTTATTATTTCCGTTGGGACTTGCTTTATTCTAAAATGTATGATATACTGATAAGGAAGAAAGATCCGACAAGACGGATTTACATAAGGAGGATATCATGAAGCACATTCTCGAAAACGAGCAGCTGCGCGTCGTCATCAACGACCACGGTGCAGAGCTCAATTCCATCATTGAAAAAACAACCGGTACCGAATATCTGTGGCAGGGCGACGAACGCTATTGGACGGGCCAGGCCATTCTGCTCTTCCCCATCTGCGGCCGACTTGTCGAGGGCCGCTACACCCACGAGGGCAAGAGCTACGACATGACCATTCACGGCTTTATCCGCGACGTCGATCTGACGGTCGAGAACAAGACCGAGACCAGCATCACGCTGACCTACACCGACAACGAGTTCACCCGCGCCCAGTATCCCTTCGCGTTCCGTTACTCGCTGACCTATGCACTGGACGGCAACAAGCTGACTCACTCCTTCGTCGTCGAGAACACCGGCGATGAGGTGCTTCCCTTCGGCATCGGCGGTCACCCCGGCTTCAACGTACCTCTCGAGGCAGGCACCGATTTCTCGGACTACTACATCGAGTTTGCCGAAAAGACGCCGGCTCGCAAGCTGATCCTGACCGAGCGTTGCTTTATGACGGACGAAACTGAACTGTTCCCGCTGGAGAACGGCACGACCTATCATCTGCACCACGATATGTTCGACAATGACGCCATCTTCCTTCGCGACATGGCAAATGAGGTCACGCTCAAGTCGGACAAGACAACCAAGGCCGTCACGGTATCCTACACCAATATGCCTTATCTGGGACTGTGGCACAAGCCCCGCACCGATGCGCCCTATCTGTGCATCGAGCCCTGGAACGGTCTGCCCTCGGATGACGGCATCGTCGACGATATGGCAACCAAGAAGTACATGAACAGACTTGAGCCCGGTAAAACGGCCGAGTTTGGCATGGATATTGTGATTCATAAGTAATTGATAAAAAGCCGACAGATTTCAAGTGAAATCTGTCGGCTTTTTATGTCATATCATGAGTTGCCGGTCGAGACAATTATGGAATGATTCCCATCAGAGAGTCGGACGCATTTATCCGCATATACAAAATCACACTCACAGTTTTCAGGCAAGTTTATCGCAAAATGCACAGCGGATGCGATTCTCTCCCAAGCCACCCCAACCTCTCCGATTGGGAGCGGCACGCTTCCCCGGGCATAGGCAAGACCCATCGGCGTTTTGGGTGCGATCACGAGTTCCTTATAACCGGCGGAAGCTTCTTTCTGCCCGATGCCGAGCAACGATGAAATCAGGTGTCCTGCCGAAGCTCCAAACATGGGATGATCATGCGATCCCCCGCCATCCCATTGCTCCCAAATAGTCGTTGCGCCGCGATCCATCATGTAGCCGAACGAACCCTTCTCGTGCGAGGTCAGCAACGAAAAAGCTACGTCCTCTGCTCCGTTTTCCAAGAGAAGACCGCAAAGAATCTCGGTACACAAAAATCCCGTATCAAAATGACCGAGTTGCTTGTACTTTTCGACCAGCGCGCTCATCGTTCGCTCGTCGCCCAGTTCTGCCCAAAGCGCGAAGGCGTCCGCGCCTTGAATTCCGTCGGCAAAACTGCCGGTGGCGGCATCGAAATACGTCGCTCGCACGGCATCTTCCGCTGCCTTGCGAATATCTGCAAAGGCCAAGATATCCTCCGCTTTACCGATGGCGGCGGCCATTTCCTCAAGATACCGTAACGATTTGATCAGATAACAAGTGTTGACAAGCGGGATGGGAATTTCGGTTTTTTCCAGAGTACACCAGTCCCCCAAACACCATCCGCCCTCCTCCTCCCGCACGACAAGCCCCTGCTCGGTGCGGGTGAGCAGATAGCGGATCCATTGCTTCATTCGGTCGTAATATTCAACCACTAAATCCGTGTCTCCGTAGGTTTTATAATACTGATACGGCACAATGATCGCCGCACAGCCCCAGCCACCCGGTCCTCCGCCGCCTCCTGCAAAAGGGGCCGTATGGTTCACGTGCCCGGTCACCCGGTCCTGAGAATCAAAAATATCTCTGATCCATTTGCGATAAAAAGTGCGGCTGTCCAGCATGGTCATTGCCGCGCGGGCGCAGACCTGACCGTCCCCCGTGTAGCCCAGACGCTCTCTGTGCGGGCAATCCGAGGGCACACCGCCGTGCATATTATTTAGCTGCGTACGCACAAAAGCATCGTACAACCAATTCAATTCGGGTGAACTGCTGTGAAAAGATGAGGTGATCGGGGTATCGCTATGGATTACGGCTACAAACATCGGTTCTGCGGGACCAATGATCTCAAAATAGCGAAAAGCATGCCACACAAAGCTTGGCATGAACTCACGTTTCTCGCCGTCGCAAATACAGATATCTTGCATAATCTGGGGCTTTCCGTCGGGGCTTCTGTGGCCGCCCCCCGTCGTATCGAAGGACAATTCTCCCTTACTAAGATTCTCGGCAAAGCGAATACGCACCTGCTCTCCCGTCGCTCCGTGTAGTCGCAAAGAAACGAGGCCGCTGACGTTTTCACCGGCATCATATATTTTCCTGTCCCCATAATCGAACAGTAACGCAGGCGACAGACGCCGCACGATACGATCGGCAGGCGCGTCCTCGGGGGACAGAATCGTATCAGGGAGATCCGTAACTTCGACCGTAACCCCCTCCGATTCCGCCCCCTCGCGCCGTGCATCGTAAACCTCGCCGTAAAACAATTGATTATATACGATCGCACAAGCGCGGCAGGTTTCACTTCCGTCGGAACAGAGGACGATTTCTTCCCCACCCTGCTCCAGCACAAGAGCATAGATCGCGCCCAGTCGTTCGCCAAACGCCATATTTCCTTCGGCTACACGCTCGGTTTGACGGTACCAGCCATTGCCCAACGCGATCTGCAGCGTATTCTCGCCTTTTCGCAACCAAGGAGTGATATCGACGGTGGTGTAATACGCGCGATAGGTAAAGGTATCACGGATGGGATAGATCCACGTCTCGGAATTCCGCGCATGAATGATGCTGTTTGACGGACGAAAGAATTCATCCCCTACGGCATGGCCGTTGACGTATAATTTGAAAAAGCCCAAAGAGCTCAAAGCAACAACAGCCGAAGCCTCCGTGAAAACACGGAAGCTTCGGCTGATGATAGGAGAGTCGATCTCTTTTGGGCACAGAATCCAAACAGCTTTGCGAATGGCCGAATTGATATCTGTCTTCATTTGATAACTCCCTTCGTTTATATGGGTAGTCTATTACTGCTCGTTCTCCCAGTTGTGGTAGACGTTAATGACGTCGTCGTTGTCATCCAGATATTCCAGCAGAAGCGACATATGCTTGATGTCGTCCTCGCTCGTCAGCTCAACGTAGGTATTGGGCAGCTTGGTCTGCTCGGCCGAGGTGATCTTGTAGCCTGCGGTCTCAAGAGCCTCCTTGATCGCGTAAACGTCGTCAACGTCGGTGGTGATCTCGTAAACGTTGTTCTCGCCGGCGAAATCCTCCGCACCTGCTTCGAGTGCCTTTTCCATCAGAACGTCCTCGTCGATCTCCTCATCTTCGTCCTCGATGATGATCATACCCTTGGACTCGAACATGTAGCTGACGCAGCCCGTCTGGCCCATGTTACCGCCGAATTTATCAAAGTAGTGGCGAACCTCGCCTGCGGTGCGGTTGCGGTTGTCGGTCGTGGTCTCGACGATGACGGCAACGCCTGCGGGGCCGTAGCCCTCGTACACGATCTCCTCGTAATTGACGTCCTGCGCGCCCATGGCCTTCTTGATGCAACGCTCGATGTTATCGTTGGGAACGTTGTTGGATTTTGCCTTGGCGATCAGATCGCGCAGCTTGGAGTTGGAGTTGGGGTCGCCGCCGCCCATCTTAACGGCCACAGTGATTTCTTTACCGATCTTGGTGAAAATTTTCGCTTTTTGTGCGTCGGTTTTTTCTTTCTTGTGCTTGATATTCGCCCATTTGCTATGTCCGGACATATTTTATACCTCGTTTATATCAATAAAATTTTAACTGGATCAGATCTGCTCAATCTTGCGCAGGCAGATGAGTTCAAACGCGTTGCCCAATACCGTGTTTGTGGCGGCGGTGAGAGCCAGACGCAATTTGCGCACGCTCTCGTCCTCGGCAGAGAGGATGGGGCAATCGTGATAGAAGCGGTTGAAGGCAGCAGCCACGTCGAGAATGTAGCGAGTGATCTCGCTGGGCTCGTAGTCGCGGATAGCACTCACAACGCACTCGCCAAAACGAGACAGTGCCTTGAGAAGCTCCTTCTCCTGAGGCTCGGTCACCGTACCCAGATCGCCCTGGACCGTCACCCCCGCCTCGGTTGCACGGCGGACGATGGAGCAGGTACGTGCATAGGTGTACTGAACGTAGGGGCCCGTGTTACCGTCGTAGCTCAGAGCATCCTCCATGTTGAAGTTAATATCCTTGATGCGGTTGTTGGTCAGGTAGTAGAAGACGATGGCGCCCACGCCGACGGCCTCAGCGGCCTCGTCCTTATTTTCCAGGTTCGGGTTCTTTTCGTCCATGATCTGACGAACCTTTTCGATGGCGGCTGCAAACAGATCGCGCAGAAGCACGACGTTGCCCGTTCTCGTTGCCAGCTTTGCACCGTTAATGCTAACCATACCGTAGGGGACGTGGACCAGCTGATCGTACCAGTCGTAGCCCATCAGCTCGACCACCTTGAACCACTGAGCAAAGTGCAAGCTCTGGGCGGCAGCGGTGACGTAAATGGCCTTATCGAAACTATATTCATTCTTACGGTAAACGGCGGCAGCGATATCGCGGGTGGGATACAGCGTCGAGCCGTCGCGCTTGAGGATCAGGCAAGGCGGCATTCCGTATTGCTCCAGATCGACGATGCTGGCACCGTCGCTGATCTGCATCAGACCCATATCGCGCAGCTTTTGCACCTGCGCAGGCATTTTGTCGGTGTAGAAGCTCTCGCCCTTGTAAGAATCAAAGGTGATACCGAGCTGACGGTAGGTCTGCTCGTATTCCTTAAGACTGATCTCAACGAACCACTTCCACAGTGCCAGATTTTCCTCGTCACCCATTTCCAACTTATGGAATTCGGCGCGGGCCTCGTCAGCCATGGCAGTATCGGGAGCGATACCCTCGGCTTCGTTGCCCGAAATGGCGTTATTGACCTTAACGTACAGCTCAACCAGCTTATCAACGCCGCCCTGTTCGATCATCTCGCGGTTGCCCCAACGACGGTAGGCCACGATAAGCTTGCCGAACTGGGTACCCCAGTCACCGAGGTAGTTGATGCCGACGCACTTATAACCCGCAAACTCGTGCAGCTTTTTGAGCGAGTGGCCGATGACAGTCGTGCCGAGGTGGCCGATATGGAAGGGCTTGGCGACGTTGGGCGAGGAGTAATCCAGCACCACCGTCTTGCCTTCACCAAAGATAGGCGCGCCGTATTTTTCGCCCTTCTCGAGAATTTCGGGCAGGACGTGAGCGGTCAGGGCCGACGCGGACAGCGTCAGGTTCAGATATCCGTTGAGGTTTTCGGCGTGATCGATGTACTCGCATCCACCGTTCAGCTTTTCTGCGATGGCGGAAGCAATCTGCACGGGAGCGCGACGCAACGTCTTGCTCAAACGGAAGCAAGGAAACGCCAGATCGCCCATCGACAGATCGGGGGGATATTCCAACCAGCCTGCGATGGAAGCGGCATCCATATCCACGTCGGGAGAAATGGTATGGATACATTCAAGAATTTTTTGTGCGATAGTCGCTTTAATGTTCAGCATTTTATTTTTCCTTTACTGTCAGTAAATAATGTTCATAACCTATATATTATACACGATGTTTTTCCGTTTCGCAAGAGCAAAACGGAAACAATTTTTAAGATTTTCCCTCGATTTTATACTTTTTTCAAAAGATCAACCCTCTGATATGCAAAAATCCGCCGTTTCGGCACCGATGAAACGCAAGAGCTCACCAACCGACAAAAGCAGCTGAATGCCCTTACACCCCGCGCTGACCGTGATCTTTTCGTGGTCGAGTGCCGAGGAATGGACGTACGTCGGGAACCTCTTTTTCATGCCGATGGGCGAGCAGCCGCCTCGAATATATCCCGTAAGAGCAAGCAGATCTTTGACGTGGACCATTTCGATTTTTTTGTTCCCCGTCAGTACGGCGGCCTTTTTGAGATCGATCTCGCGGTGGGCGGGCAGGCAGAAAACCAGGGGGCCCGTCTTATCTCCCGTAGCGACCAGCGTTTTGAAGGTTTTTTCACAGGGCAGACCGATCTGCTCCGCGATATGCACGCCGGATAGATCGTTTTCGTCCACCTCGTAGGTTTTGGGTTCATACGCGATGCGGGCGGCGTCCAGCTGGCGCATGGCGTTGGTTTTGATGGGTTTTGGCATGAGTCTCACCTCCCAATCATTTTAAACAACTTATTCTGCAGCATCACACAGCGCAGCGCGAAGCTGTATGCGCGTCCAAAGGAGATGTCGTAAATTTTCAAGAAATACTTTTCCTCTCCTCTATCATCTCTCGCGCGGCAGTTCGTTGAGATTCCGTCACTTCAATACCGCCAAGAATACGCGCGATCTCATCCACGCGGTTCTTGTCATTCAAAGGGCGAATACTCGTTTCCATGCGACCGTCGACCTCATTCTTCTCAATTAGTAAATGAGTATCGGCCAAAGACGCGATCTGCGCCGCGTGGGTAATGCAAATGACCTGCACGTCGCGTCCCATCTGGCACAAGCGAATGCCAACCTTGCGGGAGGTTTTGCCCGAAATGCCGGTATCGACCTCGTCGAACACGACACATCCCACGCCATCGCGGTCGTTGAGTACCGTCTTCAGCGCCAGCATCAAACGCGACAATTCACCGCCCGAGGCTATTTTTATCATAGGCAAGAGAGGCTCGCCCGGGTTGGTGGCAATCAAGAATTCCACATCGTCACAGCCCGTAAAGGTAAAGTCCTCCGTTGGCTTGATCGATACCCCAAAGCGAACCTTGGGCATATCAAGATAGGCAAGCTCACAGCGAATGCGCTCAGTGATATCATCCGCCACTGCACGGCGGCAGTCGGTCAGAGCAGCTGCCAAAAGACGGCATTCCTCTCGAAGTGCGCTCCTCTGCCGTTCCAGTTCGGCCATGCGCTCGCCTTGGATGTCGAGTCCTTCCAATTCCGCTTTGGCGCGAGCAAGAAATGCAAGAATCTCCTCTTCCGTCTTGCCGTACTTTCTCTGCAGACGTGAAATCTGATCCAGACGGCTCTCAATTGCATCCAGACGCGCCGTAGGATCGCCCGCATCATCGTCCGACCACCCACGGATCTCTTCGGCCATATCGCGAACCTGATACATCATGTCATCCAGCCGCTCGGCCATCTCGTTGGCCTCGGGAATGACGCCCGCGATCTGACGGAGCGATGCACTGCCCCGCCCTAACAGATAGGCGACGGCTACGCTTTTTTCCCGACTGTCCAGCACCGTCGCGGCAAATTTGACGTGCTTTTCAATTTTTTCAATATTTTTCAGCCGTTCTCGCTCACGTTCCAGATTGGCAATCTCTCCCGTTTTGAGTTTGACGGCTTCGATATCTTTGATCTGATATTCCAGCATTTCGGAAAAACGCAGCTTTTCGGCGTCGCTCTGTCCCAGCGTAGCAAGCTCGCGCTCACACGCGCACAGCCGCTCGAAAGCGGCGGCATACGCTCGCTTTTCGGATGCGTAGTCACCCATGGCATCCAAAAGATGCAGATGCGTGGATTTTTGAAGCAAGCGCTGGTTGTCATTCTGCCCGTGAATATTGAGCAAATAGCGGCCGATCTCGCGCGCCATCGTGGCAGTAATGGGCTGTCCGCCCAGGCGAATGGTGCTTTTGCCATCGGCCTGCAGTGTGCGGCGCAACAGAAGTGTTCCCTCTTCGTCGGGGGCATAACCAAGTGCCTCCAACGCTTCAATCGTTTCATGAGAAAGAGAATCAAACACAGCGCTTACCGTTGCCGTTGTTTCTCCCGTGCGAATGATCTCGCGGTTGAATTTACCGCCCAAAAGCAACCCAACGCTGTCGATCAGAATAGATTTACCCGCGCCGGTCTCGCCCGTCAGCACGGTCAGAGCATCGTCAAACGTGATATCCACGCACTTGATGACGGCGATATTTTCAATGTGCAAGGTGCGAAGCATGACGCGCCTCCTTTCGATCGGAATTTCGCTGTTTTACTGTCTTTGCTCCTCAATGCTTTTGCACAGTGCCTCGGATTCTTCCGTACTGCGAGTAACAACGATAATCGTGTCGTCACCGGCAACCGTGCCCAACATCATTTCATGGTTGGTGTGGTCCAGCATCAAGGCAATCGCCGAGGCCATGCCGGGCGCGGTCTTGATCACCACGTTATTCATTGCGTAACGAACGGAAAGAATAGAGCTGGCATAGGTCTTGTGGTAGTTCAGGACAGCCGCACCATCCTTGGTACTGTTGTCCTGCGTTTGAGGCAAAATATAACGGTAGTTTCCATCCTCCATCAAAACCTTGATCAGCTTCAGGGCGCGGATGTCACGCGACACCGTCGCCTGTGTAGCGTTGCAATCGTATTCCTTCAGATAGGCGATCAGCTCATCCTGCGTTCCGATGGGATAACGAGCGATCAGTTCCAGAATTTTCTCTTGACGATTCTTTTTCATGATAGATATTTCCTTTCCTCGGCCGAGCGGCTTATTCTTTGTTCATTTTGGAGCGCAGCTTGTGATAAAAGCTGTATTTTTTCAATCGAATCAACGTCGTGACCATAGGAGATCGGGTAATACGAACGACGTTACCGCGATACAATTCGTAGTTGATGCGGCCGTCCACCGTAACGTACAGCATCTTCTCGCGCTGGCAGGTATTGCGAATCTCCAGCACCGCGTCGTCGGGGAAAACCAACGGACGAGCGGTCAACGAATGCGAGCAGATGGGAGTAACGCACAGGCAGTTGATGCGGGGATCGGCGATGGGGCCGCCCGCCGACATCGAATAAGCCGTTGATCCGGTGGGGGTTGCCACGATCAAGCCGTCGGCACGGTAATTGGTGATAAGTTCTCCACCCTCGCTCAGTTCAAGATCAATAATGCGAGCCACCGACGAGCCGCCCGTAATAACAGCCTCATTGAGAGCAAACGAGGCAATGCGCGTCTTTTCCTCGTCCAAAATCTCCACGCTGATCATGGAGCGTTTTTCCTCAGTGTATTCGCCGTTGAACAGATTTTCAAGCAGATCCAGCTCATCCAGCTCCAACTCTGCCATATATCCCAAATGTCCGAGATTGATGCCAAGGATGGGGATCTTACGCATGGCAGCGCGGCGCGATGCTTCCAAAATAGTACCGTCCCCCCCCAGAATAATAAGCAGCTCAGCCTCCGAATACATGGTGTCCTGCGATACGTAGGTCAGCTCCAGCTTGCCCTTGGCAAAGCGGTGGCGTGCGATCTTCTCACGGTTATAGGTCGGTGTGATAACCTCACAGCCGAACTCACGCAGCTTTTGCGTCACGGCAATGGCGGCATTTACTTTATCCGCTATATTAAAATTTGTGATCAATGCAATTTTCTTCATAGTCCAACATACTCCCTTCCCAACGCGGACATCCGCGCCATTGTGATATACCGGTGTGTCATTATATGCCATCGACCGTTTGGTCGAAAATGTCTGATTTAAGATTTGAACAGCGATGCGTCCACACCCTCGATCGTCAACGCGGTTTGCTGTGCTTCGTCTGCCCTTTGGAGCAGGAGAAGAAACTCCACGTTGCCGTCGCCGCCCAGGATGGGGGATCGGATCAATGACAGCGGCACAAGCGATGCCGCTGTCGCACTTTGCAAAACGCGCTCCACCGCCGCCTGACGCCACTTGGGCTCGCGAACAATGCCGTTCTTGCCAAGACGCTCCCGTCCCACCTCAAATTGAGGCTTGACGAGCGTCACGGCCACACCGCCCGGCGCGAGCAACGAGGCGATCACGGGGTGAATGTAAGTTTGCGAGATAAAGGATACGTCCATGACAACGACGTCAGCTCCGCCATGCGCCAAAAAGTCTTGGCCCAGTGCATCGGGCATAAGATAGCGGGCATTGCATTTTTCCATGTTGATAACGCGCTCGTCCACCATAAGTGCAGAAGACAACTGTCCTGCGCCCGAATCGACCGCATATACTCGCATAGCGCCGCGGCGCAAAAGGCAATCGGTAAAGCCTCCCGTGGAAGCTCCGATATCCACCGCCCACGCGCCCTTAACGTCAAGATCAAAGGCATCAAGCGCGGTCTCCAGCTTACAGCCTCCTCGGCCGACGTATGGGATATCTTGAACGATTTCAACCGTATGGGGTTGTGCTTCATCCACCGAAGCACCCGCTTTGGTGACGGTCTCACCGTCCAGCTTGACCTGCCCTGCCGCAATCAGCTGTTGCGCTCGCGCACGGCTCTGGGTGTGATTGTATTGAGTTAAATAAACGTCAATGCGCATAACAGGGCTCCTTTCTCGGATCAGTAAACTCGTTCGGCTAAATACAGCGCCAATGCGGTCAGTATCCCGTCTTTATCCAAGGAACTGACAGCCGCAATGGCCTCGTCGGTCAAACGGCGGGCATATGCCCCCGCCTCCTCGACAGTATAATAAGTCAAAAACGTGGTCTTGTTTTCTTCTTTGTCCTTCCCCTTGGATTTTCCCAACAGGATCGGATCCGCCGTCACGTCTAAAATATCGTCCACGACCTGAAACGCAAGACCGATGCGTTCGGCATAGAGCGTCAGCGCGTGCCATTCTTGGCTTTGTTCGTCATATCCGGCGGCAATCGCGCCCAACTGTACCGCCGCGCGGATCAGTGCGCCGGTTTTTCGGCTGTGCAGCAAAAGCAACGTATCCCGGGCAAGCCGTTCTTGCGCTCCCCGAAGATCCATCATCTGCCCGCCGACCATCCCCACGCTTCCCGCAGCGTACGCAAGCGTACGGACTGCACGCAAGGCCGCTCGATCATCCCCTTGCGACGACGCCACGAAAAAGGCGTCCGTCAGCAAGGAATCTCCTGCCAAAATAGCGGTAGCCTCCCCAAACATTTTATGCGAGGTTGGCTTCCCCCGTCGCAGATCGTCGTCGTCCATGCAAGGAAGATCGTCGTGGATCAGAGAATATGCGTGTATCATTTCAATCGCACAGGCAAAGGGGATCGAGTAACTGCTCTCCCCGCCCAGCAGGCGACATACTTCCAGCGTCAGTGCGGCGCGAATACGCTTACCGCCCCCCAAAAGGCTGTAATCCTGCGCCTCTTTGAGAGCGCGCAGATGCTCATCGGAATGTATCGGATGATCCTTCAAACGTTGTGCCAATGCCCGCTCCGTCAAAGCGGCGTCCTCACCAAGGCGGACCAACAGTTGTTCTCTGGTCATTCCTTGTCCTCGTCGTCAAAGGGGACCAGACGGGCCGTTTGTCCATCGGGGGAAATTTTGAGCATTTTCACCTTTTGCTCTGCCGTCTCCAACTGCTCGTTGGCACATCGCAAAAGCCCCACGCCCTCTTCGTACAGTTTCATCAATTCGTCCAAGGGAACATTGTCTTTTTCCAAAACGGCAATGATCTCGTCCAATCTTACCAGGCTCTCCTCAAAGGAGCAAGCCTTGCCCGCAATCTTTTTTTCGGATGCTGCAGTTGCCATTATCCGTCTCCTTCGTCATAATTCGTTAGTGATGCTCTTCCACCGACGTAACGGCCGCTGTGGCACTGCCGTCGGAAAAGCGCAGCGTGATGGGTTGCCCGATTTGCAAGGCACTTGCCGTCGTTTGCAAACGCCCCTGCTCGTCGCTGACCATCGCATATCCGCGCGACAAGACAGCCAACGGGCTAAGCGCCTCCAATTTAGCGGCGCGATGAGCCAGCGCCGCTCTTGCCCGCTCCGTTGCAGACAACGCAAAGCGATCCAGTCGCTCCTCCCGCATACACAAATGTGTCCGCCGCTCATCAAACAGAGCGTGGGGGGAGATCAGAAGGCGATGCTCGGCACGGCGAGCCAAGGCCTGTCCGGCACGAATCAAATATTGCTCGGCCACACGGTGCAGCCGTTCTTGCCTATTTCCGATAGCGGCGTACAATTCCGCCTGATCGGGCAGCGCGATCTCTGCAGCACCGCTGGGGGTAGGTGCGCGATGATCGGCAACAAAGTCACAAATGGTCACGTCGGATTCGTGCCCCACCGCAGAGATGACAGGCAGGCGCGAAGCGGCAATCGTTCTGGCCAGCCGCTCGTCGTTGAAGGCCCACAGATCCTCAATGGAGCCGCCGCCGCGACCAATAATGATCTCATCGACAAGATCGACGGAATTAAAAAATTCGACGCCTGTGCACAGCGACTCTGCCGCTCCCGCCCCTTGTACCAAAGCGGGAAACAGAATCAATTCACACAGAGGAAATCTTCTCCCTGCAATGCGGATGATATCGTGAATGGCCGCGCCCGTAGGAGAAGTAATAACACCGATACGGCGTGGGTATTTGACCAGCGGCTTTTTGCGTTCGACGTCAAACAGCCCCTCGCTCTCCAGCTTGCGGCGCAATTGTTCAAAGGCGAGTGCCAAAGATCCGGCCCCATCGGGTTGCATTTCGCCAACCACGATCTGAGTCTGTCCGTCGCGGGGATAGGCGCGAATATCGCCGCACACGAGCACCCGCATTCCGTTTTCGGGCATGAATGCCAGGCGGCTGTTGCTCCCCCGGAACATCACGGCACGAAGAGCACTCTGCTCATCCTTGAGAGAAAAATAGAAATGTCCCGTTTTGTAGTGGTTGGTGAAGTTGGAGATCTCGCCCCGCAACCACACGCGGCGAAGTCTCGGATCGCCGTCGAGCACCATACGCACGTATTCGTTGATCTCGGATATGGAAAATACGCTGTCTCTCACGGCGATCACTCCTTTCGTTTAACAGAATTGCTTTATTGCTTTGTCAGTTGCCGACGGCACAGCAGTGCCACGCCCGCCGCGTTATCGGCGGAAAAAGCAGGCTCGGAAAAATGAGAACCCTTCAGCCGAGCACCAAGCATTGCCTGAATGCGCCGATTGCTCATAACGCCCCCCGCAAAAACCAGGGGGATCGCAGGATAGCGGCGACGCACCTCGGCGGCCATCTCATACAGCGTCAGACCGATAAAATCCAGCGTGTATGCGGCCACGAGTGCTTTGTCTCCCGTTTTTTCGTACAAAGCCAAGGCGAGATTTTCCAGACCCGACAAATGGCAATCCGGGCCCTTGACGCAAATGCGAGGCTTGGGAATCTTTTGTGTGTTTTGTGCAGCTAGTGCTTCCAGCTCCCTTCCGCAAGGGAATGCAAGTCCAAGAGCTACACCAATACGGTCAACCGCCTGCCCTGCATGAAGATCAAGCGACTTGCCGATGGGAGTAATATCAAATCCGTCTGCGGTGGGATGAGAGTACAACACGTCCGTCGTGCCGCCCGATACGTGGAATGCCACAAAGTCCGTATCCGTCCATTCGTCCGTAACGCCCGCCGAATACAGCGCCGCCATGACGTGTCCCTCCTGGTGTGTCGTTTGGACCATAGGAGCGCCCGTCGCAGCGCAAATGGCGGTTGCGGCTACCTCTCCCGCCCGAAAGCAAGGCATATACGAGCCCTCCGCTCTCGTCGGTGTTGCGGAATAGCCCACGCCCCGTACGAGAACGGGCGCGGCATCGGCAGGATGAAGCAATGCCTTCAGCTCCTCCATCAGCGAGGGCAGATTGCGCACGTGGGCAAACACGGCGTCGCTCTGGCGCAGTCCCCGTTCCCCTTCCTTGACAGGCAAGGGGCGCTTGAGATTGGCCAAAATCGTGCCATTCTCGTCAGCCAGTGCTACCGACGTGGTGTAGTTGCTGGTGTCAATGCCGACGTAAACGCCGTTACTCATTGGTTTCGTCTGCAGTCTCGGGTGCGACATCCTCTGCTTCCGCAGGCTCAATCGCAGCCTCGGCCTCGGCAAGAGCCGCCTCGCAGTTGGCGATCACGGTAGCAGCTCCCGTCTTTTCGATTTCGTTCTTGATGCTGTTGAGCACGCCGTTGACGAAAGCGCGAGCCTTGGGATCATCAAACTTTTTAGTCAATTCGACTGCCTCGTTGAGCGAGACGTTGGTGGGAATATCCTTGCAATACAGCATCTCGTAGGTGCCAAGACGCAACACGGCGCGGCTGACACGCGACATACGGTCGGTCTTCCATCCGTGTGAAAATTTACTCAACAGGACGTCCAGCACAGCGCGGTTTTCCATCGCGCCAAGATACGTTTTTTCGACGTAATCGTTCATTTCGATGTCTCTGTCCTCGCGGGCCAGTGCCAGCACCTCGGCAGGTACGCGGGCGCCGTCAAAATCCGTCTCAAACAAAAGCTCAAATACCGTCTCGCGAGCCTGTCTTCTCGTCATTGCTGCCATACAAATTACCTCTCTTGGATCAAATTTAGTCGTTCGTTGTGCGGCCGATTGCCACACTACTCCAGTATAATGTATTATTATACCTCTTTATTGCATAAAAGTCAAGTGCAAACCGTCTTTTTATGAGCAAAATCATGCGAAAAAGCACCGCCCGACAATGCTGCCGGGCGGTGCGATGCGTTTAACTTGTGGCGACGGTAACAAGGTTCCCCTCTTTGTCATAGATTTCCGTTTTGCAGTGCAAAAGCTTGCCGTCCTCGTCATACGTTTTGCACAGTGCCTCGGCTCGGTATCCGTTGTTGTGGTAACCGTATTCCCACTCCTCGCGGCGATCGAAGGTGCCGTCCTTTGCGTAATACACGTACGTTTCCGACGTCGGACGAGTCCGGTAGGTCCAGTCTCCGTCCGTCCAGATTCCAGGCGCCCTTCGAATGGTCTGATCCAGTATCAAAATGTCGTTTTCATACTGTTTTTTCATCGTTATACTTGTGCCGTCATCGAGGTCTTCCCGGTGGACCTTGAGAGAAACCTTTCCGTTCGTATAGAGCGTTCGGTCAAGCTTTTCCGTCCATTGGTGCTCGGACAGATAATCGATCGTCATTTCCTCTTCTTCGGTCAGAACGCCGTCTTCAGAGACTTTTGTGATTGTGTGTATGGCCGTTTCCGTTTTGGGATCCAGTTGACTGTCACACCAGGTATGAATGCGCTTGCCATCCCAAGTGACCTCATCCTCACTCAAAAGACGCACGGTCACGCCGTTTTCATATTCATAGGTAATGGTCTCCCAAGAGTTACTTGCAGGATAGGTGTTGGTTACCGTCTTTTTTACGACATCTTCCTGTTTTCCATACTCGTACTCGGTGCGTTTTGTCTCATACAGCTTGCCGGCGTTGTATCCGTTGTCAACGGAAACAATCCGTCGGCCAAGTGCGTCGTACTCCGAAATCCATTCCGCTTGAAGCACATCTTGCCAGTAACCGCTGGTTTTGAGGGACTTACCCGTAACAGGGTCATATTCGGTAACGGAATCACGAATGATCTGTTCGTTGCCGGACTCGTCGGTGACGTAGATGTCCTGTGAAATCGTTTTTCTCATACCGCCCACGAAATCGTGGGTCAAGCGCCGGGTATATTTCCCATCTTTCAAATAGTAAATGACGCTCTGCGCAACGTCCCCCGTCTCGTCATACGTCAGGCAATACCGCTCGTCGTGGATGTCAGCCCCCGGCAAATCGCACTCGCGGGTGATATTTGCCTCAATCAAGCGTCCGCTCTCGTCCCGCTCGATCTGACACTCGGACAAGGTATTCCAACCGTAGTCAAATGTGTTTCCACAGGAGGAGATGCACCGGCCGTCCTTGTCGTAGGTCCAATCATAGCGAAAAGACTTCTTCTTCGATGAAAACTGCAAACTTAAAATATCTCCATTTTCGCCCAGCGTGATCGTAACGGGATGGGCGGAGCCGTCATACCAAGCGTCAAACAGGACAGTGTCCTTGTCGTAAGTATAGGCGTAATCGTTCTCACCGATCAGTCTGCCGTCTTCATCGTAGGTATAGACAGTTATTTGAGAAGCAGCGGGAGCAATCGTCGGTGTGTGCTGCGTCACCCGCTCACTAAGAACATCTCCCTGTTCTCCGCAGGTGTATTCCACCGTCACAATACTGCCGATGCGGGAAAAGCCGACGCTTCGCACAGGATTGCCAAGCTCATCGTATTCGATCAAAAGGGGCGCGCCGCCAATCTCGTGACCGATCAGGCGGCCGTTGTGATCGTACTTATATCGGTAATCATGCGCGCTACCTTGCAGGTTTTTACAAGGCTCCAGCGTATACCAGTCGACCGCAACCGCCCCCAAGGGACGTCCGGCCAGGTTGAACTCGTAACGGAACAACTGTTGGTGCTTGCGCGAATAGCCGTAGAAATAGGACGCCACCTCGTTATTGGTGTGAGCGGGCGGCTCGTCGGGTTCTTCCGGAAGTTCTTTTTCTCCGCGCTTGCAGGCTGCAAGCGAAAACAGCAATACTACTGTCAACACAAGGCACAAGAATGAGAATAAGCAACGATTTTTTTTCATTTGGATGTCCTCCGCTTCGTAATCTTTGCTTTGTATACGAATCAAGCACCAAAAATGCATCCGTATTTTTGCATTTTTTTATTTCAGCGCAACGGTTCGGTCAGATAAGCACGAACGCCCCGCGCCAAAAGCTCCTCCGCGCAGGCGGATGCTTTGGCGGCGTCATCAAAATATCCTACCACGGACGGGCCGCTTCCGCTCATGCGGACAAAAACGGCACCGAACGTTCTCATGGTCTCCATCAAGGCGCGCGCCGCAGGACGTTCGGGCAGAACGACAGCTTCAAAGCAGTTGTACGAGTACGGTGCGACGCGGCTTAAATCCTGCGCGGACAATGCTTCGGATAGGTCGACATATGCTTGTTCCGATTGCTTTGCGAGAGCACAATGTCCCAACTCATCCAACCGACGGAACGCCCAGGGAGTAGACACCCCTTCACCGTCGCAGGCAATGACGAGCGAGCAAGTTTTCGGCAATGCAAGTGCAGGTTCCAGCACCTCTCCTATGCCCCGGGCAGTCATGGCCGGTTGCTTTACAGACAAAAGGCAAAACGGGATATCCGCCCCCAAAGATGCGCCGATATCGCACAGTTCATCCTCGGTCAGCGGACGGTTTAACAGAATGTTCAAGCCTCGCAAGGTGGCCGCCGCATCGGCACTTCCTCCTGCCAGACCTGCCGCCATGGGAATACGCTTTTCAAGGTTGATTTCAAGAGTACCGTTGACCAAAATTCCTTTTGCAGCCAAGCAAGACACCAAAGCCTTTGCTGCACGGACGATCAGATTCGTATCGTCACACGGCAAGGAGGCATCGTCACAGCGCAAGACAGTAGCAAAATCCCTCTCGGGAGTAGGCAGCCACGACATAGTCAGCGTATCGCACAGCGTCAGGGCCTGCATATGAGACAACAGCTCATGATAGCCGTCCGCTCGCCGCGACGTAACAGACAAAAAGGTATTGATTTTTGCATAGGCATATTCTGTGCGGTGATGGGATAAACTTGTCATTTTCATGCCGGCCTCCACTCTTTTTTCGTTTACATCATACCACAACCGATCCCAAAAATCAAGGCGTTGTCCGTATTTTGCATCGGTCGGGAGTATAAATGAAAATTATATATAAATTTATATTTAATTTTTCGGAAAATAGTCTCGTGGGTCTTGACGAATGGAGGAAAAAAGGATACAATATAATTGCTGAATTGTTTATCATGGCAAATATGCCATCCGACACATACATTTCATCCTTGGAGGTGATAACGCAGATGAACCGTCCCGACAACAACCGTACCAACAAAACTCGTAAAAGCAAGGAGCAACGCACTCACCGTAATATCGTATTTTCGGTATCTACGGTCGTTTTTGCCGTGCTTGTTTTGATATTTTACGTCATCAGCAATTTGCCTGCCGTCGGTGATTTCCTCGGTAAAGTGCTGTCTGTTCTCACTCCTCTGATTGGCGGTGCCGCTCTGGCTTATCTGTGCAATCCCATCCTAAATTTCTTTGAGCGCCGTTTGCTTCGCCGCGTCCCCGAGACCTTCCGCCGCATGCTCGGCATTTTCCTGACGTATCTGTTCTTCATCCTCGTTATCGCCGCTATCGGTCTGCTCATTATTCCTCAGCTCATCAACAGCTTCCAGAAGCTGTTCGCAGAATACGAAAATTATATTGCCAATGCCATCACCAATCTCAATCAGTTGATCGCTAATGTCACCGGAAAGTTCAATTTCGGTGCCGCCGACGGAACGATTGAAGAATTCATCTCGTTGGAAAAGATCAATGCCCTGCTCGAAACGTTGATTGGAAATACGGACGATCTGTTCTCCATCCTTTTGGGCAACCTGCAATCCTACGGCGCTAAGCTGTTCTCCACCATCTCCAATGTTATTCTGTCGCTGTTCATCTCCTTCTATTTGCTCATTTCCAAGGAGACGCGCCTGGCGCAAATCAAAAAGCTGGTCACAGCCCTGTTCAGCGAAGAGCATGCGCAGCTCATTTTTGAGACTGCAGAAGGTGCGCATAAAGCGTTCGGCGGTTTTCTGGGTGGCAAGCTTCTCGACTCGCTGATCGTCGGCATCGTTGAATTTATCGCATTCACCATTTTCCAAATTCCTTACGCCCCCATGCTGGCAACCATCATGGGTGTCATGAACATCATTCCTTTCTTCGGCCCGCTGATCGGTGCCATTCCCGCCGGCTTTATCGTGCTGATTTCGGATCCCTCCAAGATTCTGGTCTTTATTATCATCACGCTGGTCATTCAACAGGTCGACGGTAACATCATCGAGCCCAAGGTACTGGGCGACCGCACCGGTGTCAGCTCGTTGTGTGTCATCACCGCCATCTCCATCATGGGCAACCTTTGGGGCGTGTTCGGCATGATCATCGGTGTTCCTCTGTTCAAGGTCGTCATTGCCCTGGTGCAGCGCTTCGCCAACAACAAACTGGCTCAAAAGGGACTTTCAGACAATCTGGACGATTATTACGACGACGAAGAGGAAGAACTGCCTCCCCGCGTATCGGGTCGCTATTATCTGCATCGCATAGCCTACGCCTTCACAAGAAAATCCAAAAGAGGCGAAAAGCCTTGCCGGGACGATTATCTGATCTCCCCCTATGCGCAAGAAGATGCCGAGTATGCCATCGATGATATCGACGCCGATCCCGATGCAACCGCAGATGACGACATTGACGAGAGCAACGAGGATGTGCCCGAAAAGTCCGAGCAGGATACTGACGAAGCATGAAATCAATCAGCACCAACACACAAAACGAAAATCAGCAGCTGCAAAAGGATATCCGCATTGAGATTGAAAACGTTGACGATCTGCATCGCCGCATTTCCCATATGCTGGAGTGCGATTATATCCATATGCAGGAATTGGCCTCGCTCGTCAACGATGCCGCGCTGGCCGACGACAATGAGGACGGAAATCTTCCCGACACCCAAACCCTGACCTCGCTGGCAGAATCCTTTCAGTCCTCCCCTCCCAACGCGCAGGATCGCCGTCATGACCGCCTGCTCTCTCACCTCTCCCGGCATCTGTCTGCCGCTGAGTGCAGTTGCTTTTACCAAGAACTTTTGGCCAACACTCCCGATACTGCCGCTCCCATTGCGGCGCGTCTGTTAGGACACACCGAACCGTTGGAGCTTGCCGCCAGAGGTAATATTGCGTATCAGCATAATATTTACACGGACGAGGCGTTTCTGCACTTTTCCCGCGTTCTGCCTACCGCCAAGGCCGTCTATTCCGACAGCTTTACCGCCGTGTGTGACCGAGTATTCAACGGACTTTGCGAATACTGTATTTTGCCCTTGGAAACATCACAAGACGGCAAGCTGGTCAGATTTTACCATTTGATTCAAAGATATGAATTGAAGATCGTTCTAACCTGCAGTGTCACTACCTCGGATAACCGCAGCACCACCGTGTTCGGGCTTTGCCGCCGAGGACTTTTGTGGCCACGTCTGTTGGTTCCAAACAAAGAGTTCAGCTTTGAATTTCTGTTTTGGCAGGAGCCCGATCACGCTTGTCTTAACGAAGTATTGACTGCCGCGGCTACCTGCTCGCTCTCACTCGTCAGAGCGGACTGTCTGCCCCGCACCGACGAAGAAATTCTGATCGGCGCAGGTCATCCCTTCGCTCTTCGGTTTGAAATTCCGGCAGACAACGATCCTTTGGCTCACACCAGCGATTTTCTTGCCTTTTTGCTTTATTTGTCTATTCATTCCCCTTCGTATCTGCCTCTTGGCATATATCAAAATCTTTGAGACTATACTATTTTGGAAAGGAACACACCCATGGAACATATTTCTTACACTCCCCGCGGCGTTTGCTCGCGTCACATTGACATCGACATCGAAGACGGCATCATTCGCGCCGTCGCCTTTACGGGCGGTTGCTCGGGCAATACCCAGGGCGTTGCCCGCCTTTTGGTAGGCATGACGATTGAAGACGCGATTTCCCGCCTGTCTGATATTCACTGCGGCCCCAAGAACACCTCCTGCCCCGATCAAGTGGCCGTTGCACTCCGCAAGTATCTGCAAGAAAAAACAGCCTGATCTTTTTATCGCATCCCAAATTCACGGTCGGAGCCTCCGACAGAAAGGATCCTCATGAGCAAAAGTTATCTTGACAATTACAACCGTTGGTTGGCTTCGGATAAGCTGACCGCCGACGAACGAGGCGAGTTGCTCTCCATTCGCGACAACGAAGACGAAATCCGTCAGCGTTTCTCCTGCTACCTTTCCTTTGGTACTGCCGGTCTGCGAGGAACCATGAAGGTCGGCATGAATGCCATGAATACCCATACCGTTGCTTATGCGACGCAGGGACTGGCTGCTCTGATCCTCAAGGAAGGACGCGCCGAGAGCGGCGTTGCCATTGCTTACGACAGCCGCTACCATTCGGATGATTTTGCCAAGACCGCCGCTTGTGTATTGGCCGCAGCGGGCATCCGAGCTTATTTGTTTGATGCACTGCGTCCTACGCCTGAATTGTCCTTTGCTCTGCGTGAGTTGGGCTGTGTTGCAGGCATCAATATCACCGCATCGCACAATCCCAAGCAATACAACGGCTACAAGGCCTACTGGGAAGACGGTGCACAGTTGCCTCCCGAGCACGCGGACACGGTAGCCGCATCCATGCAGGCTCTTGACATTTTCGAGGACGTTCA
>JAZLCA010000072.1:0-68666 GCA_045613985.1 Eubacteriales bacterium | reverse complement strand
GTGTTCAGCTGATCGATACTAATAGACCAAGGGCTTGTACTTCCTTGAACAACGTTGTTGTTCGGTTCAAGCATATACTTCAAATTCTTGAGTTTCTTCATCTCAATTCCTTCCTTTGTTCGATTTTCAATGGGCATGGACCCATTCCCCAAGAAGCAATTATGCGTGATCCAAGCAAGACCGCCGTGGGCGGTCTTTTTTTTGCTGTTTGCTGAATACTTTCAAATCATCTCCTGTTGTATAAAAATTAGCAAAAAAGCACAAAAGCATATTGACGAAATCGAAAAAATATGGTAAGATAAAGCAATTCATCATGTGAAAGGAGAAAACCAATGATGAAAAGATTTTTAACGGTTGTTTTGGCGTTGCTCATGATACTTAGTAGCTTGTCATTGTTCGCTTGCCAGCAACCCGATACGCCGGATCAGCCAGATGTCCCAGATGTCCCAGATGTCCCGGATACACCGGAGCAGCCGGACGATCAGCCGGATGAGCCTGAGGTGCCGGTAGATCCCGAACCGACTCTGTTCGATATTGTCAAGGACGGCAAAACGGAATTCCGTATTGTTCGGAGTGATTTGGCAGGGGCGAACGACGTTCGCCGTGTGTCGGCTGCAAACTTGAGAAATGCGATTGAAGCTGCTACGGGATGCGATATCGAAATCACGACGGACTGGACACCGGACGATAACGGTGCGATCTGCGAGATCGTTATCGGTCAGTGCGAGCGCGCTGTTTGTGAACTGACGCCGGAGGGCCTTGCCAAAGATGAATTTATCATTCTTCTGGAAGGTAATAAGATTCTCATTGACGGCGGATCCGACGCTGCTATCGTAGCGGCAGTGGATTATTTCATTGAGACCTATCTTGGCTACAATGAAGAGACCGATAAGTATGCCAAGACGGATTTGTCCATTCCGGTCGAGCTGAATCTTAAAGAAGTGTTTGAATACCCGATGGATGTTTACTTGATCCAAAATATCAAGGGCATCGGAGGTTTTACGAACAATGAGGACTATAATGACATCGTTCGCTTCTATACTGCATTGCAGGGAAGACTGAACAAGGATGCCGAGAAAAACCGTTTCTACGTCTATCAGATGTATGATTCGACGGACGAGTTCTGGTTGGATTATATCAGCGGTAAGGGAAAGATGCTGGAAGGCAGCGAAAAGATTAGCATTGGAACGTGGAATGAGCTGTGGGAAACATTAGGCTCTTATGTTCTCGAGGCCGGTATGGTCGTTTGGGATCCTAACGTTCCCGCTACATCTAACGTTGCTGCAACCGTTTGCAGTGTTGAAGGCTACCTGCCCGTGCGCTATGATACATCCGAAGACAGCCTTTATACTTGGTTGTGCAACAATGGTGTGGATGTCAAACTGGACCTGTGCAATATGTTCACCGGTGAGTTAGGAACAAACATTGCCGATACTGACATTCCCTCGACGGGTAGTATCAAGTGTGACCCGTATCTGTGGGCATTGCAAAAGTACGGCGACCTCGTCAATCCTGAAATGGTTGCTTACACGTTGGACGGTGCTTCCCAGGTGGCAAGCAATCCCATCTATCAAAAAGCTGCTGTTGGAACCACACCGGATGCCAACCAGCTTTACAGCCATGACTATTATATCTACAACGGATGCTTCTTTGTCGACTTGACCTGTAAGGCAAATGAAAGACCTTGTGACGATCCCAAGCAGCCGCTTGGCACAGATGCCAAGACGCTGGGTACCATTCTCGGCCACTTCCAGCAGCGCAACAACGGTAAATTTGGTAAGCTGATGGGCTTCCCGCCCTGGTACATGAAGTACACGGTCTTTAATGGCTGGGGATCCAGTGGTGAAGTTGCATTGGAGTGGGCATTCGTTGCCTTTATTACGGGCTATGATTTCATCAAGGAGGCAGACGCATGGAGTCCTTCCTGGATGACAAATGCATCGGTTTACTGCCAGTATGAAATGACCACGAAGGAGTTTGAGAACAACGATGCTCCCCTGGAAGAGGAGTTCGATGAGAAGGTTCGCTATTTCACCGTATATATCGGTGACTATGACTCTTCCGCATGGCTTAAGCTGATGGTGCCCGATTGCTTCAAGAGCAATCTGCGCGGCCAGCTGCCCATGATGTGGGCGTTTAACCCCAACCTGTCCGACCGCGTGCCTATGATCTTTGATTACGTCTACGAAAACAAAACCCCCAATGACTATTTTGTCACGGGCGATAGCGGTGCCGGTTACGTCTTCCCGTCCAGACTCAACGATATGGAAATGTGGATCGAATATAACGAGCCGTATATGAGTAAGTTTGATATGGATATCGTCGGTTTTATTATCGATGACCAGAAGCTTTCGCTGGAGAGCATGGAGGCCTACGCCGAGATCGCTCCGCAGGGTGGCTTTGTCAACACGGGTGATTATCTGACCATTCTGAACGGTGAAACCGTTTTCCTGAGAATGTGGGGTTCGATACAGCCGGTTCACAATACGGATGAAACGCGTGAGCAAATGTATCGTGAATTGGTCAACAGCGGCACCAACTTTGCCTCTTTCCGTACCATTCGTCAGTATACTCACGATATTGTCGGCTTCATCAACGACTTTGTCGCATATGCTAACGCGAAAAACGATGGTTACACTTATAAGTACGTGGATATGTACACGCTGTTCGATCTGATTTTGCAATCCGGTCAGGGTGAGTACGTATACTCCAATTGATTAGATAATTCCGCTTTAGCGGAAGAATGCCAATGCCCTGCGCGTTCGAAGGAACGGGCAGGGCATTGGTGTTTTTTGTTCGATGCAATCGTTTGGAAAGAAGCCTATCCGTGTGTGACGTTTTTGATATGAGAATTGGGCAAAAAGCAAAAAACATATTGACGAATAGGCGAGAAAATGGTAAAATAGATCAGTTCATCACCGAAAGGAGTTAGTCAAAGATGAAAAGATTTTTATTGATTGTTTTGGCTTTGCTGATGATGTTCAGCTGTGTGTCGTTGTTTGCTTGCCAACAAACGGTTCCGCCTGAAGAGCCGCAAGAGCAGCCCGATACGCCGGAGGAACCGAATCCGCCTGAACAACCCGATCAGCCCGAGGACCCCATCGTTATGGCTGATATCGTTAAGGACGGCAAAACGGAGTTCCGTATTGTAAGAAGTGATCTGGCAACGGGTAATGATCCCCGCCGTATATCGGCTGCGCAGTTGAAAACAGCCATCAAAGAGGCAACCGGCTGCAATATTGATATTACAACGGACTGGACGCCTGACGATGACGGTGCGATCAGCGAGATCGTTGTCGGTCAGTGTGAGCGCGCGGTATGTGAGTTGACTCCCAAGGATCTGGAGCGAGATGAGTTTATCATTCGCTTTGAGGGAAACAAGATTCTGATCGACGGTGGGTCAGATGCAGCTCTGACAGCAGCGGTAAACTACTTTATCGAGACCTATCTTGGCTATGACAAGAATACGGGAAAGTATGCCAAGACGGATTTGTTAATTCCCAGCCAGCTTAATCTTACAGAGGTCTTTGTATATCCCATGGAGATATATTTGCTCTGGGACATCAAGGGTATCAAGGGTTCGAACGGAAACGAGCATTACAACGACGTCGTTCGCTTCTATACCTCGTTGCAGGGAAGACTGAATAAGAATGCCCAGGAAAATCGGTTTTACGTCTATCAGATGTATGACAAGACCGATAAGTTCTGGCTGGACTATATCAGCAGCAAGGGCAAGATGCTGGAAGGCTGCGATACGATCGACCTGAAGAGCTGGACGGATCTGTGGGAGGCGTTTGGCCCCTATATTCTGGAAGCCGGTATGGTCGTGTGGGATCCTTACGTTCCTGCAACTGCTAACGTAGCCGCTACGATTTGCAGTGTTGAGGGATATCTGCCTGTTCGCTATGATTCCTCCGAGGACAGCCTGTACACATGGCTGTATAACAACGGTGTCGATGTCAAGATGAATCTGTGCGATATGTTCACCGGCAAGTTAGGAACCAATATTGCCGATACCGATATCCCCTCTACGGGAAGTATTAAATGCGACCCGTATCTGTGGGCCATGGAAAAGTATATGGACCGCACCAATCCCGGTATGCTGGCTTATGCTTTGGATGGCGCGTCTCAGGTAGCGTCTAATGATATCTACAAGAAGGCGGAGAGTACGTCTCCTGCCTACAATCAGCTCTACAGCCATGATTATTATATCTATAACGAGTGTTTCTTTATTGACCTCACTTGTGTGGCAGATGAGCGTCCTTGCGACGATCCTACCCAGCCGCTTGGTACCGACGCTCAAACGTTGAAGACCATCCTCTCTACGGTGGAACAGCGTAACAACGGTAAAATGACTAAGCTGATGGGCTTCCCGCCCTGGTACATGAAGTATACCACCCACCTTGGTCACGGCAAAACCGAGCCCGTTGCATTGGAATGGGCCTTCGTTTCGCTGATCACCGAGTATAACTTCATCAAAGAAGCAGATGCCGCTCAGCCTTCGTGGATGACCAACGCCTCTGTTTACTGTCAGTACACGCCCACGGTTGAGAACTATGAAAACAACGATGCGCCCCTGACGGAGGAATTTAACAAGAAGGTTCGATACTTCACCGTCTATATCGGTGACTACGACTCCTCCGCATGGCTCAAGGAAATGGTTCCTTACTGCTTTACCGAGGGTGAGCGCGGCAAGATCCCGCTGATGTGGGCCTTCAACCCCAACCTGTCCGACCGTGTTCCCATGATCTTTGACTACGTCTACGAGAACAAGACGGATCTTGACTATTTCGTCACGGGTGACAGCGGCGCGGGCTACGTCATGCCGACCATGCTCAAGGATATGGATTTGTGGCTGGATTATAACCGTCCTTATCTGGATAAGTTTGATATGGACATCGTCGGCTTCATCATCAATCAGAAGCCTCTGACCCTGCGCGAGATGTCTGCTTATGCCAAGATCTCGCCCCACGGCTCCTTCCATAACGACGGTAGCAAGTACCTGACGGTATACAACGAAGAGACGGTCTACATGAATATGTGCGACATCTATCCTGGCTCGGAGGGCTGGCTGGACACGATGTACAATTGGATCAAACGAAGCGGAACCAGCTTTGCCGCTTACCGTACCATTCGTCAGTACACGCCCGGCCTTATCAATGCCATTGAAGAATTTCTTGCATACGCCAATGCCAAGAACGATGGCTATACCTACAAATACGTCGATATGTACACTCTCTTTGACCTGGTTCTTCAGTCCGGTCAAGGTAAATACATCTACGGCGATTGATCCCAAAACCGCATCGGCGGCAAATTCCCATGCACTGCACGTCCGTAAGGACAAACAGGGCATGGGCTCTTTTTTTGAAAAAAAGAGATATTTTTTTGAAAAACATTTGCAAAAACGAAAAATGTGTGATATAATGATATGTTACGAAGAAAGATAACAAAATTTTATATGGTTGCTGCCTTGGCACATACCATTGACACATAACAAATGAGGAAAGGAGAAATATCCATGCCTAAATACGAAGTTTTATCAAAAGAAACAACGGAAAAAATACAGCAAGCAAAGCAAACGGGAATATATGAAAGAGTTGCTTTCGATGACAGCAAGGTCATTCGCCGTCAGAATCTGTCAAAGGACACGGCAAGCGTTTGGCGTCCGACCTTTGTACACGATATCGACAAAATCATGCATTGCCCTTTCTATAATCGCTACACCGACAAAACACAGGTGTTTTCTCTGTGTAAGAATGACGATATCACTCGCCGAAGCCTGCACGTTCAATTGGTTTCCCGCATTTCGCGCACCATCGGTGCGGCGCTGCATCTGAATCTCGATCTGATCGAAGCGATCGCTCTGGGACACGACCTCGGCCACACGCCCTTTGGACATACGGGTGAGGATTATCTGGACGAGCTGTATCGCGCCCACACCGGCCGCCGCTTTGCCCACAACGTCCATTCGGTCCGTGTGCTGGACGGCATTTATCCCTATAATATCAGCTTGCAAACGCTCAATGGTATACTCACTCACAACGGTGAGATTGAATTGGAGGAGATTCATCCTGAGCCCCTGTACAGCTTTGCCGAATTTGATCGCATGGTGGAGCGTTGCTACAACGATCCCGTGTATGCTCGCGCGCTGATGCCCTCCACGTTGGAGGCTGGCGTTGTGCGCCTTGCCGATATTATTGCATATCTTGGCAAAGACAGACAGGATGCCCAGCGTACCAAGCTGGTTGAGGAAAGTATGTTTGTCAACGAGGATATCGGCTCCATCAACGCTGAATTGATCAACAACCTTGTGGTCAATATCATTGAGAATAGCTACGGCAAGCCGTATATCAAGCTCGATGGCAAGCATTTCAAGGCACTCCAACGCTCCAAAAAGGACAACTATGCCTTGATCTACAACAACACGGTTGCATTTTCCAAGCTGGATCAAACGGTCAAGCCCATGATGGCAGAGGTCTACGGTCAGCTGTTGGATGATTTGAAAAACAACAACATCTACTCGCCCATCTACACTCACCACATCGATTACGTCAATACGGTGCATTACAAGCGTGCCATTCCGTACGAGCAGACGGAACCCAACCAGCTGGTTGTTGACTATATTGCCAGTATGACGGATAATTACTTTATCGAGCTTCATCATCATTTGTTCCCCAATAGTCCTTTGAAGGTAGAATACAGAGGCTATTTTGATGAGTGCATTATTTGAGAACGGAGAAAAATATGTTTGAACCGATTATTCAATTGATCAAAAAATATAGTACGATCATCATTCACCGCCATACCAACCCCGACGGCGACGCGCTGGGAAGCCAGATCGGCCTGAAGCATATCATCAAGGATTCTTTCCCCGAAAAGACGGTATACGTCGTAGGTGATGCCTCCCGTCGATACGGCTTTATGGAGGATTCCGGCATGGACGAGATCGGGGATGAGGTGTACAAGGGCGCCTTGGCCATAATTTTGGATACCTCCGCCAAGGCCTTGATCAGCGACGATCGCTACACGCTGGCCGAAGCGACCGCCCGTATAGATCATCACTTGTTTTGTGAAGAGATCGCGCAGACCGAAGTGACAAATTCGTCTTACGAGAGCTGCTGCGGATTGGTAACCGCTCTGGCGATGGAGGGAAATCTGACGGTTTCTCCCTTGGCTGCCAAATCGCTGTATACCGGTATGATCACCGACTCGGGACGTTTTCGCTACGATTCGACCAGTGCCCAGACTTTCCGCCTAGCCGCATTTCTGATGGAACGCGAATTTTCAACGGCCGATATCTATCGCAATCTGTACGCGGACGATTTTTCCTTTATCCAACTGCGGGCAAGATTTGTACTTAAGATTCAATTGACCGATAAGCCCGTGGCTTATATTTACACTACCAAAGAAGAAGCTGAAAATTACGGCGTGGACCATTTTACGCTGTCCCGCGGTATGGTCAATGTTATGGGCGAGATCCGAGGCGTGGATATTTGGGTGAATTTCACCGAGACCGACGAGAGCGTTTTGTGCGAATTGCGTTCCAATAAATACAACATCAATCCCATTGCCAAGAAATACGGCGGCGGCGGTCACGCCAAGGCCAGCGGTGCGACGGTCAAGGACCGCGAAACTGCCATGAATATGCTGCAGGATCTGTTGCAGCTCACGGAGGAAGAAGCATGAATAAAGAGCAAATGCAAGCGATTCTTGATAAGATCAAGCAATATCAAAAGATCATTATTTTCCGCCACAAGCGTCCCGACGGCGACGCAGTTGGGTCCACCAAGGGCTTGGCTGAGATTTTGCGACTGACCTATCCGGAAAAAGAGGTTTATATCATCAACAACGACTACTCCGACTACACCCGTTTTCTGGGCGAAGAGGACACTGCGCGTCCCGACGAATTTTACGCCGATGCACTGGGTATCGTCATTGATACGGCGACGGTAGAACGCATCTCCAATCCCAAGTGCGAACTGTGCCGTGAGCTTGTTAAGATCGATCACCACATCGATCGTAACCCCTACGGAGATATTTCCTGGGTAGAGGAGGAAAAATCCTCGGCCTGTGAGATGATTGCCGATTTTTACGCGGCCTTTGCGGATGAGCTTAAGATCAATGGTGAAGCGGCAACCTGCATTTATGCCGGCATGGTGACCGACTCGGGCCGTTTCCGCTTCCGCAGCGTCACGGGGGACACCTTGCGCGCGGCAGCCATGCTGCTGGATCAGGGCATCGACACCGATACACTGTACGCTCATCTGTATATGAAGGAATATCACACGCTGAAGTTCCAGGCGCACGTCTTCAAAAAAATGAAAATGACGCCCAACGGTGTGGTCTATCTGTACGTTGACAAGGCGATGCAAAAGAAGTTCAATCTGACGAGCGAACAGGCAAGTGCCTCCGTATCTTATATGGAGTCCATCAAGGATTGTCTGATTTGGATGGCCTTTATCGAAAACGATGACGGAACCGTTCGCGTCCGTCTGCGCTCCCGTTTTGTCACGATCAATGAGCTGGCAGAGAAGTACAGCGGCGGCGGTCACGCTTGTGCAAGTGGCGCGACCGTTCACAATAAAAAAGAATTCAAGTCGCTGGTCAAGGATGCCGACACACTGCTGGGAGAATTCAAAGCGAATAACGAGGGCTGGTTATGAAAATATTGATCACAAACGATGACGGCATTTTCGCTCCCGGTATTTTTGAACTTGCCAAATGGGCCAAGAAGCTGGGTGAGGTGACCGTTGTTGCCCCCAAAATCGAGCAGAGCGGAAAAAGCCACGGCATCAACATCATCGGCGAGTTTGAGGCTAAGCCGGTGGAGCTGATGGAGGGCGTGAGAGCCTATTCTGTGGATTCCACCCCCGCCGATTGCGTCCGCTACGCCCTGGTTGGCCTTGGCGAACAGTTTGATTTGGTGCTGTCGGGCATCAACCGCGGCGTCAACGTCGGACGGGATATCGTCTACTCGGGCACCGTTGCCGCTATTTTTGAGGCCAACTGCTTCGGCGTGCCTTCGGCCATTGCGCTGTCGACCGAGTTTACCTCGCTAGAGCGTGCCGTTCCTCATCTTGACGAGATCTGGGCCTATTTCGAAGAGCATAAGCTGCTCGAATGCCACAATCTGTACAACGTTAATATTCCCGCCCACTATACCGAAAGTATCCGCATCACCCGCCAGGGCGGCGCCTACTATTCGGACGAGTTCGTTACCACAGGCGAGAATATGGTGCGCCAGCAGGGCATGATGGTTTTCAAAGATACCAAGAATTTTGACCTTGACTGCGATGCCGTTATGAATGGCTATATCTCCATCACGCCGCTGACGATTCAGCGAGTGGATCGGGATGCGTATGATAAACTGAAAAACTTGAATGAATAAGAAAAATCCCAAGAGGCCGTAAAACCTCTTGGGATTTTTTTATCTAAGCATTTCAAATATCGTATCGTGAAACAGCCGCCGTCTTACAAAGAAAATATTGCGGTCGCGGCCGTAGTGGACGCGGTTGGTCAACAGCACCACCCACACGCCCGTATCGTTGTCGACGTACAGCGACGTTCCCGTGTAGCCCGTATGTCCGTAGCTACCAAGCGACATACGCGATCCGCCCGGGTAGGTGCCGCCGCCAAATAACTGAAAGCCCAGCCCGCGCGGGTCGCTCGAAATTCCCGTCGCGTCATGTACGGCAAGATCGAAGGTTTCGCGCCTTAGCAAGCCCTCCCCTCGCTTTGAGAGCATCGAGGCGTATCTGATGACGTCGTCCAAAGGAGCAAACAACCCTGCGTTGCCCGATATGCCTCCCATAAAGCGGGCGTTTTCGTCGTGGACCTCGCCCGTGATGTAGTCGGTCCGCCCCTCTTTTTTTTCGGTCGTCACGCAAATGGTGGCGGGCGAGGGACAAAACGTTGCACGCGTCATACCCAGCGGATGAAATACATATTGTTTAGCGAGAGCGTCGAGCGGTGCGCCGCCGATCTGCTCTACGATTTTGCCGAGCAGAATAAAGCCCATACAGCTGTATATCACCTGCGATCCCGTGGGGGCGGCCAGGGGCGAGCGGAGAATGGCATCCGCTACGCTGCTCGGTTCGATCCCCATGCGCCAAAGAGGCAGATGAGCGGGGAGCCCCGACACGTGGGCCATTAACTGTCGTACACGGATATCTTGCTTGTCGGCGGGGGTGTCGAAAAAGGCGGATAAGGGGGCATCGAGGTCGAGGCGTCCCTCCTCATACAGCCGAAGTGCCACGGGAGCGGTCGCCATCATCTTGGTCATGGAGGCCAGATCAAACAGATCGCCGCGCGCCAAGGGGATAGACTCGGGATGCTCGGTGCGGTTGCCGAAAACGTCGGCAAACCAAACCTGGTCACCGCATCCGACTGCGGCTGCGTGGCAGGGGGATGTGCCAAGGGAAATACTCTCGCGCAAAAGTGTGCGCCATGCTTCAAAATCCATCGTGTCACCTTCTTTCTACCTTATGATAGCACAACGGGGAAGTTTTGTCAAGGAAATGGGAGATGCAGCTTGCCGAGTTGCAAAAAATGCCAAAAAAAGGGCAAAAAGCAAAGAAAAATCGAAAAATATGAAGAAAAACAAATGAAAATCCCTGAAATTCCATTAAAAAGCGCAAAAACTATTGACAAAACAAAGGAAAAGTGATATAAATAGGGTGTGTATTCACCGAATACGTCCTTTTGTTGTCCCGTTCAGAGCCCAATCAAATAGCCATAGTCTTGGCTTTACAGCCTGAAATACGGTAGGTAAGCACGAAAGTGTTTACTTGATTTTAAGTTTTGACTGTAGTGTTTACTTCAAAGCAGGAAAGAGATTATGACAGAGCAAAAAAAGAATGAGCTGCGTTTAACGTTGCAGAACGCTGCGGTGTATGTGACCGCCAATTACGGTCTTGACAAAGCGACTACAAAGGAATTGGCAACAAGGGCTAACGTCAACGAAGCATATATTTACCGCCTGTTTGAAAACAAAGAAGACCTGTTAGTAAAAACATTTTCCATGTTGGATAGGGAATTGTTATACTTGATTGCGAGCAATCTTGACGGCATGCGCGACGAGAGCCGCGGTATTGATGAGAGATGCTTCGAGCTGTTTTATACGGTGTGGCATTTCTTGTTGGATGGTGCGGATAGATGTATGTACTATATGCAATTCTATTACTCGCCCTATTTCACCAAGTATTCCATGCAGGAGCATAGAATCCTGTACGACCCCGTAGTCGAGCGGTTTTCCAGAGTGTTCAAGGGAGGAGTAGACGTATGGCGAATGCTCACCTACATTTTGGACATCATACTTGCCATGTCGATCAAAATACTCCGCAAGGAAATTGAAAATACGCCTGAATTTGAGCAAAAAGTTTTCGATTTGCTGTACCGTGCGCTCCAGCCGTATCTGGACTGGACCAAGTAGATTTCCGTGCTGACGGATAGCACCTCTAAAATTGCCAAGGAGAAAAATCATGAGTGAAAAAATCATGAACCAAAACAATTCCGACACATCCAAAGAACCAGCCACCAAACTGCATAAGACGCTGACGGTCATTGGCATTGTGTTGTGTGTGATCCTGGTTCCCATTTTGATAGTCAACTGCACGTTGATCGTCAAGAGCTTTATCAATAAAGATGACGTTCCCAGCATCGGCGGCGTGATGCCTCTGATCGTTCTGACGGACTCCATGGCGCCCGAAATTATGAGCGGCGATATCATCATCTGCCAGCAGACCGACCCCGAAACGATCGTCGTTGGCGACGATATCTCCTTCTTCGACCCCGCAGGCAACGGTACGAGTATCGTAACGCACCGTGTTATCGAGATCGTGGAAGAGGACGGACAAAAGTACTTCCGCACCAAAGGTATTAACAACAATACGGAAGATAGAGTCCTGGTTCCTATGGATAAGCTGGTCGGTAAGTATATCGACGTCCGCATTCCCGGTGCCGGTCACGTCGCGCTGTTCATGCAGTCGACGGCGGGCTTGATCGTCTGCGTTGTCGTTCCCATCGTGCTGTTTGTCGGCTATGACATTTTGCGCCGTAGAATGTACGAGAAGAGCAAGGGTAACGATATGCAGAACCTGATGGAAGAGCTGGAAGCCCTTAAGGCAGCCAAGGCCGAGGAAGAGAAGGCAGCAGCCGCAGCTGCTCCCGCTCCTGCTGCAGACGTTGACGTCGCAGCGCTTATGGCAGAGCTGGCCGCCCTCAAAGCCGCACAGCAAGCCCAGGCCGCTCCCGCAGAGGAGACTCCCGAAGAAACGAAGCAAGAAACACCCGAAGAAACCACTCAAGAGACATCAGAGGAAACGACCGAGGCATAAGGAAAGCGCGCAAATGGACGTCCATTTGCATAAGAAAGCAGGCGCTTTCTTATGCAATCAACCTCTATTGATTATATTCTCGCTGTGGGAATCTTTTTCCCACAGCGAGTGTTCCCTCGACAGTCTCTCAAAAAGCGCTCCGCTTTTTATTATACCCAAACTGTAGTGTTTACTACAGTCCCCTAACTCAGTTATTCTTCCCTCGGAAGCCACGTTTCGGGGGTGAATATAAATTGCCGCGGCGTTGCCGCAAAAAAAATCCGGCATTGCCGGGCAAATATTCTCTCCCCGCATAACACTACAGGGAAGAATGAAACCGCCGCAAGGCAAAAAAATTTGAAAGGAGTTTTTTCTTATGAGAAAGAACAAAATGATGAGACTTGCTTCCGCTCTTCTGGTTGCAGTTCTCCTGACCACCTGCGCTATCTCCGGTACGTTCGCTAAGTACGTTACCGAGGCTTACGGTACTGACCAGGCTCGTGTTGCTAAGTGGGGCTTCGAAACCACTTCGCTTACCGTTGAGCTGTTTAAGGATCTGTATGATGGCGGTGCAGTAGATTCCAACAATACCGACATGGTTATTGCTCCCGGTACTACCAATACTTATGAAATTGAATTGATTCCTAGCGCTCAGACAGCTCCCGAAGTTAAGTATTCCTTCAATGCTGATGTTAACATCGTTGCTGCTAATACTAATGATACGCTGTTTGCACAGATTGAGTGGGCACTTGGCGACGGTACTGATCCCGCATCTTGGGGTGATTTCGCTGCACTTCAGGCAGCTATTAACGGCATGTACGACAAGACCTACGGTGCCAATACTCTTCCTGCCGCAGAGAATAAGACTCTCGTTGTTTCTTGGCGTTGGGCTTTCGAGGATGGCTCGGATGTTATCGATACTGAGCTTGGTAACAACGGCGAACTGAAGGTTCAGGTTGAGTTTACCTTTGTTGCTACCCAGCTTGACAACTAATCCACGAATTAGTTATATTAAGTACATAGTACTTTAAGCCATTTTTCACCGCCGTCCCGTCGTGGCCGGGGCGGCGGTTGAATATTGGTTACCCGAATTTTTCCCCTTTGAGGGTGTTTGACCCGCGTCAAACGCCGCCAAAAGCGAAAAATTGCTTGTTCTCACTCGCCTTACCGAGCCTTCTCCCACAGGAGAAGGCATGAGTACGATACACGCTCAAACGAAACATCACATCAACGGAGGAAATTCTCTTGTCTGACGTAAAAGATACTGAAATAAAAGATACTGAAAAAGAAAAGAAAAAAGAAAAAAAATCCATATTCGGTGTCGGCGGCACCTTCTGGGTTGCCATGGTCATTTTGGTAATCCTGCTCATTTTGAGTATCATCCTTTTGGGTATTCGCCTTGGGCGCTACGCCAAAGAGGACAACCGCGAGGTCATGCTGAAGTCGAATCTGAACGAAGAGACCGAGCTGTTTTCACTTATATATAAAAACAAAGCCGGTGATATTACCGTCGAAAGCTCGGACGGCACCCGTGTGGTTGCCCCCGGCACCGCCGACGATTTTACCATCTGCTTGCGCAACAAGGAGAAATTTCCTCTGCGCTATACTCTGACGATCAAGGCTGAGCTGATCGGCCAGTACGAGCTTCCCATGAAGTTTTGGCTGCTTGGCCCCGACAGCGAGAATATCGTTGGCACCGGCAAAGGCTCCGAATGGGCTGACAGAGCAGAGCTCAACGGCGTATCTGACAGTGCTTCGATCGGCGTTGATGAGTCGAAGGACTATAAGCTCCACTGGAATTGGCCCTTTGAAACGGGAGATGACGAGTACGATACCTTCCTTGGCAATATCGAGGGCGAGGACGTCGGCATTAAAATCTCTCTCCACGTGATCGCCGAAACCGATCCCGATGCATCCGTCGACTTCTGGAGAACCTCCTGCGGCAGAAATCTGCCCTGGATCATCTTCATCATTCTCTTGCTCGCAGCCATCATTCTTTTGATCTTCTCGCTGCTCAAGGATAGAGGCGATCGTCCCGATCCCGCACCTGAGCTCCTGCCTGATCCCGATCCTACCGAGATTCCTATGGTCATCCCGCCTGTGATCCAGGATCCGATTCCTGCTCCCGAGCCCGAGCCTGAACCTGAACCTGAACCCGTAGTCGTGATTCCTGCTCCCGTACCCGAGCCCGAGCCTGAACCCGTAGTTGTGGTTCCTCCTCCTGCACCCAAGCCTAAGCCCAAGCCTAAGGCGCCTCCCAAGAAGGAAGGCTTTGTCGGTAAGATGGCTTACATCAACATCGACACGTTGGCCGAGCATTTCGAGGACGGCGACAAGATCACTTTGGCTATTCTGAAGCAGAAGGGCCTGATGGAACCCGAAACCAAGCAAATGAAGATCCTGGCAAGAAATGCCGCGAACGTGAACAAGAAGTTCATCATCGAAACGCAGGGTGTTTCCGCCGAGGCAAGAAAGTATATTATCGCGGCCGGCGGTAAGGTCATCATTACCAAAGGCTGATGCTGGAGTGTAAACCTTGAAAAAAAGAATTAAAACGATTGTACGCATCACTCTGCTCGTGATCGTTTCCTTGATCGTCGGAATTAACGTCTATTCGATCAATGCATCACGCTTGGCAGGCAACGCCGTTCCCATGCCTTTTGGCGTGGGAGCGACGGTGGTGCTGTCGGGTAGTATGGAACCTCGCCTATCCACGGGAGATCTTCTCTTTATCGCCGAGCGCGACAGCTACGGCGTGGGAGATATCGTCGTTTTTCAGGACGGACGTACCGCTGTCGTTCACCGTATCATTGCGATGGACGAGGAGGGCATCGTCACACAAGGCGATGCGAATAACACGCCCGACGACCCGATCAGCCTTGATCAGATCAAGGGTGCGCTGGTGTTCGATATTCCGCTGGTAGGCTATCTTGTCAATCTGATTAAAACCCCCATCGGAACTATTGTTATTCTTGCGGCGGCCATCTGGCTGCTTGAGCGTTCTTTCCACAAGGAAAAGCAAAAGGATAACGATCAACTGGAAGAAATCCGGCGGGAAATTGAAAAACTAAAGCAACAAACCAAGAACAACGACACGAACGAATAAAATATGAAAGGTGGTGTTCTTTTATGGCAAAATCGAATAAAAGAACACCGCCTATCTTTTACGTCGGTCTGGTGATGCTTGTGCTGGTCCTGTTCAGTACCCATATGACAGGCGGTCTGTACGCTCGCTTCATCTCCAGAGCCGAAGGCTCGGATGATGCCAGAGTTGCAAAGTTCGACGTGGCTTATCAGCAGGTCGACGCGGTTCCAATGAAGATTGAATTGGATTTCTTTGATCCGGGTAAGCGCCAGGACTCGATCCAATTCGTCGTAGTCTCCACAAGCGAGGTCGCGGTGAAGTATGATGTTATTCTTGTGCTTCCCGGAAAGATGACGCAGTGGGTAAAGGACGATCTGATGACTATTAAACTGGGAGATAGTCTACCGAAGGACATAAATACCGATACAAAAACGATTACCTTCGACGGAGGTGCTTTTGGTGCTACCGGTACGAGGGAAGATGAGCATACGCTTACATTCACAATAACCTCGGGTGCCATGCCCGGCGAGATCATACAGATCACCGAGCCGGCCACACTTCGCATCCACGTTGAGCAGATTGATTAAGGAGGCACAACATGACGAAAAGAAAACGCCTTCTGATGTATATCAAAGATAGACTGCCGCTGCTTCTGTTGCTTGTTTGCGTGATCTCTTGTGCGGTTGCCAGTGCGGTATACGCCAAATACGTCAAGGATATTGACACAGACGTTTCGATGGATATTTCCGGTGAGGGCCAAATTAGTATTGAGGTCGTTGATAATCATGACGGTACGTACTCCATACGGCACACCGCCGAGAGCAGAATCCCCGCGTATATTCGCTTCGCGATCGTTGTGAATTGGAAGCATAAAACGGATGGAACTCTTTGGTATATCAATCCGAGTGCCGTGTCGTATAATGTACCAAATGCAACGCAGTTGAGCGACGGTTACTACTACGGTGTTAAAGATGGTAGTGCTCAAATTGCCGTTGGAACCGTACTTAGCGGTATTATGGTAACGACAGGATCTACCCCTCCCAGCGAAGAATATGAACTGAATGTTCAGATTCTTGCTGAGGCAATTCAATGCGTGCCTGAAGATGCGGTTGAAACCGCTTGGGGCGCCGCGTTTAAAGATGGTAACTGGAAGAAGTTACCCTAACTATGAAGTAAATAAAATATCCGGGAAATTCCTACGAATTTCCCAGATGTTTTTTAAACTGTAAATTCTTAAGCATTGATATTTTAGCGCAATTTCCGAGTTGTGCTTGCTAAAATAAGGCAGTTTCGCTTCAATGTCGAGTATAGGAGGACTGCAAATGAGAAAAATGAATGGAATGGGAAAAAGGGCAGTGACGCTGATCATGGCGCTTGTAATGATTTTTACCATTATTCCTGTCAATATATATGTCGTGGCAGAGGATGATGCCGAGAGTGTTATCGGCTCAACGGTTCGAATTGTCAACGATATGATTTATATGTATCGAGAAGCCGGATCGTATGCTATGGGATGTGAGAAGACACAGCTTCCTGAAATACTTGTGATTCTGGATGTAGAAACAAAGGCATGGGGTTCGACAACCAAAGTTTATTATAAGCTTGGTACTGTTGACGGCTCATCGCATGCGGTATTGAATACGCACTGCTGGACAGAAAATTACAACGTAGAGATCGTTGCGCCGCCAGCGCCTCCCGAGAACGAGGAAGGCTATATCGAGGGCCAGGTCGGCCTTGTTATGGACGGCGAAACTGTCAGCGAGCTGGTCATCGAGCCGGGCGAGAAGACCTATGTCTTTACCGAGCTTGGCAGCGCGGTTGGCGACGCGGCAAGATATCAGTGGCAAATGCTCATTGACAAAGAGAATAACCGCTGGGCTAACATTCTCGATTATTACTATCCCTACGCGGCTATTTCCGAGGCTTTGATCGCCAACGCGTGCGACGAAACGGGCACGGCCACCATCCGCTGCGTCGCCACCAAGGACGGAATCGGTTACGTCAGCGGCGAGATGACATTGAACGTGGATACGAGTGTAGCTCCTGATGAGCCGCCTGTGGTCATACAACCGACGGAGGAGACAACTGAAAGCATTCCCGCAGGGAAGTATGCGAGGAGTGGGTCTACGTCTCGAGCTGTTTCCGATGCGTTTCATGTCGTTGTTAACTACGTTTTCCGTCATGCAGATAACGCAACTGTCGACGGTTCTACTGCTGCCGGTTCGTTTACTGCTACGCTAGATACATCTGCCGGCCAGTCCTTTACCGGTACTATTACTTCTCCCCCCGTTCCCGGTTATTTGCCGTATCAGGAGGATCCCTCCGCTACAGAGGGTGTGAATGGTGCAATTAAGTATGACGGAAAGATGTATTCCCCTGCCAATACGGTGTCGTTCAGCGGTGTAACAACTAACACAGAGGTCACAGTATACTATATCCCACAGCAGGTGTACTTCCTTGTACTGATCTACGAGCAAAATCTATTGGATGACGGCTACACCTTGGTAGATACCCGAAGTGTGCCGGGATATACCGAGGCTATGGTTGGCGAAAATTTGGCGCTCGGAAGAACAGGCTTTGAAGCGCTGTATTATGACCCCAAGACCTTGATCAGCGGCGGTGAAATCACCGAGGTTGAGCTGTATTACGACCGTTTATATTATCTTGTCGAGTACGATCTGCAGGATACGATGCTTGGTGTTGATGGTTACGGTATCATGCCCGCATACGTACGCTACGATACGACGGTTATGCAGGGAATACCGACGGCCCCGGGTTATAAATTTACCGGCTGGTCATTGCAGGATGTGACCGATGAGAACAAGACTCAGATTTCTAACACGACTACCACGTGGAACGAATACGCGTCTTTTGATCAGGCGGGCGAATCCGTCCGCGTGCATCACAATCTGAAGTATAAGGCAAATTGGGAGAAGGCTTCGACCTCCTATACCATTGCGTATTGGCTGGAGAACACAGACAGTGCGGATTCCTCCAATAAGACCAATTACGATATATGGTACACCGTTAATAAGTCTGCGCAGACAGGCGATGCTACAGATGCAAATGCAAGTACGGATAGTGTAAAAAGATTTATTACAACGACAAATGGCTTTACTACGGGTGAAGTAACGGACGTTAACTCTCTGTATCCGTACCTCACGTATATGTCTGCTTTGTCAGATACTGCGACCAAAATAGTTGCGGGTGATGGTACTACGGTTATTAATGTGTATTATTCGAGAAAGCAATACACGTTGAAATTCTATTATGCAATCCAAAACACGCAAGCATCAACGTACCATATAATTGGTGGTTCTACGTATGGGTTTGGAACTGATGCATCTTGGGAATATCGAAATGATGAAATATTGCTAATGCGGCAATATGCTAGCGGTGATTGGGCAGGTCGAACAGGTACGGTCAAAGCATTGCCAACATTGAATGCCGTAGGGCAATCACGTTCGTATAATACAGGTTATGATCCGGATGGTAACTATCGGTATCATTATATATCTTTTAATGCAAGATATGGAGCCGATATCAGTAACTTGTGGCCGTGCGGAGTGTTTAATGCGGCTGACATTAATTTTACCAATCAGTATTGGTCCGGTGGTAAAGCGTTGGTGAGCGCTTGGAACGGAGAATCTCGCGTTAAATATACTTCGGATACCACTGTAAACAAAGGAAACCAAACTATCAAAGGTAATTATACAGAGCTGGATGAGAACTTGCTTTGGAATGATACATCCGTCACAGATACAACGGTAACATATGCTTGCTTTTGGGAGGGCGGTGCAAATATCGATTGGAGTATACCTGAACTATACCGATATAAAATTTGGTTGCCTGTTTTAGACGGAGTAACATATCCCACGACGAAGACGATCAATGGCTTCACTTATACTGCAGTTCTTGATACCAATAACGACAACAAGATTGATTATTATTTAGCAGATTGCTATGACACATGTGATGACTCAACCGCTGGCAAGCAAACACATCCAGCAATTGTGGGATATGATAAAAATGAAAGTGCATCGTTTTCCTATCATGTTGCAGGATCATACAATGATACTGAAGCAGATAGTACTACTAATAATTTAGGAGTAACTACTGCCGAAGCAACTGCCATTTCTAATATGGTCGGCACGGGAAAGACGTATAAAGCCGCAGTCGTTATGAATTATTTCTATACGCGACAGAAATACAATCTCGTCTACGACGATAACAATGGTAAACAAATTTCTTTTGAAGATGATGAGGGTAATAGAGGTGTCTCCTACGGTACTTCGCTGAACACGGGTGCCTACAAAAAAGCAGACTTTGGGAACACGAATTATCCCAATGTATTTGAAGCAAACGAAGCTACGTTTGGCGGCTGGTACATTGATGAGGCGTGCCAAAATGCGTTCAGTTTTGACATCACGATGCCTGCCAAAAACATAAAACTTTACGCTAAATGGATTACGAATAAGTTCAGCGTTGAGGTTTATCAGCAGGATCCCGATCAGTATCCCGGCGCAACGAAATATCTTGATCTTACGGGTGCAAACAAAGTTCTGTTCGGCGCATCGTTGTTTGGCCAGGAACCGAAAGACCCGGTACCTCCTATTACTGAATACATTTTTGCCGGATGGTATTACAAGGAAAATGGTGAGGAGAAGCGTTTTGATTTCAACACCATGCCCATCAAGCAGGACTACGTGATCTATGCCAAGTGGACGTCGCACGTTCCCGTTGAATTTACGGTATACTACAAAACCAAGGATGCAAACGGTGACTATACCAAAGACGTCGCGCCTCCCATGAAGGGTAAATCCTTGGCGGGCGTCAGCAAAGAGTTCTTTGCCAAGGTTGGTCCCGATTTGGATACTACGTATCAAAAGGGCTATTTCCCCACGGTGCGCTCGCATAAGCTTTCCATGAACGCGGGGGAGAGTAACGTCTATACGTTCCATTATGATACCTCTAATGCGGAAATTCCTTATACGGTTAATCACGTTTTCCATAATGAGGAATTCGCAGATTATCTGAACGGCGCAACCACGTTTACGTATTTCTATGAGGTTTATGCTTCAAAAGAAGGTTCCGCTGAAATCACCGTGCGGTTTGACGATTCTGTTACTAAGGCAAATATTGTGGCAGCGGCAAAAGCCTTGGGCGCAAGTACGGCTGATGCGGGAAAGGTTTGGGAAATTGTCACCAAGCTTTCTCCCGATGCTTACCAAAAGGACGTTATTCTGACGACGAATGCTGCGGCTAACGTGATCGAATTCAACTGGGAAGACCGTGGATCGACCGCTAACGTATATATTATCCACTATACCGAGAACCTGGATGGATCGTATACGAGATATTCGATTACTACCCTCATGGGCACGGTTGGCCAATTCTTCAGCGCCGGAGATTACCTGCTGTCCAAGCTGTCTTACGGTTATTCTGTGGATGTTACTACTGTTCAAACCACTACAACTACAAATGGTGGTGCTTTTAGTGGTACGGTGCCGGCATCGGCTACAGGAGTATTGTCTCAAGGCCTCGTCTTGTCGGCGTATTATCCGAGAAAATATGTCTCCTACAAAGTAGAGCACATTCTACCGAATGGTACTACCGAAACGGAGATGTTTAATCAGGTTAAATATGGCGAAACGAAAAAGGTAAATGCTTATGGTGAGAACGAGAATGCAACTAATACCGTAAAAATCGATAAAGACGTATACACTACCATCAGCGGCGAATCGCAAACGAAGTCTATTGTAAGTGATGATTATACGTTCTACTTCTATTATGCTTACCAGACGATCTATTTCAAGTATCAGGTTATGGATATAGGAACGGGTACTTTGGATCGATATAACGAGGATGTTAATTTAGGCAGTACGGCTAAAGGATCTACACCTACTCCGGCGAAGGGGTATATTTTCGAAGGTTGGTATATGTACGACAGTACAACATCCACTTACAAAAAGGTCGATAGCAGCCAAGCCGATGTTAGTGATGGCTATATTCAGCCGAAGGCCTTGACGGCCTGGGCTACCAAGGAGGTCACCTTCTACGCCAAATTCGTCCCCACCAGCTTGACGATAAAGAATCAGCTGAACACTGGCGGAATAAACCCGAACCCTGCATTGGATATTTGGGATCAAGGTTTTATTTATCGTATTCAAGGTGTTTCGAGCTCTGCTACGGTAGGCGTGGACGTTCGTGTAGCTGTGGTCAGCTGGGGCGGCGATGGTCAGACTATTCTTGGCCTTCCTGTTGGCGATTATACTGTTACGCTCGAGAGTGCTTGGTCGTGGAGATACACCGATGATGTTTCTTCGGTGGCTTTGGAAAGCCCCGCACAGACGCTCAACAAGGTTGTGGATGAGAGTTTTGTTTGGGAATTCACCTTCGATGGAACTGAAATCATGAATTTCAGTTATTCAATCCCCGGCCCTGACGTTGCGGGAACAACTGAAGAGACGAATTCTTATTACATCACCGACAACGCTTACAGCACGCAAAACTAAATATCCTTAAAAAACGAGGACAGACGATCTTGGATCGTCTGTCCTTTTGTTATGCTATTAAATTAATACGTGTAGAAATACACCACACCGGAACGAGGCTTCATGGCGGCCGTAAAGCCCTCTCTGAGCTCATTTGCACTCAGGGTGAGTACTTGGTCGGTCTCGCGGTCAATCAGCGTATAAACGGCATTCTCGTGGATGCAGGGAGGGACGACGAGGTAGGTGTCGCTCTCAACCTGCGTGTTGCGGATGACTTGGATGAAGCCGCGGCGCGAGGTGGGATCATCAAACTGCATGGCGTAAAAGTCGTGGGGATCCAATCGACATTCGGTCATGGGATAATAGTCGCCCGAAAGCTCGATCTCGGCAGCCTCTCTCCAAATGTCGTCCATGCGAAGACCGATCTGGAAATTTTCCTCGGTATCGTTGTAGGTGAACATGGAAGTCAGAGAAGGGGCGAGAGCGCAGTGGAATGCGAAGGTGTCGGTAGGACGGCCGCCGTTTTCATATGCACCTGTTTCAGCGTTGTCCCAGTTCATGTTATGGGCGCGGAAATAGGGAATCCACTCAAACATTTCGCGGTGCTGCTTTTGCTTGATGGGGTGGTGTCCGTAGCCGACGTCGGTGTAGTGGAGTGGAACGGCGCGGCGCATGGTTTCAAGATCATTGCGGCGACCGCCTGAGGCACAGGAATCGATCCACAATCCGGGATTTTCTAAAATCAGAGCATCCCAATAAGCGAGATAACCCAGCGCGTGACGGTTTTCCAGTATGCCGATACGATCCTCCGCCTCGTTCTGCGCCCAGATGGGGGCGGGATTAAAATTAAAGTCCTGACGGTAGATGGCAATGTGTGACTGCTTAATGAGGCCATTCACGTGTCCGATTAGCCAGCTTCTTGCCTCGTCATTGCCCAGATCAAGCAGGCGATCCCCAACGGGGTTGCCGTTTTCATCGCGTTGATACAAAAGCCAGTTGGAATGCTCGCGCTCCAATTCCTCACCACCGCGCACGCGCTCGGGCTCAAACCACAAAAGCAGTTGAACGCCGTTGTTCTCACAAGCTTCGCCTAAGGGCGCAAGACCGCGAGGGAAGCGGGCGGGATCGGGATGCCAGGTGCCGGTGCGGGGCCAATCGTAATCACAAGGATACCAGCCGGCGTCAAACCACCAGATGTCTGGTTTCATGCCGCGGCGAATGTACTCCTCCAAAGCACCAATTTGATTTTGCTCGTTAGCGCCCGTAAATTCGGGCTTGCCGTCTGCCATAAAGTTGTGCAGGCACAGCTTGGGCGGAATGCCCTGACCGTTTTCGCGGGGCAGAATATGCTTCAGATACCATGCACGCCACAGATTGATGCCGCGGAAAGGGGCATCTTCGTTGGTATAGGCCATGAGGTTGAGTCGGGGCGTACGGAAGGATTCGCCGGGATGCAATATCGTATGACAACGATCCTGACCGCACAAATAGGTGATGCCACCCTCCGTGGGAGCAATATCCGCTACCCACTTGGTGGGCCAGCCGATGGCAGCTCGGATCTCACAATCTTCGGTATGTAACGTCATGTAAGGAAAGGCACCGTTGCAGGAGGTGCCGTCGTTCGGCGTCAGGCTCATGGCCCTGTCTACGAGAGTTTTGAAAAAGTGATAGCCGTCGGGCGTGCAGGTATCGCCGTTGCCGAATTCCAATACGGCCTTGGTGCAGGGAATATGTCCGCCCAGACGGATATCGGACACAACGGGAGTATCAACGGTTCCACGGTTGGTCAGCGTTACCACCCACTCGGTCACGGGAAAGTCGCGGTATTCGATGTATTCGGCGCGGATGAAAAGGCCGTCTTCGTTTTGTCCCTCAATCAAATATTGCACCATGTTGCAATCGATCAGACGATGGGTGACGGTGGGATGAAATTCCGCGGGAATACCTTGGATGACGCGGTCACCAAGCGAAAAACGCAAAGGGATACGGTCGGGAGAAGTGAACTTCAAGATGCGGGGGAGCAGAGCCATATCGGCTGCCGTTGTACGATAAGAAGAATTCATACGTTACCGTCCTTTCAGTTGTGTTTTGATGGAGGATCAGAGAAAAAACAGGGTGGCGCTAAAACAAAGAGCAATACCAACGGTGGCGGGAACAGACAGTTTTTGCTTGAAAAAGATGCGACCTGCCAAAGCCGTCAGAACAACGCTGCCGCCGGTGATCATAGGGTAGAGCACCGTGGCAGGAAGATGCGAAGCTCCGATCAGCTGGCACAGGTAGGATGCGCCGTCAACAGCGGAGCTTGCCAACATAATGCCGATCACCGACCAGGGCAGCTTGATGGGCTCGGGACGCAGTTCCTTCGGTGCTCGGCGATCCTTGATGAGAATGCCAAGATAGATCAGAGAAAACACGATCACTCGGATGACGCCGGCCATCATGACGAAAGCGGGATCGGAAACAGCCTTATGGGTATTGGAGGGCAATTGATGGATCTTGGACACGATGCTTCCACCGCCGTTGAGACAAAAAACGATCATGCACAAAAGGAAAAAGAGGAGAGTTCCTTTGCGCTTTTGCTCTTTTCCACCTTGAACGTTGGATAATGCAATGGCGGCGATCATGAGCAAAAGACCGGCCAATCTCAAAAAGGAGAAAGTTTCTTCCAGATAGATCAGACCAAAAAAGTAGGGAAGCGTCATGCCGCCCAACATCAAGAACATGGTGTAAATCGCAATGTTTCCGATGGCAATGATTTTAAAGCCGATCAGTGCGTACGCGCCGCAAAACAGAATGAGAAGAGCGGCCATCAGCCAGGAAAAGGGCGTCAGATGCAAGGAAAAGCCGTTCATAAAACCGTTGATGAAGAAAAACAGTGTCGCCGTGAAGGCACCGGTGATAATGTTGAACAGGACGCTGATGCGGAATCCTGTGCCGGTACGGTTCTGATATAGCTTGGTCAGGCAAAAATTGCCTGCCAGACCGATGACGGCCAAAAGAACGATCAAATAGTATTGCATAAGGTTCTCCTTGTATTTGATATTTGTATTGTAGCACGCAAGACTTCAAATGTCAAGGCGGGATATTGACGCGCGGAAATTTTTTTGCTATAATGAAGACAATAACCTTTTGGGGAAGGAGACCGGATATGAAAAAGATCAGTCTTGACGGTATTTGGAAGTGTAAGAGCGCGAGCGGTTATCGCGGTGGAGAAGGGGATTGGCCCCGACGCCAGCGTTGGATGCCCGATTATGATATAAAAATTCCCGGAACGGTACAGGAGGCACTTGAGCATCTGACGGGTGACGTTCATTACGGTCACAACGTGCTGAACGCCCGCTGGATCGAGGAGGAAACCTGGCTCATCTCTCGCACGTTTTACTTGAGCGAAGAGGATCTTGCCGACGACAAGCGGGTGCGCCTTGTTTTTGAAGGATTGGATCTGTATGCGTTGATTTTTGTCAATGGCCGTCCGGTCGGCCGTCACGGCAATTTTTTCGTTCCTTGCCGTCTTGACGTGACAAGCTTCGTCCGCGTGGGTGAAAACAGAATCGACGTCAAGCTGGAAAGCGGTCTTTTGGCCAATGCGTTCAAGCCGGCGGGCGGCGGGCACGGCTATCAAAGAGAGCAGGCGATGCGCCGCAATTATTGCCGCCGTCCCCAATCGGCCTTTGAATGGGACTGGTCGCCCAGACTTCTCAACGTGGGTATTTTCCGCCCCTGCTATTTGGAGATCGGACGCGTATTTGTCAACGAGGTGTCCGTCTTCCACGATTTGAATGACGATTACTCCTGTGCGACGCTGCGCATCCGTCAGTTTTTGAGTATGCCTGACCACCGCGGTGTCAAGGTGACGGCAACGGTTGTGGAGAGTGGGGAGAGTGCCGAATGGACGGGACAAGTGCAGGGCGACGTTTATGCTCCCTTAACGCTGTGTATTGCCAACCCCAAATTGTGGCAGCCTCGCAATCATGGCGAGCCTTACCGCTATACCTTACGCTTGACCGTGGTGGATGAGGGGACGGGAGACGTTGTGTCTGTGACCGATAAAAAGGTTGGTATGCGCCGTGTGGAGATCGACCAGTCGCCCACGCCCGACGGCGGCCGCTTGTTCCGCCTCAAGATCAACGGCCAACAGGTGTTTGCCAAGGGCGGCAATATGATTCCCTTGGATATTCTGTTTTCCCGTTTGACTCGCGATGCCTACGAAACTGTCATCTCGCGTGCGGTTGAGGCCAACTTCAACGCCCTGCGCGTTTGGGGCGGCGGTGTGTACGAAACGGACGATTTTTACGATCTGTGCGACCAAAACGGCATTGTTGTATGGCAGGATTTCATCGGTGCCTGCGCCAACTATCCTGCAACCGATCGCGAATTTCTTGAAAGCTATCGCGCCGAGATTACCTACAATATCCGCCGTATGTCAACTTTTGCCTCAGCGGTGATGTACTGCGGTAACAATGAGATCGACTGGCAAATGCAAGCGCCCCACTTGGTTGCTACCTATACCTGCGCCGGCCTGTATTATTCGCTCGTTCCCAAGATCATGCATGCGGAGGGGGACAATCACTATTATCAGCCCTCCAGCCCTTATTCGCCCGACGGCTCGGATGCCAACGGCAATAAGATCGGCGATCAGCATCCCTGGCAGATCGGCTTTGGCAACCGCGATTATTTCGCTTATCGCCAGATGGATTGCCGCTTTCCCAACGAGGGCGGTTTCCTCGGTCCAACGAGCCTTCCCAACATGATGGCCGCGCTGGGCGAGGGGCAGGATTATATGCACTCGTTTGACTTCAAGGTGCATGACAACTCCATCGCCGACCAGGATGGCTGTGCGCCCGAGAGGGCTCTGATGGAGAAATTGGGAATGGATATCGACCGCTATGGTATGAGCATTCCCGACTACGTCTATTATGGCGGATTTTTGCAGGGCGAGGCGCTCACGGAATACATTCTCAACTTCCGCCGCCGCATGAGTGAGACCACCGACGCGGCTATTTTCTGGATGTATGAGGATTGTTGGCCTGCTACTCGCTCCTGGACCATCGTGGACTATCTTCGCAATCGCACACCCTCTTTCCATCCGGTCAAGCGATCCTTTGCCCCTGTGGTGGTGGATATCGTCAAAAGGGAAGATGGATTCGATATTTACGGTATCAACGAATACTTGACCGAACAAAAGGTTACCTTGCGTTACGGTGCTTTCTCGCCCGACGGCACACAGGGACAATGGCAGGAAATTTCCGTCGAATTGCCCGCCAATGCATCGACGGTGATCGCAACGTTACCCTCCATTCCCGAAGGATATATTCCTTGCGCGATGCTGATGGATGAACAGGGCGAGGTTATTGCTCGCCGGCGTTTTGTGGAGAAGCCTTACCACACGCTCGGCCTGCTCAAACCTGAAATCAAGGTTGATATTGCCGACGGCCTGGCGACTTACCTGTGCGATAGCTTCGCCTTGGGTGTCTGCCTGGATCTTGACGGTGACGATGCCGACCTGTCCGACAACTTCTTCGATCTGTACCCCGGCGTGCCTTACCGCGTTCGATTGGGCAAACAGAGCGGAAAAGTAAAGTATGTTTTGATGAAGTAAAAATATTCCCCGACGCGAGCGAATCGGCAGCGTTGGGGAATATTTTTTAAGTTGCTATATTATACTTGCAGAAAAAGGAAATTTATGTTATAATATGTACGGTGCTTTTTTATAAGACAAATCTTCTCTTGAAAGGAACGATGTTATGAACAGAACGGACGAAAAATACCAAGCGTTATTTACACCTTGGAAAATCGGCAACGTAGAGATCAAAAACCGTATCGTCATGTGCCCGATGGGAGGCACGTCGCTCTTCGGTTGGTTTGAGCTTACGGGCTGTCATTTTGACAAGGAAGCTGCAAAGCTTTTCCTTGAGCGCGCAAACAACAACGTGGGTCTTATCATTCCCGGAATTGCGCCTCTGCGCGACACCTTTTGGGGAAAATGGCTTTGGCAGAATGAAAAAATGTTCAAGGATCTCAAGGTTTTCATGGATGAGATTCATAAGACAGGTGCCAAGCTCTTTATTCAGTTGACGGCCGGTATGGGACGCTCTTGGGCGATCACGGAGCTTGTAGCCCCCTTGCACAAAAACAAGTTTACCCGTGCTTTGGTAAAGCCGATCATTGACACCTCTCATGAGCTTGCTTGTCCCTCTCCTCAGCCTGCGCGTTGGGCACCTGATATCGAGTGTCCCGAAATGACCGTAGAGCAGATTCACGAGATCATCGAAGCGTTTGCAAAGACGGCAAAGCTCTGCCGTGACGCGGGTGTTGACGGTGTGGAGGTTCACGCCGTTCACGAAGGATACCTGCTTGACCAATTTGCGATCGAATTTTTCAATAAGCGTACCGACGAGTACGGCGGAAGCTTTGAAAATCGCTACCGCTTTGCTGCAGAGGTCGTCAAGGCGATCAAGGAGGCGTGCGGTGAGGATTATCCCGTATCTCTCCGCTATTCCGTCGAATCCAAGATGAAGGGCTTCTGCGAGGGTGCAATGCCCGGCGAGGAATACACCGAGGTCGGACGTAACATGGAAGAATCCGAAAGAGCAGCGAAATACTTGCAGGATGCAGGTTACGATATGCTGAATGCCGACAATGGCACCTATGACTCCTGGTACTGGGCGCATCCGCCAATGTATATGCCCGAGAACTGCAATCTTGACGATGTAGCGCACATCAAGAAATTTGTAGATATCCCTGTCGTCTGTGCGGGAAGAATGGATGCCGAGGTTGGCGCAAAGGCAGTTGCAGAGGGAAGAATTGATGCAGTGGGTATCGCCCGCCAATTCCTCGTCGATTCCGAATGGATCACAAAGCTCATCGAGAATAGACTTGAGGATATCAAGCCGTGCATCTGCTGTCACAGCGGTTGTTTTAATTTCTCTTCTTCCAAGGGACACGCGAATACGCAGGATCTTACGGATACCATGGGCCTTGCACGTTGCGCACTCAATCCCGAAACCATGCAGTCGAAGAAGTATCATATCGAGCCTGCCAAGAAGCAAAAGAAGATCGCTGTCATCGGTGGCGGTATCGGTGGTATGGAAGCGGCTATCGTTCTCGCCAAGCGCGGACACGAGGTAACTCTTTACGAGAAGACTGACAAGCTCGGCGGCGTGTTCATCGCAGCTGCCGCTCCCTCCTTCAAGGAAAAGGACAGAGCGCTTATTGCTTGGTATATCCGCGAGCTTTCCAAATATCCGATCACCGTTAAGATGAACACCGAGATCAAGGACGTAAAGGCTCTGGATGCCGACGAGATCATCGTCGCAACAGGTGCGGTTGCCAAGAAAATCCCCGTTAAGGGCGCGGAAACCGCTGTGGAAGCCGTGGATTATCTGCTTGGTAACAAGACGGTCGGCGAAAACGTTGTTGTCATTGGCGGCGGTCTTACGGGATGCGAAATTGCATATGAGCTCTATCTGAACGGCAAAAAGCCTACCATCGTGGAGATGCAGGACGACCTTGTGACAACGCCCGGCATCTGCCTTGCAAATACAAGCTATCTGCGTGATTTCTTCAAGACCAATCAAGTGCCGGTATATCTTGAAACCGCTCTTTCCGAAATTGGTGACGGCAACGTAACTCTGAAGGATAAAGACGGAAAGATGTTCACCGTCAACGCAGATTCGGTCATTCTCTCTGTTGGCTACAATCCCGCTCCTATCGTATCTAAAGGACGCCATATTCACGTGATTGGCGACGCTGACAAGGTAGGTAACCTCCGTACCGTCATTTGGGGTGCTTGGGATGTAGCAATGAAGCTGTAAAGGAGAAAATAAAATGGTATTAACAAAAGAACAACAGGCGATTCTTGACGGCGAGAAGGGTGAGACGCTTGCCAAGGTAATGAAAACGCTTGTGATGTACGGCGACGCATTTGAAGCAGAAAAGCTTGTGCCTATTACATCAAAGTATAATCACCTTGTTACGTCCTTTGGACTCAAGGTCATGTCTCCCGTTTACGATCTGATGCAACAGCTTCTTGATGCAGGCGTTTGCTCGGAGCAGAAATTCTCGGTCGATCCCCGCCCGATCGACAAAAACGTTCCCGCCAATTTCCTTCAGAATCTCGTCTTTAACAAGTTCATGTACACCAAGCAGGACTTTTATGAGCAGCAGCTTGAGAAGCTTGGTTTGATGGATAAAAACGCCTTCTCTTGTACTTGCTATATGGACGAGGTAGGCAACAAGCCGAAGAAGGGTGACGTGCTTTCTTGGGCAGAGTCGAGTGCGGTTGTTTACGCGAATTCGGTACTGGGCGCAAGATGTAATCGAAACTCGGGAATTATCGATATCATGGGTTCGATCGTCGGCTACGTTCCTTACTTCGGTCTTCTTACCGACGAGGGAAGAAAAGCAACTTGGGTGGTAAAAGTTCAGACGACAAAGAAGCCTGAGGCACAGCTTCTCGGCTCTGCCATTGGCATGAAGGTCATGGAGGACGTTCCTTACGTTGTTGGTCTTGACAAGTGGATCGGGAACGAGCTGAATGACGCAGCCTGCGCATATTTGAAGGATTTCGGAGCGGCAACCGCATCCAATGGTGCGGTCGGTCTTTACCATATTGCAAACCTCACTCCCGAGGCAGTCGAACTTGGTGAGAGCCTGATCGCCGAAGGGGCACAGGAATACATCATCGATGACGCCGAGCTTGAAAGAGTCAAGAACAATTATCCTGTGATCTGGAAGAATCCTGATGCAAAGCCTAAGCTTTGCTTTGTCGGATGTCCTCACCTCTCGCTCGAGCAGCTGAAATCCTGGACGGAAAAGATTGAAGCCGAACTGAAAAACAACGGCAAAAAGAAGATTACTCTTCCGACCGTATTTACCGCCGCGCCTGCGGTGCTTGAAGCATTCGAAAAGACCGAGTATGCCGCAAGACTCAAGGCAACGGGTGTTATTACCTCGTATATCTGTCCTCTGATGTATATGAATAATCCGCTGTGCAAGAAGATGCCTGTCATTACGTCCTCGAATAAGCTCCGTACCTATACGAGCGCAAGATATTACACCGATGCGGAGATCCTTACGACGATTACTGGAGGTAAAAAGGCATGAAACAGTTCAAAGGAAGAGTTATAACACCCGGTGAAGTAACGGCAGAGGCTGTCGTTACCACCGAGGGCTTTAATACGCTGGCATCTCTTCAGATGGCATTGCAGTTTGGCGATAAGGAAGTAAAATGCGGCGACCAGAGCAACCAACAACTTTACGGTAAATCTCTTCTCGGAAAGGCGCTTTGCCTGCCGCAGACCATTGGCTCTACTACCGGCGGCCTGGTGCTTTACTGCGCTTGCTCGATGGAGAAAAATCCGGCGTGCATGCTGTTTGCCAACCACATCGACTCGCTTGCTGCGGCAGGTGCAGTTCTTGCGGAGGTTTGGGTTGACGGTGTTACCATGCCCGTCATCGACTCGCTGGGAGATGAATTCCTCGCTTACGTCAAGGACGGAATGAAGATTACCGTTAAGGCGGACGGCGTCGTTGAGGTTGAGTAACCGATCAAACTTATCTATTAAAAATCATAACCACCCGCTTGGTTTTCACGGGTGGTTATGATTTTTTAGTTTTTGTAGCCGTTGATCAGTTGGTCATTCGGACTTTTAATATAAATGTCAAGGTGCTGAGAAAGCACGGACTTGGTCACATCGGACTGTTCGTTTATGTCGTAGGGAATGTAGACCAATTTGTATTCGTATACCGTCTCGCTCGTTTCGCCTTTTTCATTGGTTTGGGTTTGCTTTATAAGATTACCGTTGGAATCATATACCCAGTTTGACGTTCTTTTTTTGCCGTCGGAGGTGATGCGGACTTCCTCGATCACATTTCCGTTGATATTGTAAACATATTCAAGAACATTTTTGCCACTGCCCTCTACATTTCCATAGACCTGTCGGATGATGTTGCCGTGGACATCGTAAGTAAATTCAAAGACGTATTGTTCGCCATTGACGCGCGTCTCGAATTGTTTGATCAGCTTTCCGTTTTTGTCATGAGTATGCTCAACAACAGATGTTTCTCCGTTTGAGTTGTGAGTCATTTTTGTGATCTTGTTACCGTTGGTGTCGTAGGTAATGTCGGCAGTATACGTATAGGTTCTGCCGTCGCGGTATGCGCAAACTTCTTGAATCAGGTTACCGTCGGCGTCATAGGCGAAATCGTGCGTATCTTGTCTTCCGTCGGAGTGAGTCGTGATGTGTTTGACCAAATGCCCGTTAACGTCATAGGTATATTCATTGCCATATGAGCTTCCGTCTTCGTTGGTGCTGATTTCTTTGATGAGGTTGCCCCTCGCATCAAAGGTATATTCAACAACGGTTCTCCTCTTTTGGGAGGTTTGGACGTCTCGGATCATATTGCCTTTGGCGTCATAGGTATATTCGTGGATGGTTTGTTCCTTCGTTTCGGTGTTGGTATAGATTTTCTTGATCTTGTTTCCGTTCGTGTCATAGGCGTATTCGTAGGTTGCCACGTAGCCGAATCGGGTGGGAAAGACCTCTTTGATCAAGTTGCCATTGGCATCGTACGTATATTCGCTGACAGTTGTCGGGTCGTTATGGTAGGTATAGGCCTCTTTTGTTACGTTGCCGTTGGTATCATAGGTGTACTCACGAGTTACTTTTCCGTAGGGGTCGATGTCGATCACTTGAATGGGAAGGTTGTCATCGTTATAGATTATTTGCCGAGAGTTGCTTGACGATTTGGTGCTTGTAGGCACCCAACGGAATCGTTCTCTCAACTGCGCGGCGTCTTTATCATCGCCCAGCTCCTCCAACAGCTCATACGCCGCCTCATATTTTCCGCGGTCGATCATTCTAAGAGCCTTGTTATATTTTGTACTGCTGCAAGAGGTCAAAAGAAATAGAAACAAAAAGGTAAGCGCGGTGAAGCTGACGAGTTTTTTCATGTTCATTCCTCCCGTAGTATAAAATAAAGTTGAGATTTAACGGAAAAGTGTCCGGTTTGAGTAACCTCCGATTTTATTCTACCATAAGCGTCTGAGCTTGTCAAGCGAGGAGAAGGGTAAAAGAAAAAGCCTTGAGAATAAACTCAAGGCTATGGCGGAGAGAGGGGGATTCGAACCCCCGTGCGATTGCTCGCAAACTGATTTCGAGTCAGCCCCGTTATGACCACTTCGATATCTCTCCAAGCAGTGCAATCTTCGCACCTTGGGTATTATATCACAGGTGCGGGAAAATTGCAAGATGTTTTTTCGTTTTTCTTTGGAATTTTTTTGTTTTACTCGTCCAGGCTCCCGAGGAGCGGTTAGCGTGTCATTTGATAGGGCCAATCGATGATGCCGCCGAACTCCTTGACGTTGGTGTAGCCCAGATCGCACAGCTTTTGGGCGGCTTCTTTACTGCGTCGGCCGCTGCGGCAATAGACCAGTATGAGTTGGTCTTTTTCTTTCAGTATTTTTTCCGCTTCTTCTGAAATTACCTCGTTGGGAATAAGAAGGGCCCCGGGGATATGTCCCAGATCGTATTCCTGCTGGGTTCGAACGTCGAGAATGATGCAATCGGGTTGGCTGTCCATCAGCTCTTTGGCCTGCTGCGCCGTAATGCAGACGTAAGAGATGGGGGACTGTCTGCAGCCGCAAAGCAACAGGCAGGGAAGTAACGCCGAGCAAAGCAAGGCATGCAGAAAAGATTTTATCTTCATGTGAAGCTCCTTTTTGGGGGACTGCTCTTATGATATCACAAAAGCAGGCGAAAATTAAGAAAATCCGTAAAAAAGTGGCCGCACGCATGGTGCGGCCACGATATTTTTATCTGTTGAGAATGAGCTTGGTCAGTTCAACGGGGGGAACGATGGTGCCGTCCTTGTAGACGCGCATATTGCCCGATGCGATCTCGTCGATGAGAACGACCTCGCCGTTGTGGTAGCCGAACTCAAACTTGATATCCCACAGATCAAGACCGATGGTCTTGAGGTCGTCAGCAACGATCTTGGTGATCTTGAGCGTCTGAGCCTTCATGTCCTCAAACATGGCGGGAGTCATAACGCCCAGCACGGCCAAGCCTTCGCCGGTAACCAGCGGGTCGCCCTTGGCGTCGTTCTTAAAGGTGCACTCGACATAGCCGCCCTCGATGACGGTACCGTCCTTGATGTACTCACCGTATCTGCGGATAAAGCTACCCGTGGCAACCAAACGGCAGATGACTTCCAAACCACCGCCGCCCTGTGCCTTACCCAGACACTCGGCATCCAGTACTTCCATGGTTGCATTTTCAATGTCTGCGCTGACGTAGTGGGTCTTGATGCCGGCCTTCTTGCACAGCTCGAAGTAGTACACGGAGGTCTGCAGATTTGCTTTGCCGATGCCTTCGATGGTCAGACCGACACTGTTTTCACCGGGATCGAACACGCCGTCCTTGCCGGTGCAATCGTCCTTGAACTTGAGCAACACGTTGCCGTTTTCAAGGCTGTAAACGTGTTTGGTTTTTCCCTGGTAAATCTTTTCCATATCAATTCTCCTTTGATATCCCGATTTTTTTATCGTGTCGGATGCACCGACAGGCGCCGATATCCTAACAAGGTATATTATATCACTATTTCTTCCATTTTTCAACTCAAAATTATAAATTTTTTTTGCCAAAATATTTGTGAAATGTGACGATAAATTGGTCAAATCAATATTCTGGCGTGTTAAAATTAAGATTTGATAAAATTCATGACAAAACTTGAAAAATGAGTCCTGCCGTGATATACTAATATCACATACTGCCGATTTGATAATAAGGAGGACAATATGAATCATCCGAATTTTTTGATCAGCAAACAACAAATCGCGCATCTTCGCGATTGTTTGGTACATGATAAGGAGCGTTCGGCACGTTATGCCACGCTGAAAGGACGCAGACCGGCCTGCCTTGCCGAGGAATTTCTGACCGAGGAATACGCCAACAGCGTATATTCTCAGCATGGAAACTATTACGATATTGGCGCGCAGTTGCACCGCCTGGTCACACTTCTTGGTGCATTGTACGTTTTGGAGGACGACAAGGAAGCGGGGGAAAGATTGCGGGATGCCATGCTCCACGTGGCGGCGTTTGAGGTATGGACCGGACCTCAAAACAAGGATCGAGACGTGCCGTGGCGCTCCGATTTGAGCACGACCCGCATCGCCATGGAGCTGGCTACGGGCTATGACTTGATCTATGATATGCTCACTCCGACCGAACGCGATACAATCGCCCGCGCTATTCTGGATAAAGGCGTGATGCCCTTGTTGGAGGACTGGATACTGCCCGAAACCCGTATTCATGCATTGGATTCGATGGGACACAACTGGTGGTCGGTGTGTATTGGTTTGGCCGGTGCGGCTATGTTGCCGGTGTCCGATTATCTGGAACAGGACAAATTCGCTTATTTGATCTGCCAAATCGAAGAGGCGCTGATTGGATTTTTGAACTATCCCGGCTGTACCTTGTTCAACAAGGTTCCCAATTACGATGAATATAGTCTTTTCTATGAAAGCGTCGGATATTTCTGCTACGGTACAGGGGAATTGCTTCGTTATTTGTGGCACGCCGAGCGTTATCTTGGCCGCCGTGAACGTCTTCGCGCTGCTTTGCCCGCGCATCTGGGGGAAGCCATTTTGAGTTTTGCTTACCCTTATGAGAAACAAGGCAAGAGTGAGATCGGATTTTTGAATTACGGTGACAGCGCATACACGGCAAATATTATGCCGATGGTGCGCTGGCTCAGGCTCACGGGATACGATTCTCCGGTGTTGGCGGCATATGCGGCGACCGTTTCCTCGGAGGAGGATTTATTGTCCTTACAGGAGGCGACGCGATCTCCCAATTCTGAGGCATGGAATCAGCTTGCCAAAACAGTGGTCTATCCCAAGACGGGGTACGCGATTACACGCTCCTCCTGGCAAAGCAATGCCACCTTGCTGGCGGTGAAAAGCGGATACACATGGAATCACGCCCATGCGGATGCGGGTAGCTTTGTTCTGTACGACCGAGGCGCACCGCTTTTGATCGACAGCGGCAGCTGTCCCTACGGCGACCGCCTGTACCGTAGTTATTTTTGCAATGATATTTCGCACAACGTGCTTTTGTTGGACGGCATGGGACAACGCTACGAGGAGCAGATCCGCGGCAATAAATTCTCGGGCGGAATCACCGATTCGTTTGAAAGGCAAGGTTTGTTTTACGTGCAAGCCGATGCAACGGGGCCGTTAGCTCACCTGTGCAGCCGAATGTACCGTAATTTTTTGTGGTTGGATGATAGAATTCTCGTCATCGTGGATGACGTGCTGTCTCACGAGGACCGTACGATGCAATTTTTGTTGCATTACAATGGGCAGAGAACAACGCTTGAGGATGGCTCCCACTTGATTGCCAACGATGTGAGCCGTGCGCATTTGTATACGGTTTATCCAAGCGACGTGCAGGCAAGCTCCTGCACCGGCTATCTGACGGGCAACTACGGAACGGTCACAGGGCAGGGGCAAAGAGAGCAGGAATATTTATCCTTGTCTACCGCTCAGGCGCAAAGAGCGCAGGCCATGCTGCACGTGATCGCAGTGAACGAAGCGGCGGATGGACTTGTCGTGGAGCCTTTAGCGGGACGGGAGTGCATTGGCGTACGCTTAAATGATGGTGAAACCGTTCGCGAAGTGTGGTACAATTTGCGTGCGGACGGTCGTCGGATGCATATCAACTCCAACAACACGCTCGGCGGATGGGATAGCGATGCTTATCTGCTCATGACAGAGCAAAAGGCGGAGCGGCAGAGCATTTTTATGGTTGCCGGAAGTTATCTGCGCCGGGAGGGCGAGGTGCGCTACGCTTCTTTTGCGAAAACCACCGTTTATTTGCAGTGAAAGGTATAAATTATGGCCAATATTCTGGACTATTTGGATTGGCGGGGAGATGTTCCGTTTTCCGTCTCTCCTCTTAACGAAGTCGACAATTTGATCTTTTCCGAGTTGTGCTTTATCAATTTTACAGACATTGTTCCTGCGGATATTGAAGAGCAGGGTGTTCCGCTTTCGTTGGCTTGTCAGCTGTACTGTCGGATGCACGAAGATGAACAAACATCCATGGGGTTGATCGTCCCTGCAGACATTCCCGTCCTCATGAAGAAAATGGCAGAGACTAGCCGGTTTGGCAACGTTGTTTTGCGTGGCTACGTCGATCGCACCGAGGAGGAAATGCAAAAGCAGTTTGCTGCTTTGACCTTTGATATTGATGGCAAAGAGTTATACGTCGCTTATCGCGGCACGGACGATACGCTTGTCGGCTGGAAGGAAAATTTCAACATGAGCTTTATGCACGCCATCCCGGCTCAGCTGGATGCAGTGGAATATTTGAATCGCGTGGCTGCCCATATGCCGCACGAAACCATTACGGTGGGAGGCCACAGCAAAGGGGGAAATTTGTCCGTCTATGCTTCGATCCATTGCGAAGAGCAGTACAAGCCGCGCATTGCCCGGGTATATAGCAATGACGGTCCGGGATATCGCCGCGGGGTGATCGAATCTGAGGCTTACCAAGGGATGCAGGATCGCATCGTCAGCATCATTCCGCAGTCTTCCGTGGTAGGCCGCCTGCTGGAGCATAACGATGATTTTCGTGTGGTGCAGAGCAGTGCCTCCGGATTGTGGCAACACGACGGATTTTCTTGGGAAGTCGTGGGAACGACTTTTGTCAGCGCCCCAAAATTGACGGCAGACAGCGAGCGTACCGAACGAGCCATCAAGCAGTGGGTGGCCGAGATGGACGAGACACAGCAGGAAAAGCTGGTAGATTCGTTGTATTCGGTGCTGACTGCAACCAATGCAAAAACGTTGACCGATCTGACCCGCGACCGTAACTGGCTGTGGCGTTTGATGACGGACAGCGAACTTTCCGAATCCCGCAAAACACTCTTGGCGGGTTTGCGCCAGCTGACGGGAGAGGCAGGCCGTGTTTGGATTGACAGCGTGCTACCTGCCAAATTGAAAAAAACGCCCGAGGCCAATGCTGCTAAGCAGGAGGAAAAGCCGACGGAACCTCCCGCACAAAAACCTTCCCGTCCTTTGATTGAGACCAAGGCGGAGAAAAAGCCAACGGCAGGTACGCCAACTTTGGCGAAGACGGAGGCAAAGGCAGTGATGGCTCGCTGTCACCGCACCATTCGTCGTTCGGTCAAAGCGGCAGCCGTGAAGATCAAGGGCAAGTGTCCCACCGTCAAAGTGACAGTAAAAGTAAAACGGTCTAAAATAGATCCGCGAAATATTCGTCCGTCGCAGTATCCGCATGAACGGAAAAACGGAAAATAAATGAAAAACTCCGCTTGTACCATTGGTACCGGCGGAGTTTTTGTTTGTCAGCCCTCATAGAAGGCGGGCGGGAAGGGATTTTCTTCGGGGGGAGGCTGACGGCGGAAGGAACCCTCAGGCAAAGCAGAGGGAGACGTTTTTGTATTGCGAGGCCGTTCAAAATCAAACACCGCCCGACCGTCTTGCAGTTTCAAAGCTGCATCAAAGCTTTTTCCCGTGCGTGGGGATTTGAAGCCGGAGATTACAGGCGTTTTGCCGTCGGTCAAAAGGGCACGGACGTGAAGTGTAGTGATGGGATGGGAGCAGATGATCAGATTGACACTGAATTTACAGCCTTTTTCTTTGTAGCCGGTGCAACCGTAAAAATTGCGGAAACGGCGAACGTCATTGCCGCATAGAGGACAGCGTCCGATCACGTCGCCAAAAAAGCCGATATCGTTTTGTCCCTGGGTGCTTTGCTCGAACACCTGCGCGATTTCTTTTTTCGCAATGGCGATGCTATCATCCACCTGCATTTCACCGTGGAAGACCCGTTTGAGGGCGCGGCCCATATCACTCGTTTTATATTTGTCCATGCTGATATGCAGGCGATCGAGCGACTCAATGAGAAAAATGCCGTCGGGCTGGATGGTATATACGTCCTTTTTCAGGGCAATGTAGTTGCTGTTACGGGCGTTGTCGATGATACCCGTTCGCGTCGCTTCGGTACCCAACTCAATACCCTCCAGCATGGCGCGGTATTCTTCCGCGTCATCTTCGCCGATATGATCGGCCAGAGCAGAAAGATCCGCACCGGCGGCTCGTTCCTCCTTGAAGGGATTTTTCAGGTAATTGTTGAGCGTTTCAATGGTGTAGTGGCGGGGCGGGGAGGTCTCCTTTTCCACGGGCTTGAAATGAGTGACGACGACGTCACCTTTTTTCAGCGCAGGCAGAATTTTATCCTTTTGGGAGTAATCGTCGTATTTGGTCCACCCCTTTTCCAGCATGACCATGCCCTTGAGGGTGAACGTTTCAAGGTCTCCTACCGAAATGGTGATCTCGGTACGGCTGACAACGCAATCTTCGGCGCAAAAGACGGCAACGAAACGGCGGAAAACAGTAGAATACACCTGCATCTCGCGCTCGGACAGCTGACTCTTGTTGGGGATTTTGTAAGTGGGTGTCAGCGCGGAATGGGATTCGATCTTGCTGTCGTCAAAGATTGATTTAGAGTCCTTAAAGTGGACGGGATATCCCAATTTTGCAACGCCCGAAAGGATCTGTTTGATCTTATCCTTTTCTGCGGTTGCCAGATATTCCGAGTTGGTACGAGGATAGGTCAGATAGCCCTGCTCGTACAGCTTTTGGACGATTTCAAGCGAATCTGCCATGGACATTTTGTATTTCTTACCCAGCACGTTTTGCAGTTTGGAAAGGGAATACAGTTTTCCCGCAGGGAGCTTGTCTTTTTTGTTTTTGACTCCGGTGACAACGGCGGGCAAAGCGTTATACGTATCGCACAGCTGTTGGGCGGCAGCACGTTGAGCTACTGGGTTGTCTCCTTCAAATTTATGCTTGGAGGTCAACTCGATCTCCTCGCCGTTGGTTTTTTCTTTGCTGACCACGGCGAAATATTTGCCCGGAACAAAATTTTTGATGGCCATGTCGCGCTCGTAAATGGCGCGAACGATGGGAATGATCACGCGCCCGACACGCAATAGCGTTCCCATACGAAGAGTGGCATAGCGAGTCAGATTGACACCGTACAGCCAGTCGATATAGGTGCGGGCAAAGCCCTCGTTGGCGAGATTATCGTATTCGCTCTCGTCCTTCATTTCGCTCAAGGCGCGGGCAACGGTCTGGGGCGTTTGATCGGGCAACCACAGACGGACGAGACGGCGGTTTTGCTTGTTTTCGGGACGCAGGGCGTGCTGTATGCAAAGACGAACGATGATCTCTCCCTCGCGGTCAGCGTCTCCTGCGTTGGCAATGGCGGTGACGTCGGGGCGATTGCACAGCGACTGCAAAATAGCAAACTGCTTTTGCACGCCTGCATCGACCTTGCCGCCTTTTCCCTCACGGCGTAGTTCAAAACGGAATTGCTCCGGGAAACAGGGAAGATTATCCATCGTCCAGCGGTCGGCTCGCTTTTCGGCGGGTAGATAGCTTTCAATGTCGCACAGGGAAAACAAATGTCCGAAGGCCCAAGAGACCAAATAGCCACAACCCTCCAGGTAGCCGTCGCGGCGGGACATTTTGCTGTTCTGTCCGGATTGTGCCACGGCGTGCTCAATGCCGGCGGCAATGTTGCGGGCAAGACTCGGTTTTTCGGCGATGATGAGTACCATGGCTCTCTCCTTTCCATGTGTTGTTTGCTACGTATAGTATACCATAATTCCCCTCAAAAAGCAAGCAAAAAATCTCCCATGAGCATGGGAGATTTTTTGCTTTTGATGCTCGAAGGATTATTTTGTGCGTCCGGCAGTATCGGTGATATCGCGTATGCGCTGTTTGAGCGAAGCAGTTGCATATCGGTTGCTGACACGAAAAGACCAGTTGCCCTCGGCACGAGAGGGCACGTTCATACGTCCCTGTTCGTTGGTCAATTCCAGATAATCCTGCATGGCGATGATCGCCAAATTGGCGCGGGAGCTCATTGCCAGTTCGATGGCTGCCAAGGTTGCGCTTTGGCCCTTTTTGCGAGGGCATTCCCGCCGGAAGCGTTTTTTGGCATGATCGGGAAGGGCAAGGAACCAAGAGCGGGTACAATCCGAGTCGTGTGTGCTGACGTAGACGATGCAGTTGTCCGTTGGATAGGTTCTTGGCAGATATTCGCTGTCGTTGTCATAAAATGCGAACTGCAATACCTTCATGCCGGGAAAATCCGTATCGGTTAACAGTGCGCGCACATCATCCGTGATAAAGCCCAGATCTTCCGCGATGATTTTAGCGTCAGGAAATACGGCACGGATGGCGCGGAAGAGTTCAATACCGGGGCCTTGGTTCCACCAGCCGTTTTTTGCGGTGGTTTGGCCGAAGGGGATGGTATAGTACCCGGCAAATCCGCGGAAGTGGTCGATACGCAATAGATCGTACAAGGCAAAGTTCTTTTCTACGCGGTCGATCCACCAGGCAAAGCCCTGTTCTTTCATCAGATCCCAGCGGTAGATGGGATTGCCCCACAACTGGCCGTCTTCGGCATAGGCGTCGGGAGGGCACCCTGCCACCACGGTGGGATTGTATTGTTCGTCCAGAAGGAATTGATCGGGAGCACGCCACACGTCCATGCTGTCGTGGGCAACGTAGATGGGCATATCGCCAATGATGGAAATGTTTTTGGAGTGTGCGTAATCACACACGGCACGCCATTGCTTCATAAATTCATACTGAACCCACTTCCAAAAACCCATCTCAGTCTCAAATTCGGACGTGTGAGTGCGAGCAGAATGGACGTCTCGGTGCTCCTGCTCCCACAGCGTCCACTGGCGGTAGTCGTAATGAACCTTCAACGCCATAAACAGAGCGTAATCCTCCAACCAGGAGGCTTGTGCTTTACAGAAAGTGGTGTAGTCTTCATTGGGTACAAATCTTGCATAAGCACGGCGAAGCAGGGGATAGCGCGTATGGAACAGGTGACCGTAGTCGATGGCCTTACCGGACGTCTTTAGGACTTTCAGCTCATCCTTGGTCAAAAGTCCTTGTTGGCAAAGCAGATCCGGATCGATGAAGTAGGGATTGCCTGCGATGGAGGCCGGGGATTGGTAGGGGCTGTCTCCGTAAGAGGTGGGATTAAGGGGAAGGACTTGCCAGCACGTCTGGTGGCACTCATCCAAAAAGTCAATGAAACGAAACGCAGCCTTGCCAAAGGTCCCGATACCGTAAGGAGACGGCAGGCTGCTGACGGCCATCAGAATGCCGCTTTTATGGGTGAACCCAAAATTTTTTTCACAGTTATTCAAAACGTTGCTCCTAATAACAAAAATTGCTTAAATTGCGATATATCAATGTCTAGTGTATTATATCACAAAAATCCTTGAGATGTCAATCGTAAAAAAACGGAGATATCGAGAATGGATCTTGATATCTCCGTGTGTTTATTCGGTTGCTTGAGGCAAAGCCGGAGCCTCGGGTTGCTTGAGAAGATAAGTTGCTTCTCCCTCGCCGCGCACAAAGGCGGGCGTGATCTGCACTTCCTCGATATCCTTGCGAGAAGGAATGTCGAACATCATGCGGGTCATCATTTTCTCCAAGATGGAGCGAAGTCCGCGGGCGCCCGTGTTGCGCTCCAAGGCAAGTGCGGCTACCTCGTTGAGTGCTTCGTCGGTAAAGGTCAGCTTGACTCCGTCCATATCAAACAGCTTCATATACTGCTTGATGAGCGAATTTTTGGGCTCGCGGATGATGCGCACCAGTGCCTCACGGTCAAGATCGGTCAAAGAAACCATGACGGGCAAACGGCCGACCAACTCAGGGATCAAGCCGAATTTGACGATGTCGTGGGCGGTAGCATCGTGGAAAATGCCGTTTTCGCGGCGTTCCTCTTTTTTCTGAATCTTGCTTTCAAAGCCAATGGATTGGTTGCCCTTGCGCTTTTCGATGATCTTTTCCAGACCGTCAAAGGCACCGCCGCAAATGAACAGAATGTTCTCGGTATTGACCTGAATGAACTCCTGGTTAGGGTGCTTGCGGCCGCCCTGGGGAGGTACGTTAGAGACGGTACCCTCCAAAATCTTGAGCAACGCCTGCTGTACGCCCTCGCCCGATACGTCACGGGTGATGGAGCGATTTTCGCTCTTGCGGGAGATTTTGTCGATTTCGTCGATATAGATGATACCACGCTCGGCCAACTCGACGTTGTAATCGGCCGCCTGAATCAGGCGAAGCAGAATATTCTCAACGTCCTCACCAACGTAACCGGCTTCGGTTAGCGTGGTAGCGTCGGCAATTGCGAAGGGAACTTGCATCATTTTAGCGAGCGTCTGGGCAAGATAGGTTTTGCCCACACCGGTAGGACCAAGCAAAAGAACGTTGCTCTTTTGCAGCTCTACGTCCTCCAGGGGCGAAGGATTGCTTTTGCTCTTTTTCTGTTGCTTGGAAAGAATTCGCTTATAGTGGTTGTACACCGCGACCGACAAGGTGATTTTCGCTTCATCCTGCCCGATGACGTATTCGTCCAATCCCGCTTTGATCTCGGCGGGTTTGGGAAGCGTCTCCAGGGTCAGCGACATACCTGCATCGCCGCGAGCGTATTCCTCATCCTCCAGCGTCTGGTTGATCAAATCGTCGCAGGCATCTACGCAAAAGTCGCAGATATAGATGCCGGTGGGGGAGGGAATGAGAAAGTTGACCTGATGCTCGTTACGTCCGCAAAAGGCGCAACGGCGCAAATCTTGCTTGTTCTTTCCCGAATTGTTATTATTGTTGTCCATGCTGTTTCCTCGTTTGATCAGAATCAGTCGCGCTTGGTCAGGATCTTATCGATCAGACCGTACTCGAGTGCCTGAGCACTGGTCATGAAATTGTCGCGCTCGGTGTCGCGGGCGATCTCCTCGATCGACTTGCCCGTATTCTCGGCAAGGATACGGTTGAGGTTGTCACGGGTACGCAGAATGAGATCGGCCTGGATCTTGATGTCAGTGGCCTGGCCCTTCGCGCCGCCCAGAGGCTGATGGATCATGATTTCGCTGTTGGGAAGAGCGATTCTCTTACCCTTGGCACCTGCGGCAAGCAAAAAGGCACCCATGCTGGCAGCCATACCGATGCAGATGGTGGAAACGTCACACTTGATGAAATTCATAGTGTCGTAGATAGCCATGCCTGCCGTAACCGAGCCGCCGGGGCTGTTGATGTACAGGCTGATATCCTTATCGGGATCCTCTGCCTCCAAAAACAGCATTTGCGCTACGACCAGCGATGCAGTCACGTCGTTGACCTCATCGGACAGGAAAATGATGCGGTCGTTAAGCAGGCGGGAGTAGATATCATACGCGCGCTCGCCCTTACCGGTTTGCTCTACAACGGTGGGGACGAGAGCCGCACGGGGAGAATAGAAATCTTGCATGGGAAATACCTCCGTTTTGTTCTTTGTAATTGGGAAAAGACTGCCCGGCAGCGAAGCGCAATGCCGGGCAATCGTTGTGTTCGATGATGCGAACGGATTATTCAGCGTCAGCGGTCTTGGCGACGATAACTGCCTTTTCCTTGACCAAATCCATTGCCTTCTTGACCTTCATGTCGGCAATGATGGCATCGGAAGCGATCATGGACTGAACCTTCTCTACGTCCATATTATACGCCTTAGCGATGTTAGCGTATTCCTCAGCAACCTCTTCGTCGGTCGGCAGGATGTTCTCCAGAGCGGCGATCTTTTCGAGCGCCAGACGGCACTTGACCTGGCTCTCCGCCTGAGGACGCATCTGCTCGCGCAGCTTCTCCAGCGTCAGGCCGGTGTACTTGAAGTAGGTGTTCAGATCCAGACCCTGCATACGCAGTCTGTTATCGTAATCGCGAACGAAGTTCTCGGTCTCCTCAACGAACATGGGCTCGGGAATATCGGCAACCAGCTTATCCATGAGCGCCTTCATCAGATCGTTCTCGAAAGCGGCGTTGGCGCTGTCCTCGTGCTGCTTCTCCAGTTTTGCCTTCCAATCTGCGCGGTATTCATCTACCGTGTCAAATTCGGAAACATCCTTAACGAACTCGTCGTCAAGCTCGGGCAGCTCGATCTTCTGCAGCTTGTTCAGCGTTACCTTGAATACGGCGGGCTTGCCGGCAAGGTCAGCAGCGTGATATTCTTCGGGGAAGGTGACGTTTACGTCAAAAGCATCGCCGACGTTGTGACCGACGATCTGATCCTCAAAGCCGGGGATAAAGGTGTTCGAACCCAGCTCCAGAGCGTAATCGGTACCCTTGCCGCCCTCGAAGGGAACCTCGTCAACGAAGCCCTCGAAGTCGATGGTAGCGGTATCGCCGTTTTCAGCGGCACGGTCAGTAACGTCGCTCTCGCGAGAGTTGCGGTTGCGAACGCCGAAGATTTCGTTGTCAATCTCTTCTTCGGTTACGGGAGCGATCTCCTTGGAAACCTCGATGCCGAAGTAATCCTTGATCTCAACGTCAGGCTTTACGTAAACAACGGCAGAGAATACAACGCCGTTGTCGTCGCAGGATACAACGTCAAACTCGGGCTGGCCGACGACCTCGATTGCTGCTTCCTTAACAGCCTCATCAAAAGCGCCGGGCAGGATTGCGTTGAATGCGCCCTCGTAGAATGCGCCCTTACCGTACATTCTTTCGATGACGGAGCGGGGGGCCTTACCCTTGCGGAAACCGGGGACGGTGATGTTCTTAACTTCCTTGCGGTATTCCTTTTCGACGGCTGCGTCGAAAACGTCTTTTTCTACCTTGAACTCCAGGACTACCTGGCCCTGTTCGTTCTTTTCATTCTTTGTCAGTGTCATTTTTGTTCCTCCAAAATATAGCATTTGGCTAAAAATTTACATACATCCTATATTTTACCGAAAATCGGATAAAATGTCAAGCCTTTTTCCTATTTTTCTTTGAAAATCAAGAGAAATTGAAGCGTTCTGTCGGGAAAACGGGCAAAGGAGTAAAGCGAAGATGGTCTGCCGAGCACAAAATGTAATGAATACCGTCGACGACACTCGGATGCCCTTCGGGCAGATCGCTGTGGATGTGGCCGAAGTAACAACGGCGCACTCCGTATTCTGCCAAAAGATTCATAAACTCATGGCAACGAAAATCTCCAAACAATGGCGGAAAATGCAAAAAGGGAATGATTTCGCAGGGAGTGCCATCGGCTTTTGGCTGTTCTTGTTGCAGAGCGCGGGCGGCTTCCAGACTCAGGCGCAGCCGTCCCAATTCTCGGTTGATGATTTTGGTATAATCCACCTCTCCAACGGTATTCTGCAGCTTCTCGTCGTAGAACCACCCACGTGTGCCGCAGAGGATCATATCTTCGATCAAATAAGCGTTGTTATACAGAATATGCAGAGAATCAAAACCGCACTCGCTGAAAAAAGCGTTCATTTTAGAGGCGGTGGACCAGAAAAAGTCATGATTGCCTTTGCCCAGCAGCTTTTGACCGGGCAGAGAATGAAGAAAGGCGAGATCGTCGCGCGCACCTTCCAACGTAATAGCCCAAGAGATATCTCCCGGCAGGACGACGGTATCGTTGTCGCTGACAACGGCACGCCAGTTTTTCTCTATGCGGTTAACGTAATCCTGCCAACGGCTGCCGAACGCTTCCATGGATTTGTCAGCGTGACGAATGGCCAAATGGGGATCGGATAGTACAAACAGCGCCATGACGACTCCTTTCGTTAATTTTCGTGATCAAGAATAAACGCCCTGACTTTTGGGGAAGATAGCAATGTCCGTCGAACCGCGGCGGCAACTACCATGATGGATAGGAGATTTTGAACATGATGGATGATCAAAACAAGCGCACTTGCTTTGGCAAGGACCACATCGGCGGCATCGTTTGCAACGTGACCAACTGCGTGTATCACGATTGCGACACCCACTGCACGGCTAAGGAGATCTCGGTTGGCCCCAGCTATGCGACCAGCTCGCAGGATACCGTTTGCGCTACCTTCAAGCAAAAAAAGGACATTTGATTTTGGACGGCTGCCGATTCGGCAGCCGTTTCTTTATTGGTTTACAGACCGAGGGTTTCGTATACCGAGGCGGTCATATCGGAAGCGTCAATGACGTCCTTGAAGCGCACGGTGCGCTCGGCCAGACCTGCCAGGGGATAAGGAATTTCGGTGTTCGTCAAAGCGGACAGCTCATCCAACGCCGCCAAATCGTCCGTCGGATCCTTTTGGCTGACGGCGCGGTAGACGTTGTTGGCGAATTTGTAGGGGCTTGCGGTGGAAGCCACGACCATGGGCGCTGCATCTTTGGAATCGGCACGGTACTTTTCGGCACAGGAAAGCGCAACAGCGGTATGGGTATCGGAAAGGTAGCCGTTTTTATTCCAAACCTGGGAAATTGCGGCGGCTGTTTCTTCTTCGTCCGCATAATAGCCGACGAAAACGCGGCCGATCTCCTCTTTGACTTCAGGAGTAACGGTGTAGCAGCCGTTGGCGTTCAGCTGAGCCATACAGTCGGCGGTGACGGCGGAGCCTGCGGTGAAGTAGAGCAGACGCTCCAGATTGCTCGAAATGAGAATATCCATCGAGGGGGACATGGTCAGGTGGAAAGCACGGTTGCGGTCATAGGTGCCGGTGCGCAAAAAGTCGGTCAAAACGTGGTTTTTGTTGGAAGCACAGATCAGCTTGTTGATCGGCAGACCCATACGGCGAGCCAGGTAAGCGGCGAAAATATTACCGAAGTTACCCGTGGGAACACAGACGTTGAAGGTTTCGCCTTGCGCCAGCTTGCCGGCGTTGATCAAATCACACCAAGCGGATACGTAATAAACGATCTGGGGAAGAAGTCTGCCCCAGTTGATGGAGTTGGCGCTGGACAAGAGATATCCGCCTTCGTTCAAGCGGTCAGCCACGGTAGTGTTACCGAAAATGCGCTTGACACCGGTCTGAGCGTCGTCAAAATTGCCGCGGATGGCCAAAACTCTAACGTTCTCTCCCAACTGAGTTGCCATTTGCAGCTTTTGCACGCGGCTGACACCGTCCACGGGATAGAAGACGATCATTTTGGTCTGATCGATATCGCGGTAACCCTCCAAAGCGGCCTTGCCCGTGTCGCCCGAGGTGGCAACGAGAATCAGTGCCGTGCGATCTTCTCCCGTCTTTTTCAAGGCGCGAGAGAGAAGGCGGGGCATGATCTGAAGTGCCATATCCTTAAAAGCGGCGGTAGGGCCGTGCCACAGTTCCAGAGAATACAATCCGTCTTCTCCTACGGCAACCAGGGGAGCTGCGCCACCGCGGAAAGAGTCGGGCGCGTAAGCGGCTTGGCAGTCAAAGAGCAATTCTTCATAAGTATAGTCGTCCAAAAACAGTTTCATGATCTTCGCGGCGCGGATGGCGTAGTCGGCCGCGCACAAATCATTCAAAAATTCTTCGGTCAGCGTAGGCAACGTTTCAGGAACAAACAGACCGCCGTCGCTTGCAAGGCCCTGCTTGATGGCCTGGGCGGCGCTGACGGGAAATTCCTTCTTTTGGTCTCGGGTGCTGTAGTAATTCATGGCTTTTGGTGATCCTTTCGGTGTAACTTGAAAAATGTATTTGGGGTTAGCGGGTATCTGTTATCGGCAGATTTAGCCAATGTGACGTTCAATAAAACGAAGAGCGTTGCCGCCGAAGATTTTGCGGATGAGTGTCTCGGAGTATCCTCGTTGCGCCATAGCTTCGGCAAGAAGAGTTACGTTGTCAACGGTGGAAATGCCCTCGGGCAACGACGCGCCGTCCAGGTCTCCACCGATGGCGATATGGTCTTCGCCGCCAAGGGAGATAAAATGCTCAATATGGGGAAGCATATCCTCGGGGCGCGCATAGCCTTGGTTGTCACAATCCTTGACGTGATGCGCGCAAAGGTTAAGTCCGACGATACCGCCCAGAGCGATCAAACGCTTGAAATGCTCATCCCTGAGATTGCGGGAATGACCCCACACGGCATAGGCGTTGGAGTGGGTGGCAATGACGGGACGTCCCGCTTGTTCTGCCAACGTAAGAATATCGTCGGCACTCTTAGCCGATGCGTGCGAAATATCGGGAATAATCCCTCGTTCAAAACAGCCCCGCACGACCTCTTTGCCGAAATCGGTCAATCCCGTCTCGGTATTGTGGGCGCCGCCGATGCAGCTCTCGCCCGCCCACATCAGCGTAAGATACTTGACGCCGCGAGCGGCCAGCTCGTCCAGACGCTCAAGGTTGCCTGCCAGAAGACGTGCGTCCTCTACGGCAAGAAACGCGGCGACCTTTTCGTTGTGCCAGGCAGTGGCAAGATCGTTTGCAGTGCGCACGCGGCAGATACTGTCGTTTTCGGCAATCAGACGGTCAAAATGGTCCGAAACTGTGATAAAATCATCGTAGATCTGCTCATCGGTCCGCTTGTAGCTGCCCCAGATAGCAAAGAACTGGGCGTAGCGATGGTAGGCGGCAGCATTGTCGAGCGAGATGGCCAGATGGTTGGTTTGCAATTGCTGATTCTTGCGATACAGCTCAAGGGCCGTATCACAGTGCAGATCGATGTAATCGAGATTCATAATGAAGACTCCTTTTCTCCTCATTTGGCGAGGAATGCATTACGTATGTGATGGATATTCAACAGATGAGGCGGGGCACCCTCGACCGTTTTTTTGAGATAAACCTCGATGACGTCCAGGCGTGGCTGCAACGTGTTCTCGGGATGTCCTCTCAAATAATTTTTGGCCGCCGTGACGATATGTCGCTGCTTAGCGGCTCCCACTGCTTGGGAGGGGCGACCGTATTTCAAGTCCTCGGGTAAATGGCAGGAGCGTGTCTTGACCTCCACGAAGATCAGAAATTCTTCGTTGCGGGCAATAATATCGATCTCCTGATGACCGCTGCGATAATTGCGCTCCACGATGGTAAAACCGTTTTGCTCTAAAAATCGGGCGGCGACGTCCTCACCCGTCAGCCCCACGGTTGCTTTTTGATTGCTCATACCGTCTCTCCGTGCTTGAAATCGAGGATCCATTCGGGCAAAAGGTCGCGGACGTCATTGTACGAACACTTGCGGCAGTTGGTTGGGAAAGCGTAAGATGCGGGGCTTTTGGCCAGGGCAATATCCTCGGGGCGCGCCTCGGTATCATCCGGTGCGTCAGGATGTAAAAAACGAATAAATCTCGCACGGTGAATGGGAGAAGGACCGTGCTCCCGCAAAGCATTCATATGCGCTTTGGTGCCGTAGCCCTTGTGGCCCGCAATGCCGTATTGGGGATATTGTGCATCCAATTCAATACAGCCGCGATCACGGGTGACCTTGGCAAGAATCGAAGCCGCGGCAATATCGGGAACGAGGGCATCGCCGTGAATGACGGCGCGGGCGGGCAGGGGGAAATCACGTTCAACGTTTCCGTCGATCAAAGCAGCCTCGGGGAGGGGATACAGGCCAGCGATGGCCCGTCGCATGGCAAGGAGGGACGCTTCAAGAATATTGTAGCGATTGATCTCCTCGACGCTCGATTGGGCGATGCAATAGGTCAGTGCTTTTTCTTTGATCTCGTCGAACAGCTTATCCCGCTTTTTAGCGGTCAGCTTTTTGGAGTCGTTGAGTCCGGCTATGGTCACGCCTTCGGGCAGGATACAGGCCGCGGCGACCACAGGACCGCACAAAGGACCGCGCCCCGCTTCGTCTGTGCCGCAGATGAGAGTGAATCCGGCTTGCTTGAAATACGTTAACTCGGCAACGTCATTGTTCATGGCCGTCACCTTCTTCGTTTTTGTTCTTTTGGGGCAGACGATCCAGCGTGATGCGTCCGATCTTGGCCGAGCGGAATTCATCGATGAGCATATTGGCAGTGCGCTCGATATTGACTTCGCCACCCGAAATGAGCATTCCGCGGCGGCGGCCGATGGCCTCCATCAGATCGAAATCGTCGTATTCGCTGAGTTCTTCCACGGCTTTTGCGATAGGATAACGAGACAGCAGGAGAGCAGGATACTGATCACGCAAGCGACCGCACAGTCGCATGGCGATGGTCTCGATATCGAGAATGGCGTCCTTGATGGCACCCGTCATGGCTAAATTCTCGCCTACAATGTGATCCTCAAATTTGGGCCAGAGAAGTCCAGGCATATCCATCAGATCGATGCCGATCGAGGTAGAGTACCATGCCTTGTCCACAGTAACACCGGGGCGGCTTTCCACCTTGGCCTTTTTGTTGCCGACCAGCTTGTTGATCAGGGTAGACTTTCCAACGTTGGGAATACCTAAGATCATGGCGCGCAGACGTCGGCCCGCCATGCCGCGGCTTTCGTATTTTTCTGTTTTGTCCTTGAGAATTTCCTGTACGGTGGGCAGAATACGGTTGATGCCTTCGCCCGTCAAACAGTCAATGGCAAGACAGCGCACCGTTTCACTGCGGTACAATTCTGCAAAACGCTTGGTCTTTTCGGGATCGGCAAGCGCGGACTTGTTCAAGAGAATCAGCGCGGGTTTGTTGCCGATCAGGCGGGGCAGCTCGGGGTTGCGTGAGCTGTATGGAATGCGTGCATCCAAGACCTCAATGATCAGGTCTACGTTTTTCAGGTTTTCGGTGATCAGACGGCGCGTTTTGGCCATGTGTCCCGGAAACCATTGAATTTGTGTCGATGGCATAGAGGACCTTCCTTATTGTTATTTGTTAATTGACCGGCTTGAAATCGCCGTCTTCGCCAACGCGGAACAAGACCTGTCCCAGCACACGGCGTTCGTCTACGAAGCTGATGACTTTGGTGCGGCTGTCGGCGGAATTGTTGCGGTTGTCGCCCATGACGAACAGACAACCCTTGGGAACGGTGGCTTCAAAAATGCGGTGAGTCGTGCCTTGCGGAGAAGGAACCATTTGGAAATTGTGTTCGGCAAACAAAGTGTACTCTCCCGTTTGATAGCCCAGAGAATTGACCAACTGAATATAATCTTCTTGCAGGACGATGCCGTCAACCTCGATGGTGCCGAGCGTAAAATCAATGTAAACTCGCTGTCCCTCGGTGGCGATGACGCGTTTGACGATAGGCTCGTTAAAGCGTTCATGCGTTTCGCTGGTTTGGTGGAAGATGATGATATCTCCCGACTCCGGCTCGTAGAACAGATTGCTTATGAGCAAAAGCTCACCGTCCCTCAAGGTAGGGAGCATGGAATCTCCCGATACGGTACATATGCGGAAGATCATGGAAAAAATGATCAAAACGACACCAAGGCAGGTGACAAACAGCTCGACGTATTCGAGCAGCAAAGTGCCAAGGGAAAATTTCTTTTTTTCCTCGCCACCGTTATCCTCGGTCAAAGACGCATCTTCGTCATCCCGGGGCGGAGCGGCAGGATCATCTGTAATATTTTGTGTCTCCGGATCTTGAGGGAACTCGGTCGCCTCTTGATCCAACTCATTCCAGTCGGACATGCGAAACTCCTTTTTCATCCGCACCCAAGGTGACGGACGGATAAATCTATACAGTCTACATTATATCATATTTGTAGAAAAGATACAATATTTTTGACAACTTTATTTTTGAAAAAAACACAAAATACTTTGTCCGACCCGTTGCAAAACTTGTGACAATGTGATAAAATAAGAATAAAGTAATAGGATAGAAAGGAAATAATATCTGTGAATGAAAAAAACGTTCCAATAGAAGAACGGGAAGAAGCGATGGTGCCGCAGCCGTCCGCTGATGCAAAAAACATGGAAAAGCGAAAGAAGATCGTGAAGACGATCCTCATTGTAGGCGTTGCGATTGTTGTTTTATATGGCTTGTTCGTGCTTTTGGCGCCCGAAACGTGGTTTCAAAAGGAAATGCCCCCCATTCCTATCGATGAAAACATCAAGCTTTATCCGCCCGATTGGGAGTCGGATATCATGAGAGATGAGTATTACGCGCAAATGGATCATCGCGTGCATTATTATGACGTTGATTCGGGTGCCACCTATTCGTTGGAAGAGGAAGATCTTGCTACTTCTGCTCCGGAGATACGCTTCTTCTACTATTATTTTGAATCCATTATGTTGGGCGATGCCGAAACGTATGCCGATTTTTTTGCGCAGGACTATGACGGCACATATGAAATTCCCGAGGATTTTACCGAGCAGATGGTATATGACATCTATGTTGAGCCGTATCACAGCGAGGATGAGAACAAAGAGGTCTACAAGGTGTTCTATAAAATTTCCCGTAATAATGGTACGTTCCGTGAGGATATCGGTGAGATTCGCGGTGTGGATGTAGGTTGTGACTTGATGTTTGTGTTGCGTCCCGAAGGAGACAGTTTCCTGATCGAGCATATCTCCCGTTTTACCCGCCATTGAGTAAAAAAACAAAAAAAGTTTATGACAGACTATTGACAATCACGCGACTGCGTGTTACAATGTATATACAGCAACCAAAACGAAATTAAAAAAACATAAAGGAGGAGTCACGAATATGTTATCCTATGTATGGATGGCCGTGGTCGTCGTAGCACTGCTTCTGGAGGCGGCTACCATGAGCCTGATCAGTATTTGGTTTGTGCCGGGAGCATTGCTTGCCCTGACGCTGTCTCTGTTGAATTTGGAGTTGCACTGGCAGATCGTTGCCTTTGCGGTCACATCGGTGGTGACGCTGTTTTTGGGACTTACCATCAAGCGTAAGAAAACCAAGACCAACGTTGATTCCGTGATTGGCAAAACGGCTCTGATCATCGAAGAGGTCAACAACATTGAGGGCAGAGGAGCTGCCAAGCTGGGGGGTCAGGTTTGGACCGCACGGGCCAAGAATGAAAAGGAAACGCTTGTACCGGGCGATCAGGTGATCGTTCTGGCTGTTGAGGGCGTAAAGCTGATTTGTCGTAAAAAATAAAAAATAAATCAATTTTAAGGAGGAAAAGTTATGTCTTTCATCAATCTTTTGACGGCTGCTGCAGATGCTGCCACCCAAGCTCCCGATTATACGGCTCTTTTCGTCATCATCGGTGCTATCGTTGTTTTGTTATTCGTTTTGCTCATTTCCAACATCCATATTGTTCCCCAGGCGCAGGCATTTGTCGTCGAGCGTCTTGGCGCCTACCACGCGACCTGGTCGACCGGACTTCACGTCAAGCTGCCCTTCTTTGATCGCATTGCAAAGCGCGTCAACTTGATGGAGCAGGTAGCCGATTTCCCGCCTCAGCCTGTTATTACCAAGGATAACGTCCGTATGCAGATCGACACCGTCGTGTTCTATCAGATCACCGACTGTAAGCTGTTTGCCTACGGTCACACCACCCCTATGGCCGCTATCGAAAACCTGACTGCTACGACGCTGCGTAACATCATCGGTGACTTGGAACTGGACAGCACGTTGACCAGCCGTGACGTGATCAACACCCAGATGCGTGCCATTCTGGACGAAGCAACCGACCCTTGGGGTATCAAGGTCAACCGTGTCGAGCTTAAGAATATCATTCCTCCCAAGGAAATTCAGGATGCTATGGAAAAGCAGATGAAGGCAGAGCGCGAGCGCCGCGAGTCCATTCTGCGTGCGGAAGGTGAAAAGAAGTCTGCCGTCCTTGTGGCCGAAGGTCAGAAGGAAGCCGCTATTCTGAAGGCAGAGGCCGAAAAGCAGGCCGCTATTTTGAAGGCAGAGGCACTCAAGGAAGCTGCGATTCGTGAGGCAGAGGGTGAAGCTGAAGCTATCCGTCAGGTGCAGGAAGCAACTGCTGCCGGTATCCGCATGATCAACGAGGCCGCACCCGGTGAGGGCGTTATCGCCATCAAGAGCCTGGAGGCATTTGCCAAGGCTGCCGACGGTAAGGCAACCAAGATCATCATTCCTTCCGAGATCCAGAGCCTTGCGGGTCTGGTGACCAGCGCGGCTGAATTGGCCAAGAAGGACGAATAATAGAGATAAATACGGTGCAGGGGAGAAGCCTTTTTCCAAAGGTTTCTCCCCCCTTTTCGAAAATCTAAAAAATGGCAACTGCGCGGCGAGCGTAATTGCCATTTTTTATAAAAGTTTTGTGGGGAAAAGGGCACGGGAGAGGGGACACTTTTGAAAAAGTGTCCCCTCTCCCGTATAAAATTCAATTAGATCAATTCGATCGTTACGATCTTCTTCGCGGCAACGTCCAGCGTGATCTTGCCGTCCTTGATCTCCAAATCAGAGATCTTTTCTTCGCCCAGATTGGTCAGGGCAGCGGCGGTGAAGGCGGGGGCGTCAATCGTCAGGACGACGGCCTCCTCGCTCGTGTTGAACAGACGCAGGATGACATTGTCATTGTACTCAGCCTTCTTGAAGGCGGACATGCGGATATACTCGTTGTCAAAACGAACGTAATCAGCAGCGGCGGGCAACTTACCCTCGTGCTTTTCGGTACCGATTGCCAGAGTGGCGGGACCGGCAAAGACGTAGCCCAGACCGTAAGCCGTAGCCTTGTCGGTGGTCTGATAGGGGATCATGGAGTACTCCAGCGTCCAGGTACCCTTCTTCTGGCCGAGAGGTGTGGGGAATACGCCCCAGTCGCCAATCTGACCGATGCTACGCAACAGGGTAATAGCCAACGTGTTGCGACCGTCACGCAGGACCTCGTACTCGCAAAGACCGCGGTTGGCAACCATCAAAGCGTCAACGCCGTTTTCGGATTCCAGCGTTACGAACGCCTGATCGCGCTGTGCGTTACAGGGATTCTTCCAAGTGAAGGCGGGCTGAATGTCGCGGCGAACCAGGTCGAACTGACCTTCGGCCAGTACCGTCTTGGTGTCGATGTTGGACTCAAACAGCGCGCGGATTCTATGATCCTCGGCGCGGTTGGTGATTTCAGTCTTGAAGTCTACGCGGGCGATGCCGTCGGACAGCGTGACGTAGGTGGTGATGTCGGCGTCGATCGCCATGGGAACGACCGCCTTGAAGGTGACGGAGTAGGGAGTGACCTCGTACAGCGAAACGTCAGCCACGGAATCCTTGGTGGTAATGGCAACGTCGCCCTCTGCCTGTATGTAGTTATACAGGTTACCGCGGTCCTGGGTGTCCTCAAACAGGTTCTGACCGGCATATACGCGACCCGTTCTCTTGTCGGTTACGTCAACGGTACCGTTGTCGTTGAACTTAACGGCAAGGAACTCGTTCTCCATAGCGCGGTCGGTGTAAGTAACTGCCGTCTTGACGGTAGCAGCCTGACGCTTGACGCTGAATACGCGGTAGCCGATACCGTTCGTCTTGACCAGCATCTCAACCTCAAAGCGATTGACATACTTAGGCTGACGGAAACGGTCGTCGGGCAGGGTATAAGTAAACTGATTCTTGATCAGCTTGATGGTGGCGGGAACCTCGTTGCCGTTCTCGTCAAAGATAGCGATTTCGGAGATATCGTCGTTCAGATCGAAGTCAACGTTGGCCTTAACAGTCACAACGCTCGCATTAGGCTCAAGAGCCAGTACGACGATGGCCTTTTCACCGTCTGCTGCGGAGGTGTCGATCGAAGCCGCCAGATAATCCAACGAGCCGTCGCGCAGTTGCTCAGCGCAAGCAATGGACTTGGCAAAACGAGTCTTCATCTCCTCATAGATCTCGTCACAAGAGCAGGAGCAGATGGAGTCGTGAGGATGGTTCTGCATCAGAACCTTCCAAGCGTAAGTATAGAAATCCTGCTTGTACTTACCGCCGTTCAGCATAGCAATGACAGAGGTAGGTTCTGCCACGCGCTCGAGCAGGTGCTGTGCATCGTGGTTGTCTTGCTTGATGTCTACGTGTGCGGAAGCGGTGTTGATCAGAGGGCAAGCACCGGCAGACAGCTGACCGTTGATCTCGCCTTCAAATACAGTAAGGTTGTCTTTGTTCTTGCGGATCTCGGCAACGTAATCGCCAAAGTTGGACTGCTTGACGATGACCTCGTCCTGTACCTCGTTGGCCAGCTTGATTGCCTTGTGCAGATCCATTTGGATGGGCTGGTGGTCACAGCCGTTCATGCCCAAGAGGTGATCGGTAGTAGCAAAGCGGGAGGTAGAAGCAACGATATGCTTCAGACGCTCGCGCAAAGCATCGGGATCGGTGGGAAGCTCCATAGCATTGTGATACCAGTTGGCGAACATGACGCCGATGACCTCAGAGCCGTCGGGCGAACGCCACAAAATCTCACTCTTGGTCACGCCGTTTTGCTTAACGACCTCGTTATCTGCGCCGACGTCGTTAACACCGCGGCCGAAAATGGCGTTGTCAAAGCCAAATCCGCGTACGATCTGGGGAGCCTGCGAAACGTTACCGAAGGAATCGGGGAAGTAACCCGATTCAACCGGCTTTGCGCCGATCTCGCGGCAGAAGCGGATGCCGTACAGCATGTTACGGACATTAGCCTCACCCGAGGTCAGATACTCGTCCTGCAGGATATACCAAGGACCGACCTGGATGCGACCGTCATGAATGAGCTTCATGAGTCTGTCGCGCATTTGAGGACGGATCTCCAGATAGTCCTCGATGACGATGTACTGACCGTCCATGTGGTAGTAGGTATAATCCTCGTTTTCCTCCATGACCTGAATGAGATTGTCAAACAGATCGATCAGGCGGACACGATGTTTTTCAAAGGGAAGATACCATTCTCTGTCCCAGTGAGAGTGGGGGATGATATGCAATGTTTTTTTCATATCGAAGTGCTCCTTTCGGCATATCGGAGCGCGCTTTGCCCGCGCGATCTCCATTCACAGTTATTCTACCATAAATATCCTCATCCGTCAATAAATTTTGGCAACTTTATTGAGGTATTTCACATAAAATTATAAAAAACTATTGAAAATGGGAAATAAGTGTGATACAATATATCTTGGATATTTTTGTGAAAGGAGAACAAGATATGGCACATTTTAAGATCAAAGTCGCAGATCTCTTGATTGACGTTGTCGCTCGCGGAGAATTGACCGCCCGCATTTGTGAGCCCTACCTTGTCGACTCCGCTTTTACCGATATTTCCATCTACGCCACACCCGCTCAGATCAAGAAAAAGATCGCTTCCATGCCCATCCCGCTGACCGAGGAACAGGCGGAGTGCATCTGCCTGCACGAAAATCTCGCGCTCAAGCTGGTGTATCACGATGCCTTCGTTCTGCATGCCGCGTTGCTCTCTTACAAGGGGCAGGGCTACGCCATTGTCGCGCCTCGCGGCGTAGGCAAAACGGTGCATGCCAATTTGTGGAAGAAGTGCTTTGGTGATGACGTGACCATCATCAACGGCGACAAACCCATTCTCCGCCGACAGAGCGACGGTACGTATTTAGCTTACGGCACTCCTTGGTGCGGTAAAGAGGGGATTGGCTTGAATGCCAGTGTGCCGCTTCGAGGCATTTGCTTGCTTTCTCGCGGCGCGCGCGACGTGGTTCGCCCCGTAACCGCCGAGGGCTACGTGAACGGTATTATCCGTCAGGTTGTCTTCCCGACCGATACCCCTTCTATGATCCGTGGGGCGCATCTGTTAGGCGATCTAATCCGCACCGTGCCCGCCATTGCTGCCGAATGTACCCCCACGGAGAATGCCGTGGCTTTGGTCAAACGGGCGTTGGAGAAATAATTTGAATTTCTAACCTATACATCATTACGGGAGCAGCAGAGCCTTGGTCGATACTTCGCGCCTCTGCTGCTCTTTATATTCCAATGTTGAAAGGAAAATAAACCGATGAAAAAACTACGATCCCTTGCGATTGTCTTTATTTTGCTCGCAATTTCTACCCTCTCTTGTGCCGCCAAATTCGATGCGGACAAGGCGGTTGACAAGCTTGTCGAGGAAGGCTTGACGCTTAGTACGGTCTATACCACGGACCGTGAGCTTGCGGACGGATCGGCACTGGCCAATTCGGAGATCGCGATGATGGGGGGAGACTTTACCGTTGAACTGACGAACTATACCTCGCTGATCCAAAAGGGAGATCCTTCCAAGAACTGTCAGATTTTTACCTTTGCCACCGAGGAGCAGGCAAGCGCATACGCTGAGCTTTACGCCGCATCTCGCTGGGAGGGAAGCGTGTGGAAGGTCGCGCAAAGCGGCTGTGTGGTGATCGTTACCAATCTGGACGAGGTGCCAAAGGTCATCGAGCTGGAGTTTCGGTAACGGCTTGCGAAAAATTAAAATGAAAAAGAGGGCGGATGCCCTCTTTTTTCTATATTCTTTTCTTTAAATAAATATCGGAAAATGTGTTGCTTTTTTGCTCTTTTATTCGTATACCTGTAAGACGAAGGTGGACTTGTGGCCGCGCCCGTTCTCCCGTTCTTGAGCTTTGTTCGTCTTGCACAAATTTGTTGTCTGAAATTATGCAAACCTACAAATTCCAGAAATTTCAGTCCAATCACTTGACAAAGCGGTCAAGTGATGATAAAATATAATCGTGACAGGGAGGCGGCCGCGACAGCTTGCTTTCCGTCAACGAAAAAATACATATCCAAGGAGGAATATTATGGATCCTATTTTAGCTGTCGTATTGGGTGTAGTTGCGTTTTTCTTGCTGATCGTTATCGCAGGCTACCTCAAAGCGCCCCCCGACACCGCGTTCATCATCTCCGGTCTTGGCAAAAAGAGAATTTTGATCGGTAAGGCCGGTTGGCGCGTGCCTTTCTTCGAACGCGTCGACAAGCTGTCGCTCAGCGTTATGCAGGTAGACGTCAAGACGAGCGAGGCCGTTCCCACCAACGAATTTATCAACGTATCGGTCGACGGTGTAGCCAATATTAAGGTCTCGTCCGATCCCGAACTGCTCAAGCGCGCCGCCGAGGCACTGCTGGGTAAGACTCGCCAGGAGCTGGTTGCATTGGTAACACAGGTGCTGGAAGGTAATATGCGTGAGATCGTCGGTTCTGTCGGTTTGAAGGAAATGGTACAAGACCGCCAGGGCGTTGCCAAGAAGATCACCGAAAATGTCGTGCCCGATATGGAAAAGCTGGGTATCGAGGTCGTAAACTTCAACATCCAGAACTTCAAGGATGCTGCCGGCACTATTGAAAATATGGGTATTGACAACGTCGAGCAAATCCGCAAGAATGCTCAGATCGCCAAGGCTAACGCTCAAAGGGATATTGCCATTGCAACCGCTAACGCGCAGCAGGAGGCTAACGCCGTTAAGGTCGAGGCAGAGAAGAAGATCGCAGAGCAGGATGCAGAGCTTGCCGTTCAGCAGGCGGACATGAAGGTTCGCTCGGATACCAAGCGCGCCGATGCAGATGCCGCATACTCCATTCAGGAAGAGAACCAGCGTAAGATTATTGAGATCGCTAAGACCAACGCTGATATCGCTCGTCGTGAGAAAGAGGCAGAGCTGAAGGAAAAGGAAATCGCCATTAAGGAGCGTGAGCTGGAGGCCCAGATCAAAAAGCAGGCGGATGCTATGAAGTATCAGACCGAAAAGGAAGCCGAGGCAGATCTGATCCGCCGTCAAAGAGAGGCAGATGCCCGTCAGTACGAGGCAATGCGTGCGGCCGAGGCAAGAAAGGCTGAGGCAGAGGCGCTGCGTTATGCCATGGAGCAGGAGGCAGAGGGTATCCGAGCCAAGGGCTTGGCTGAGGCAGAGGCCATTGAAAAGAAGGCCGAGGCTCAAAAGAAGATGGGCGAGGCATCCGTTCTCGAAATGTATCTTACCGCACTGCCCGAGGTTGTCAAGAATGCCGCGACGCCTTTGGCTAAGACGGATAAGATCGTTATGTACGGCGACGGTAACTCGACCAAGCTGGTACGTGACGTTATGAACAGCACCGATCAGGTCATTCAGGGTGTCAAAGAGACCACCGGTATCGACCTGATGAGCATGCTGGCCGGCTTTGTCGGTGGCAAGGCTGCTGTGGTAGCACCGACCGAATGTGCCCACGTTGCGGATGAAATCGTTACTTTGGACGATGTGTCGGACGAAATCTGATCGAAGATGATTTGATCACGATATGAATTTGAGCGGGGGACTGTTTTCAGTCCCCCTTGCTTGATACAAAAAATATAAAAAAGTTGTTGCATTTTCCCCGTGTCGTTCGTATATCTCTGTGAAGCCCCTGCTGGCTTGACAATACGCCCTGATAAATCAAAGGAGTTACTGTGCTTTTATTTCTGATGACCATCGAAGATAGCCTCGAAGATGAGCGCGACCGTGCTTACATTACGCAAGTCTACGAGAACAACAAACTAAAACTGTATAAGATTGCATACGGTATCGTGAAAAATCATCACGATGCGGAGGATTGTGTTCAGGATGTGATGATCGCGCTGATCGATCACCTGGATACCTTTCGCGCGGCAAGCGAAATTCATCAAAAGAATATGCTGTTTCGTATCTGCCGTAATATTGCCATCGATCATTACCGAAAGACTGCCAAAAGCCGCTACCGGGAGGTTTACCCGGAAGCAGAGGAGCATTGGGACATTGCCGATGATGACGGGCGGGTGGATGAATTGTTTGTCCGCCGGGAAAATCGTCAAAGATTGATGGATATGGTCAACTCCCTGGATGACATTTACAGCGACGTATTGTATTATTTCTACTATATGCAGCTTAGCACATCTCAGATTTCGCGAATGTTGCATATTTCCGAAGGCAACGTTCGGATGCGCCTGACGCGAGCCCGACGTATGATGCTGTCTCGATGGAAGGAGGAGTTATATGAACTGCGAAGCAAGTAAGCGCGTTGATCTTTATATTGCTCAAGCGGTCTACGAAAGCTGTGGCGAATTGGCTGCCGCTTACGACGCGATCGATACGGAAGACGTCTGCACGGGCGTGCGCCTGGATCGGTTGGTCTATCGTGTGATCCGCCGACGAAAGCGCGGGCGGGATCATGCTCGCGGGATGCGTGTGATCGGACGGACGATCGTTTGTGCCGCTTTGATTTCTTTGATGATCCTGACCTTGGCGATCACCATTACCGCCGTGCGAGGAGAGCTGATCAGCTCGCTTGTCACATGGTATGACGATCACATATCCATTCACTTCGGCGAGATCGAAGAGAAGCCGGGGGACGGTATGCTCGCCTCGGCGCCCACCTATCTCAAAGAAATGTACGAGCCGTATATCGTTGGCTATCAGCGCAAGTGCGAGCGATTGGACGATATGAATTACGAGACGTTTGTTCTCGGCTACTACGACGACGTGCAGGTGCAGGTGTGCAAATACCAGCAGGCCGTCTGGCGTCTGTCTTTGGCACCGAAGGATGAGACCTTTTACGATATTACAGCGGTAGACGTTGGAAAATATCGGGGAAAACTGTATGACGAAAAGAATGGTGGAAATCTGATTCTTATATGGGACGACGGCAGATATCATTACAAGCTGGAGAGTGACACCTTTCTTGCGGATGACCTGATTACCTGGGCACAGAATATGGTAGTTGCGTATAACATTATGCCCCCTCCCGTGGTCGACATTCGCAGACCCGTCATTGATTCTCCGGTGATCACGTCTCAGGTCATTAAGCAAAACGCAGATTATATTTCGACGGATTACTATCGCGAAGGTCAGTACGTGTGCCGATTCATTCAGACCACGGAGCACAGAAATGATGGCGGCGTACTTTCGGGTGGTTACGGCAGTCCGCAAAGAGTAGCAGACGTCGTGATCGGCCGCCGAGTGGGAGTAGCATATATCTATTCGGGATTGATACAGGTGATCTGGGAGGATGATGAATATCAGTACCGTATGATCAGCAGTCAGATGACCTTGAAGGAAATGATACGCTGGTGTGAGACGACCACAAGCGTGGACGAGCGTTTTGTAAGTATCACCCAAATTCTCTCACCGCGTGGACTTTCGTCCGATATCGAGGAGCGCGTATTCGAAAAAAACCGTAGCAGAGTGGAGATCGATTATTATCGCGACGGGGAATGTATCTGCACCTACACGCAAATGATCTTATCCCTCGGTGTACCGAGTAAGGGAAAAGGATATGTCGAACAGCCGATTCTCATCCATCACGCGGAAGGTATCTTTCGCAAATACGAAAGTGGTAAATTAGTCATGATATGGAATGACGATAGTTATCGCTATCGCTTGGAAAGCGAGCATCTGACCAGAGAAGAACTGTTGGAGTGGGCATTGAGCATCGCTCCGCCTGTCCGCTTGGAGGAATTGAGAAAGCCCGCTCTTGACGATAAAACGATCACAGAACGCCCCATAGAGACCACGGATATGATGGCACAATACTCGTATATGAGAGATGGGAAGCAGATCGCACTGTTCCGTCAACTGGTTATGAATGCCCGCGGCCGAGATTACGACGGTGGCTGTACGGCCAAGGATATTTATGTGGGTGACTATCACGGTGTAGCGCTACAGTACGATACCGGAAAAATAATGTTGATATGGACGGATAAAACCTATTCTTATGAGCTGGAAAGTGATGTGCTGTCTTTGGAGGAGCTTTTGCTTATGGGGATCGAAGTCAAACCGGTCGTTCCCGACGAGCAAGAACAACCGCTCCCCGAAGACCTTCCCTTACCGGAGCATTTGCAAGATATCTATGTGCCGGATTATACTTCGATTGGCGGCTGTAAGGTCGAGGTGGTAGGGCACACGACCGTTTCGGTGACAATGGAGTTTTATTTGAATAGCCGTCTGGTAGCGACGCTGACGCAGAGCATTATGAGAGGCGATATGATGGAATACACTTCAAGCAGCGCGTCTGTCAAGCGGGGCGTTTATAACGGGCGCTTCTGCTACACCATATACACTTGGGACGGCACGGATAAGCTCATTCGTGTCTGGACGGACGGGCGGTATCGATACCGACTGGAGATGGACCAAAAATATCAGTATCTGTTGCACATTTTCTCAAACGTTCCGCATACATAAAAAAATGACCGTTGCCCGAGGGCAACGGTCATTTTTGGTTTCATTATTCGATGGAAATTGCTCCGATGCTGACCTCGATGTTCTTGGTCGTGTCGGAAATGATGACGTAGTCAAAGTTGGGCATCCATTCGGTATCGCCCTTGCCCTCGGCCTTGTCGTAACCGAAGAACGTCAGGGTATTTTCGCCCGCCTTAAGCTCCAGCTCGATCTCGTAGGGCTTGAAGTTGTGGAAGTGGCCGGTCTGGAATGCGTACAACTCGTCGGTCTCCTCACCGTTGACCATCAAACGGAAGGTGCGTTTGTCGCCCGATGCCGTGTAGATCAGGACCTTATAGGTGCCGTCTTCGGGCACGGTCAAGCCGCCCATGGTAAACTTGGAGTTACCCGACTTCAGGTTACCAACGGCGAATCCGCCCGACTGTTCGTAGTTATCACGCGGAGCGAGCTTGTTGGTGCAGTTGACGTATTCGTCACCGCCCTCACACTCATAGATAGCAGGACCGCCCTTGCAGCCCAGCGAAATGACGTTTTCACCTGCCTTGAGGTAAATTGTCAGGTTAATGGTTGCAAAGAGGTGAGTACTGTTGGTCGTGGGGAAGGCGATCTGCGTTGCAGCGCCATTGACGGTCAGGTCAAGGAACTGGTCGCGGATGGAGGGGTTGGCGTAGTTGATGTTGATCTGATAGGGACCTTCGCGCTCGGCGGTTACCTTGTAGGTGATGACGTCGTCATTCGATGCGCCAAAGCCGCTGACGACACTGCCGCCGAGGGCGGTGCTGATGTCATGGATCTTCAAGGAGCCACCTACTTCGGCATCATCGGGATAGAAGATGGTTCCTCCAAGGGTAGCCTTGGTGGTTTCATCGTCGTATACGATGATGCAGTCCATATCGGGAGCCCAGCCCTTACCTTCGATGGTGCCGAAGGAAATGGAGTTGTTACCCTCGTTCAGCTGCATGGGAATGGTGAGGGACAGGGGCTCGTTCCAGTTCTTATTGCCGAAGCAGTAAACGGGAATAGCCTCGCCGCCGTTGGCGCTGATATACAGCATACGGGTGTCTTCTTGACCATTGTAGAATACGATCTCAACGTCGTAGGTGCCACTCTTGGCGACCGTGATATTGTTCATGGTCAGGGAGTTCTTACCGTTGTTACCCAAGGAAGAAACGATGGACTTGGCCGATGCGCCCTCCTTGAAGGAAGCCTTAGCACCGATGAGAGTATTGTTGGGAGCCTCGCACTCGTACAGCGTGCCTTCGATTATGATTTCGGGAGGCTGCTGTTCGCTTTGTGCACCGACGGTGACAAGTACGTTGTGCTCCTTACCGTCATCGGTCAGGCGGACGTAGATGATCTTGTCGATGTCGTTTTCAGCGGTAGCATCGTAATAGTAGCAGGGAGTGGTTGCCTTGTTGAAGGCCTCCAGAGAGGTAACGGCGGAGATGGCCGTGCCGTCCAGCGTCACAGCGGAGGGCAGAGCACGGTAGTGGATCTCCAGGACACAAGCGCGGGTATCGACGGTATACTTGCCGTTGCGCGCGCCGACGGTGCACTGAATGGTGTTATCCTTGTACTGCGTGGTGATGAGCGTCTCGGCGTATTCGCCCTTCTCATAATTGAAGGTTGCGCCGTCATCCTCGTACAGCAGGAAGCTTGTCTTCTGAGAAGAAGGATAAATATCCAACGTCAAGGTGGTATCGGTCACGTCTGCCGTGTTGTTGCCGTAGTGGCCCTGGGGAATGATAGCGCCCATGCGGACGAACAAAGGAAGCGTGCTGGCAGAGCAGGTGTACTCAATGGTCTGACCGCCATTATAGATATAACCGGTGTTGAAGTCCATCCAAAGTTCGCCTGCGGGGAGATAGATCTTCACCGTAGCGATGCGACCGGTGCTGCTCACAGGGCAAACCATAAGAGACTCACCCAGCATGAACTGACTGTCGATCTTGTAAACGTTGGGATCGTCCTGGAATTCCATCAACAGCGAGCGGGTAACACCCACGCCCGTGTTGTGCTGCTGCCAGAACAGGCTGTACATGTAGGGGATCAGCTCGTAGTGCAGCTGATTGTATTTCTTGTAGCAATCGATGACGGCCTGGCTGCGGATCAGAACGGTCGCCTCGGTTGCATACTCGTTGGACATGGCAAAGGGCGTCAGGAACATCAGCTGTGCGCGACGCATATAGGAGATGTCGCTCTTGGTGCTGGTGTCGCGGATCTCAGGGGTGTAGTAGGTACCGGAGTAAGATTGAGCGATGACAGACATGACAAACTGGTCAAAGCCGTAGTAGTCGGTATAAGCCGAGGTGGCAAAACGCTGCATACCGGAATAGTTGCCGCGGCTGTACATAAAGGAGCGCAGATTGTACTCATCGCGGTACTTTTCATGCATCAGGTTGACGGTCAGCGTACCGAGCAGATTGTGGTAAGCGTTGTTGGAAAGTCCACCGGGGAAGAGGAGGTCGAGGCTGTTGTTGGCGCCCCAGGAGTCGGTCTCGTCGATCTTGAAGCCGTCAATGCCAATGGAGACCTGGTTCTGGTTGTGGATGCTCCAGTAAAGATCGCGAGCCTCTTGGATGGTCAGGTCAGGAACGATGCCGCCAAAGGCGTAGTTGCCGCCGCGGCCCTCCCAGTCACGGGTACCGATGATACTGCCGGGCAGGGAGTACTTCAGAATGTCACTGTAAATGGCCGACTCGGGAGACACGTAAGGATGCTCCCAAAGATTGACGTGCAAGCCCAGATCATGCATGCTCTTGACAAAGGCTGCAGGATCAGTGGTAAACTTGGTGTTCCAGGCATAGCTGCAGGGATAGGTCTTTGTCTGCCAACCGGGCTCAACGCCTGCGATGTCGATCGAAATACCGGCCTCAAACTGAGCGGTGATCGCATCGCGCAGCTGATCCTCGGTCCAGCTGCTGAAGCCGCGATAGGTAAGACCCAGTGCATAAAGAGGAGGCATTGCCATACGGCCGGCCAACTCGGACCAGTTGGTCAGGATGGTTTTGAAATCAGGGCCGTACAGGAAGTAGAAACTCATCTCTCCGCCTTCCAAGGACAGCGAATAGTTGTTCTTGAAGGAAATGCTTCCGCGGTTAGAGTTATTGACGTAAATACCGTAGCCGGAGGTGCTGTACCACAAAGGAACGATCGCATGGACGTTGTCGTCATGCATCCACAGATCGTAAACGGTGTTGCGGTGATCGGTGGTGGTAAAGGAGTCACCCTTGGCGTTACCCAGACCAAAGAAATGCTCCGTCGTTGCTACGTCGCGAGTGAAGTTGGCCGTTTTTCCCTGGCCATCGGCCGAGAAAGCGTCAGCGGCACTCTTGAAAATGTCGTTGCCTTCAAGGTCGCTGATGGCAACGCCGAGCGTGGCCTTGTCAACGGTAACGGTCAGGATCTCGGTGCGAATGATGATTTTGTCGCTCGTCTCTTCGATCTCACCGCAAACTTCTGCATAATCGCCGTCAAACTTGGCGATGGACTCGGGGACGGAACCCTCGGGCACAAATTCTTCGCCGTCGGGGGCATAGCGGAAGTGGACCAGATCTTCACGGCAGAAATTTACTGCCAGACGGTCACTGCCCGACGTGACGATGACTTCGGAAATCGGTGTAGTATACAAAGGGGGATCCTCCTTATCTCCGGGTTGATCAGGATTTTCTGGGTTAGGCTCATCAGGGGTTCCGGGATCTACAGGATCTTGGGGGCCTGCCGGGTCCTCGGGGCCGACCGGCGGTTGGTCAGGTCTGCAAGCACAAAAGGCAAAGCAAGATGTCAAGCTCAAAAGAAGGCAAAGCGCTTGCTTCCAGTAACGTGAGAATTTCATACGTGCTCCTTTCGGTATGAGTGGACATACCTTAAAATCTTGCCACCATTATACAGTACAGAATGCAGTCTTGCAATAACGTTTTTTCATGTTTTATAATTTTGTAAGATGCGTCAATTTTCAAAAGGGAAATTTGTGAAAGTTTACAAACCCCAATCTTTTATTTTCTAAACACAATTAGCAAGTGTCGCGATTGATAAAAAGAGGCCACGGTTCGATTTGAACCGTGGCTGTCTGTTTATTGTTCTATTCTCACCGACAAATTGAAATTTAACGATCCGGTTACATTTTGCATGTGTATTTTCTCTGCCAATTCTAATAATTTCATATTAACATCTTCGTTAACTTCAAAATGGATCAAATAAACTTTCATTCAATATGGAAAAGAATATCATCCCAACTCATCGCGGCGGATGAATTCTTCCTGCGCGGTAGGTGACATATCGACGAAAATGGCGCTGTAACCGGTAATACGAACCGAGAGGTCGCCATAGTTTTCGGGACACTGTTGGGCGCGGCGGAGTTCTTCGGTATCAGCAATCGACACCTGCAACTGCATTCCCCCCATTTCAAAATAGGATTCAAGCAACACCTTCAAGCGTAAAAGACCGGCATCGCCCTTTACGGCATCGCGGCGCAAGCGGATATTGAGCGCTCCCGAGTGGATGCGGTCGAAGGGGAGCTTTGCTACCGAATTGAGCAGTTGGGTTACACTTTGCGCGTAGCCGACGGTCGGGGAAAGATTTTCGCTCAATGGCGTGCCGGCCAATCGACCGTCCACGGTTGCTGCCATTGCGCCGCCTTGCCATAAATGGTTCATATCGTTGATGGTGACGTTGAGGGTCAGCACGTCGCGAAGGCCTTGCTCGTTGGTCGCCTCACGGTCGATAACGTCCAAAAGATCACGCATCAGGCGAACCGCGTGGATGTCAGCCGCGTCGCTGTCCGTACCGTATTTGGGGGCACGACGGCAACGAGCCAAAAGATCAGGGCGACCGGCAAAATTATCGGCAGCCGCCGCCACGAGTTCGGGGAGCGTACACACGCCATCCTTCCAAACAAGCGTGTCAATGGCAGCCAGCATATCGGCCGCGGTGCCGATATTGCAAAGCGAAATATACAGTGCAGGATACTTGGCACCGCCGCAATAGATGCCGCGAGCGCGCTCGATCACGCCCTGCATAAAGCAATCCGTCAAGCCGATCTCGCCTGCGGGGAGGGAAGCACCGCGGCAAA
>JAZLCA010000071.1:0-7850 GCA_045613985.1 Eubacteriales bacterium | reverse complement strand
CAAAGTCTGTCGGGACTCATTTTATTATGATGATCACTGATTCAAAAATTGCTCTACTGCCGCCATCTTTGCACACAGCGTAAGCATATAGGTAGCTGCCTCCATCTGTTCGAAGGTCGGATAGGTGGGCGCAATACGAATGTTGCTGTCATCGGGATCGTTACCGTAAGGATAAGTCGCGCCAACGTTCGTCAAAACCACACCTGCCTCGCGGCAAAGCTGATAGATACGTTTGGCAGTGCCCTTGGGGGCAAAGAAACTGACGAAGTAACCACCGCGGGGATGCGTCCAAGTTGCAATACCGGTATCGGTCAACTCCTCATCCAGAATCTGCTCTACACGCTCAAAGCGGGGACGCAGAATATCTGCTTGAGCCTTCATATGCTTCATGATATTGTCGGCCGTACCAAAATATTTGACGTGGCGCAATTGATTGAGCTTATCAAAGCCAATGGTCTGCATCGTCAGAGCCTTGGTGATCTGCGCGATATTCGCTTCGGATGCCGCCATCACAGCCACACCGGCACCGGGGAACGTGATTTTGGAGGTCGAAGAGAAATAGAACACGCGGTCAACGTTACCGGCCTCCTCGGCCAAAGCAAAGATATCGGCCAGCACATCCGGCTCGTCGGGATACAGATCGTGTACAGCGTAAGCGTTGTCCCACATGATGCGGAAATCGGGAGCTGCAGTCTTCATACGAGCAAGGCGCGCAACGACCTCATCCGAATAGGTGATACCATTGGGGTTGGAATACTTGGGACAGCACCAGATGCCCTTGATTTCGGCATCGCTCGCGACCAGCGCTTCCACCTGATCCATGTCGGGGCCTTCCTCGGTCATAGCGACAGGAATCAACTCAAAGCCAAGCGATTCGCTCACACCGAAATGGCGGTCGTAGCCGGGCGCGGGACAAAGGAATTTGATCTTTTCTTCTTTGCACCAAGGACGTTCACTGCCTACAACGCCATAGATCATGGCGCGAATGAGGGCGTCATACATCAGGTTGAGCGACGAGTTGCCGCAAACCATCAAACGACTCTCGGGAATGCCAAGAAGATCGGAAAACAGCTTTTTGGCCGCCGGGATACCGGTCAACAGGCCATAGTTGCGGTAATCGTTACCGCCCGCTGTGGCATCCTTGGCATCCAGACAATGAAACATATCGTCGATCAGATCCAATTGCTCGGCGCAAGGCTTGCCGCGGGACAGATCCAGGGAAAGTCCTCTGGCGCAAGCTTGCTTGTATTCTTGTTGTAATTGGGTATAGAGCGCGGACAGCTGTTCGCGGCTCATGCTTTGATACTTCATAGGGTAAAGGAAATCCTCTCGAAAAATGGGTAGTAAATCAGAACTCGGCATTGCCCGTCGTACGAGGGAATGCTTCAACGTCACGGATATTGGACATACCCGTGATGTACATGATCAATCTCTCAAAGCCCAGACCGAAGCCGGCATGCTTGGTGCCGCCGAACTTACGCAGCTCGATATACCAGGAGTAATCCTCCTCGTTCAGTCCAAAGGTCTTGATGGCATCAAGCAATACTTCCAAACGCTCCTCACGCTGAGAACCGCCGATCAACTCGCCAACGCCGGGAACCAGCATATCTGCTGCAGCAACCGTCTTGCCGTCGTCGTTGCGACGCATATAGAAAGCCTTGATCTCCTTCGGATAGTCGGTAACGAATACAGGCTTTTGGAAGATCTGCTCGGTCAAATATCTCTCATGCTCGGTCTGCAGATCCATACCCCAATATACGGGATACTCAAATTCATGTCCCGACTTCTGCAAAAGCTCGACCGCATCGGTATAGCTGACGCGACCGAAATCGGCATCAACCAGCATCTGCAATCTTTCCAGCAGCGTGGTGTCGATCAGCTTATTGAAGAATTCCATCTCCGCGGGGCACTCCTGCATAACGTAGCGCAGGACGAATTTGATCATATCTTCGGCCGTATCCATATAGTCCGTCAGATCGGCAAAAGCCATCTCGGGCTCGACCATCCAGAACTCCGCCGCATGGCGCTGGGTGTTGGAACGCTCAGCACGGAAGGTAGGGCCAAAGGTATAAATGTTGGCATATGCCATAGCGAACGTCTCGCCGTTGAGCTGTCCCGATACGGTAAGACCGGTCTTCTTGCCGAAGAAATCCTGCGAGTAGTCGATCTGACCGTCCTCGGTCTTGGGGACGTTATCCAGCGGCAGCGTGGTAACCTGGAACATCTCGCCCGCACCCTCGCAGTCGGAGCCCGTGATCAAAGGGGTGTGAACGTAAACGAAGCCACGCTCCTGGAAGAATTTGTGGATCGCGTAAGCTGCCACCGAGCGGACACGGAACACCGCGTTGAAGGTGTTGGCACGAGGACGTAGGTGAGCGATCGTACGCAGATATTCAAAAGTGTGTCTCTTCTTTTGAAGAGGATAATCGGGAGTGGAGGTACCCTCGATCTCGACCTCAGTGGCCTTAAGCTCAAAGGGCTGCTTGGCCTCGGGGGTCAGGGTAAACACGCCGCGCACAACGAAGGATGCGCCCACGTTCTGCTTGGCAAGCTCTTTATAGTTATCCAGCTTTTCAGCCTCGATGACGACCTGAAGATTTTTCAGGTAACTTCCGTCGTTCAATTCGATAAATCCGAACGCATTGGATGCGCGGATGGTTCTCGCCCAACCGGCGACGGTAATTTCCTGCGAGGCAAAGCTCTCGGGATCAGCAAACAACTGCTTTACGGTAATTCGTTTCACGTTGTATCATCCTTTCGATTTCATGTTATTTGCACAATTTCCAATCGGAAATTGCATTTTCCACAATATAAAAGACATTATATCATAAAAAAATGAAAATTGCAAGAGTTGTTTCCACATTTTTCATTTTTTGTTCCAGAAATCACTCACCAATTCTGCAAGATTTTTAGCATTTGTTGCAGATTTGGCGTGTATCCAATGCGATGGGAACAATCGACGGTATTCGGGTGTCGCATATCTGTCGTCGATGAGCACCACGATACCACGGTCCTCTTCGGTGCGAATGACGCGCCCCGCCGCCTGCAACACCCGATTCATGCCGGGATAGATGTAGGCGTATTGATAGCCCATCTCGCTTTTGTTCTGGTAGTATTCCTGTAAAATATTACGCTCTCCGGATAGTCCCGGGAGTCCCACACCGACGATGATAGAGCCGATCAGCCGGGATCCGGGCAAGTCAACACCCTCCGAGAAGGAACCGCCCAACACGCAGAATCCCACGCGGAGTACTCCCTCATCGGCAACGAATGCATCCAGAAATGCTTCCCTTTCCGCCGCCCGCATTCCTTTGCTCTGGGCAATGGTCTTGACCTTGGGATACAGCGCATGAAAATGCACCAGCACGCTTTCCAAATACGAATACGAGGGAAAATATACGATATAATTTCCCTTCTTACCCGAAACAGCTGCCCCAATGCAAGCCGCAACATGACGGCAGGATTCCCTTCTCTGCGAATACCGAGTGCTGACAGCATCCATCAAGAACAAGCCGAAATTATCACGGTCATAAGGAGACGGCAAAGCCATGCTACGGGGCGAATCGCCCCCGCCCAGTACGTCGGCAAAATAGGACAGCGGGGTCAAGGTCGCCGAGAACAGACAAGCGCTGACGGCACGGTTCAAAAGGATATTCAATTCGCCCGAGGGATCCAGGCATAACAAATTGACGCGGGTATCGCCCCCACCAAGTTCGACGTAGGTCACGTAGTGCTCGTCGTAATGCTCCATTATGGTGGTATACTCATGTAAAGTATAGCACAGATCGCGCACAACAGGTGCGATATCTTCCTCATCGTGACGGCGCAGCCAAGCGTCGCATTGGTCCGAAAACCAGGCAAGCTTTTCATTAAAAGCCGTCAAGGGAGCGTGCGATAAGCAAAAACCACACTCGTTACCTGCCTCATCCGTCGTCAAATTATCGCGGCACATCTTTCTCATGCTCCGCATGGCCAAAATAACCGTCTCCAGTGCCTCATTGAGCACTTTGTCGCGGCGATCGACCTTGGCATATACTCGTTCAAACGCACGGCGAGACAGTGTCACCGAATACATATCGCGGGCGCGGTCGGCCAGGTTGTGTGCCTCGTCAATGAGAAAAATATTATTTCCTTCACAAGGTGCGCCGGGTGCAAAATAGCGGCGCAAATACACCATGGGATCAAAGGCATAGTTATAGTCTGCGATAATAACGTCGCAGTATTCAGACACATCCAAAGAGAGCTCATACGGACACACCTTATATTTCTGCGCCACTTCAAGAATGCGACGGCGGTCGTACCCTCGTCCCGAGGTCAGCAACTCATAGACGGCCTCGCCCGCACGATCATAGTAACCGGCCGCATACTCGCACTCCACCCCATTGCAATGTGAGGAAAGCGCACGGCCGTCCGACATGGCGGCAGCATGAGGACAAATCTGCTCACGGGCTGTCAACACGGTTGCCCGCAATGGTGCGCCGTTTTGTACCAAGCGGCGAACCGCACCAAAGGCCTCGCGGCGAGTGCTAGCCTTGGCGGTCAGATAGAAGATGCGGTCGGCAAGTCCTTCGCCGCAAGCGCGCACGGCAGGATACAGCGAAGACATCGTCTTGCCCAGTCCCGTCGGAGCCTGCAAAAACAGACGCTCCCGTCTTTTGACGGCGCGGTGGACCGCCCGTATCATGTCCTCCTGTCCCCCGCGCATTTCGCTATAAGGGAACGGCTGGGCAGCAAGCGCGGGAAGCTCTTCCCTTTGACGTTTTTCGATCAGCAAAGCCCAGCGTTCCACGCGCGAGAGCAACGAAAAATAATAATCGCGCAACTGTTCGCACGAAGCATAAGTGGTGTTTTCCTTTTGCTTATCATTGTCGATATTGATGCAGGTCATGCGCAGATTGACGCCGCCAAGTCCCTTCTCCATGCAGAAAAAGTAGCCGTAAATGCGCAACTGGGCAAGATAGATCTCGGGCACCGGAAAAGAAAATGCCCGCGAGTGCATGGTTTTGATCTCCTCGACGGTATAGCCGTCCTCGTCTATCTCAATCCCGTCGGCACGGCCACTGACCGTATAAGTCAGTTGACCGTAGCAGGTGGTATTGCACAACGGCACCTCGGCGCGATAGCGTCCGCTTCGCTCGTTTTGGATACGGCGATGGATATCCGCGCCAATGCGTCCTCGCTCGGCAAGTGATCTGCCCCCGCCGTATTCGAGGTCGCCGCCTCCAAGTACACGGGCGCACAGCTCACGCACGGAAAGCTCAATGCTCGCTGTATTGATATTATATTCCATGCGCGACCTCCTTGCCGTCGAAATTCGACAAATTTTCACAAATACATTATAGCACAATTTCGATTCAAATACAAGGAAAATAAAAAAATTACAAATACCTTGTTGCAATTTTAGCAGGTATTTCGTATAATAGACGTAAGAATCTCGAAAGGAGTTCTATTATGCAAGGTTGGTGGATCAAAAAATGGTTCCGCGGCATGGCCAAATGGCTGATCTATTATGCCGCGGCCTGTGTGCTGACGTATATCGCCATTCGCTTGTTTGAGGGTCATCTGGTCGAGGAGATCACCTCGCTCATACCGATTGGTGCCAGCCTCTTCATGTTGGCTTTTGCCGTATACATTCGTGTGCTGGACAACGTGGAAAGCTCGGTCATGTCCATGCGGTTTTCCAAGGAAGGCGGGCACTCCTCTCTTTCCTTTCGGTCCCCCGAGGCCTATGATAACAATGCCAAAGCTTTCGTAGAATCCCTGTTTCTTTTGTGCGCGCCTCTGCCCCTTCCCTTTATCTATTTTTTCCCGGCGCACGTCAAATTGATCGGTACCGGCATCTGCGTCGCCCTGCCGCTAACCGTGTTGACGGTGTTGCTTATTATCCTGGTAGTGCGCCAGAGCAAACAGCTACGTCAAATCAGGCTGGACAACATTGCCTTTGAGCAACGCAGAGCGGACGAAATGAAAAAGCAAAGAGAAAAAGAATCCCTCGGCGAGTGGAAATGATATAAAGAGAGAACCCCGACAGATGTAAAAATCTGTCGGGGTTCTTTTAATTATTCAGCATTCTCCACCGCTCTCTTTGCAGCGGTCAGGGTGTTTTTCATCAGCATGGCGATGGTCATGGGACCGACACCGCCGGGGACGGGGGTGATGTAGGAAGCGATCGGCTCGACCGACGCAAAATCCACGTCGCCCGTCAGCTTACCTTGGGCGTTTCGGTTGATACCTACGTCGATGACGACGGCACCCGGCTTGACCATATCGGCCGTAACGAAATCGGCCTTGCCGATGGCAGCAACGAGAATGTCGGCACGGCGGGTATGCTCTGCCAGATCCTTGGTGCGGCTGTGGCAGACGGTAACCGTGCCGTTGGCCTGCATTAAGAGATGCGCCATGGGCTTGCCCACGATATTGGAACGGCCGATAACGACGCAATCCTTGCCTGCGACCGAAATATCCGAGCGTTCGATCAGCTCCATGACACCGGCAGGCGTGCAGGGCAAATAGGTGATCTGACCTGCGACCATGCGGCCGACGTTATAGGGATGGAAGGCATCGACGTCCTTTTCGGACGAAATGCGGAGCAACACTCTTTCCTCGGACAATCCCTTGGGAAGGGGCAACTGCACCAGAATACCATGCACGGTCTTATCTGCATTGAGGCGGTCGATCAGCTCATCCAACTCTTTTTGCGTGGTCGTAGCAGGCAGCGTGATCTGCTCTGCAGCGAATCCGACCTCCTCGCAAGCGCGTCCCTTGTTGCGCACGTAGACCTGCGACGCGGGATCCTCACCCACCAAAATAACGGTCAGTTTAGGCACAACGCCCGTCTCTTCAATAAATTTCTTGGTTTCCTCTTTCAACTCAGCTCTAATCTGCGCCGAGATCAATTTTCCGTCAATCAACTTGGCCATATCACATTTCCTCCTCTTTCACTTGGCTGTTTTCGTTGTTATCTGCTTCTTCTTGCACAGGCTGTTTTGGATTCTTGGGTTGCTCATTTTGCTCGGTCAATGCAGCGAACACAGGCACGTACTCCCCCGCAGCCTCTTGCTTTTTGACACGGATGAGCATATAAATAATCAATCCCGTGCCGCAAAGGAAGCACAACCCACCGATCACCTGCGAAATGCGGAAGGGGCCGACGTACAGACTATCCGTGCGCAACCCTTCAATGAACATACGTCCAAACCCATACCAGGCAACGTAGGTCAAAAAGATCTGTCCGTTGAATTTCTTGCGCTTATACAGAAATACGTTGATGAGCACAAAACCGAGAACGTTCCACAAGGACTCGTACAGGAAGGTGGGGTGAACGTAAGCCATGCCGGGCGTCAGCTCGTTGGGGTTCAGGCCCATGCGAAGAAAATACAACGGGCTGTTTTGTCCGACGATACCGCCGTGGGCCTCGCCGTTAAAGAAGTTACCCCAGCGCCCCATGGCCTGTGCAATCATGACGCCGGGCGCGACCATGTCAAGTGCTCGCCGCCAATCTTTCTTTTGCATACGGCAGTAAACGTACAGCGTCAAGGCTCCCGCAATGATACCGCCGTAGATGGCAAGACCGCCGCCGCGGATGTTTATGAGCTCAAGAAGCTTTTCGCCAAGATTGAGGTTATCGTTTGCCATGACCTTGGAGAACATGGAGCCGCCTCCGTTATCCGTGAAAATGTAGTAAAGTCTTGCGCCGAGAACACCCAGTGGAATGGTGAAAAGAGCGATATCCAAAAGATCGTCCAGAAGAAGCTTTTGTTTTTTTGTTCTGAAGTAGATGTAGGATACGGCAACGATCATGCCAAGGCAGATTATAACGCCGTACCATTTAATTCCGAAAAATGCATTTT
>JAZLCA010000070.1:0-16418 GCA_045613985.1 Eubacteriales bacterium | reverse complement strand
TTTTCCGCATCCGACAGAGGTCTGCTGCCGATGAGAACGTTGAGCTTTTCGCCTGCGATAGCGGTGTTCAGCGGCTTCTCGCCCTGCGCACGGCCCAGGTGAGGAAGCAGATCGTTGATATAGAAGATAGGATCGGAATCGTCTTCACCAACGGTGATGGTTACGCTCTTACCGTCGTTGAGAATAACGACGCCGTGCAGAGCCAGCGGAACGGTCGGCCACTGATACTTGCGGACACCGCCGTAGTAGTGCGTCTTGAAGAAGGCCATGCCGCGATCCTCGTACAGAGGGCAGGGCTTGAGATCCAGACGGGGAGAGTCGATGTGAGCGGCGATGATGCGGACACCGTTGTTGATATCCTCGGTGCCGGCCTTGATCAGAAACAGGTTCTTGCCGCGGTTGTTGTAGTACAGGCGGTCGCCTGCCTCGATCTTGTCACCCAGACGGTAGGGACGGTAGCCCTGCGCTTCGGCCAGGGCGATGGAAGCATCCACGGCCTCGCGCTCGGTCTTGGCGTTGTCAAGATACGTCATGTAATCCGTAGCATAGTCGTAGGCGCTCTGGATCATTGCCTCATCATCGGCAAAGATCTCATAGAAGGATTTTTTCTGATAAGTCAGATGCTCGTAGCTGTTTTTGTTCTCGGACATGATTTTAATTTCCTTTCTGGTTTATATGATAAATTTGTTGAAATTACGAAAATGGGACGCTGGGCAACTCTGGGTAGAGTCGGCAGTAGGTGAGGTAAGTTTTTTGGACCTTTTTCACGTATACCCGTGTCTCACCGATTGGGATGCGATCGGGGATCAATTTGCCGCTGATATCCGTCAGCGACGGATCTGACAGCCACCGATCCACCGTGCCGTTGCCTGCGTTGTAGGCGGCGCAGGCCGTTTGCCAACTGCCGTACCGATCGTACAGACGGCGAAGATAATATACTCCGTAGCGGATGTTGGTTTCGGGGTCGTACAGCATACCGTCCTCCAGCTTTTCTCCCAGCATGTCGTCGCTGAGCCATCGGAAGGTGGAGGGCATGATCTGCATCAAGCCGACAGCTCCCACCGAGGAGATGGCATTGGGATCAAAATTGCTTTCGGTGCGTATGACGGCGAAGATCAGATTTGCGGGCACGTCGTACTGTTTAGCATAGCGTTTTACAGGATCATTATATTCGCGGGGATACAGAGCGCGGTCGATGCTGGGCGCGAGCAGAAAATATAAGACAACTCCAATTAGTAACAAGGCTACCGCCACAATCAAAATAGTGCATAGCCTTTGCTTTTTGGTGCGTGCTTGTTTCATGCGAGCACCTCCGACAAGAGGGATGGAAAATTGGATCGTAGCTCTTGCGTGGTACCTTCGTTGTAAATCAAAATGTCCGCGTGCTCGATATAGAAGGAAATATCAGGCTGCGCGTCCAGTCTTTGACAAATCTGTTCGCGGCTCAATTTGTCGCGTTGTATCAAACGAGAAATTCGGATCTCCCGATCAGCCAAAACAGCGATCACGCGGTCACACCTTTTGTGAAGACCGGCTTCGATTAGCAGTGGTGCATCAATGATCGCCGCCCTGCAGCCTTGCTTATCATATTCGGAAAGCATCGCCATCGTGCGATCGATCACGTAACGGTGGGTGATCTCGTTGAGACGCTCGCGACGGCGTTGGCCTTCGCACGTGGGCTCAAAAACGATACCGGCCAGCGCCGCGCGGTCAAGCGTGCCGTCGGGGGCGAGGATCGCATCTGTAAATTCGTTTACCAACTCGTCAAGACAAGCAGACGGAGGAATAAGCAGCTCGTGGTATACCGCATCCGTATCGATCGAAGGAATGCCATGCTCGGCGAATAAAGCCGCGACCGTACCTTTCCCCGCGCCGCTTTGTCCCGTCAAACCATAGATCCTCATGGCACACTTACCTCCGTGCGCACGCCGCCGTTTTGACTGGATTGGAGGGCGGCCTGCATGACGGCCTGTACGTAAGCACCGTCGAGGAGCGAGGGAGCGAAGGGAATGCCGTTTGCTACGGCCGACAAATATTGGTACATGGATTCGATATGACAGCGCAGCCAGCCAACACTTGCTTTGGGTGAGGGAAAACTTCCGCCCGGGGCAGGATAGCGTCCACCGCACTCGATGCGGGTAAAACCGCGTTCACCTCCAATGGGGGAGGCGGGGCGGTCGTTGTCATAAAAATGCAGCCATTCGGGCTCCATTAGCTCGTACTTGATGCTGCCACGCTCACCGAAAATGGCGAGGGAAAGATCGTCGTTAACCCCCGTGGCCAATTTATTGGCGACGATAGTGCCGCAAGCACCGCTTTGGAGTCGGGCTATGATATAAAATGCTTCGTCGGCGTTGGTCTGCCAATCACCGTGAGCATTGAATGCGATTTGGGATAGTCCCTGTACACTCTCAAAATCTCCGCACAAATGTCGGATCAAGTCAATGACGTGAGAGCCGAGATCAAACAGCACGCCGCCGCCCTGCTCGGCCGTTTGCTTCCAGCCGGGAGCACGATCAGGGAAGGTGCTGGAATTATGCTCGTAATTGACGCGGAAGGAAAGGATACGCCCCAGCCGCCCCTCGTCTATGAGCTGCTTGGCCCGCAGCATTGGAGCCATGAAACGGTTGTTGAATACCATGCCGCAGATGCGGCCGCTCTCGCGCTCGGCCTCGGCGATACGAGTCGCTTCTTGCATGGTAACGCACAGCGGTTTTTCACACAACACGTGTTTACCGGCCTTCAAAGCCCGTAGAACCATATCGGTATGGAGTGTATTCGGTGTGCAGATGTCGATGATGTCGATATCTTCTCGCGCGATCAGCTCCTCAAAGTCGTGGGCGGGAGTTCCCAGATGGTATTGTTCGCAAAGAGCGACCGATCGCTCAAAGGAGGTCGTGCAGATGCCGTCAACGTAAGCGCGGAAGGGAAGGTCACCGAAATAATACGCGAGATTCGCGATGGCATACGCGTGCGTTTTTCCCATGCTGCCAAATCCAACCATACCAATGCGAAGGATGTTCTTTTCTTTCATGACCGATGCTCCTTTCGTGCGCGATTGCAGATATAATACACCTATTATATTATTATACAGCAGAGCGGAGATTTTTTCAAGGGCTGTTTGATTCTTTTTTTAATCTTTTGAAGTGTTTTGAGCAAACTTTTTCCAAAACTCTTGCTTTTTTCCATGTCCTGATTTATAATGATTCGGATAATAGAATCATCACCAAGGAGATATCCGCGTGAAAAAAGAACTGATTTGCCGTATTTTTTCCAATATGCCTGAGCTTCACACCGAGCGCTTGACGCTGCGCCGGATGCGTCTGGGGGATGCCGAGGATATGTATGAGTATGCTCGCCGTGTCGACGTAACGAAATATTTGCGTTGGTCGCCTCACCCGGATATTTATTATACACGGGACTACCTGCGCTACCTCTCTACCCGTTATGCTACGGGAAGCTTTTACGATTGGGCTGTGATCTACAAAGCAAACAACCGAATGATAGGTACTTGCGGTTTTACTTCCTTTAGCTGTCCGGATGATTCTGCCGAAATTGGTTATGTCTTAAATCCCGATTATTGGGGACAGGGAATTGCGGTTGAGGCAGTGCGGGCCGTACTTGCATTTGGTTTTGACAATCTTTTGCTTCATCGTGTCGAAGCGAGATTTATGCAGGAAAATACCGCTTCACTGCGTGTTATGCAAAAGCTGGGCATGACGTTTGAAGGGTATCATCGTGACAGCATGCTCATCAAAGGGACTTACCGAACGATCGGATATTGCTCACTGTTGAGCTCGGAATTCGAGAGAATGCCGTCCTTGAGATGATTTTTTGTATTAAAAATATGCTTTTTTTATGAAAATACGTATGAATTTCCCAAAAGGCTATTGCCAAAGCGGAAAAAGTATGCTACAATGAATTGTTATATCATCCGCAAAGTACTTCGGATGAATGGATGAAGCGAGGTGTCATTATGCAGAAAAGAACCAATCCTCTGGCACTTAAGGAAGAGGCCGCAAAAGAGGGCGAGATCCGTCGTGATCGGCCTGTAGCGTCCAAATCTCAAACACAGGCGCCCAAAGTAGCCGAGGAGCCTATGAAAACAACGCAGGCGATTCCTTCTGCACCCGCAAAGCAAGCCGCTCCTGCGACGGTGTCGCGCATCAAAAAAGCTTCTGAATTTTCCAAGCCCGCCCTCCAAACGCTCGACGTTGCCGAGCCTGATTTGACGGACGACTGGCTGGAGTCGGTCGTACTGGACGAAGAGGAGCAAATGGAGCAAGACACCGCGGACACAGCCGTAGCTTTCGCGCAGGCACCGACAAGCTTTGTTCCCACGGTGAAGCGAGACGACGTGCCGGAGGCGACCGAAGTGATCGAGGATGAGAAACCCTTCCCGACGATGGAAGACTTCGAGTTGGCCTCGAGATTTTCCCTGCGAGGCAACGTATCTCGCCGTATCGTACTGGGTACGGTCAGCCGTGACGTTTGCCGTCTGGCACAGCTGTTGCATCCCGAACAAAAGCTTTCCACCATTATAGAAAACGCACTGATGACCCGCATTTTCCTGGAAAATCCCGAGGCGTTCGACGCTATGGCGGCAGTCATTGAAGAAAAAGGAGGACGTATCAAATGTTGATCAGTTTTTTCTGTAAAAAGGGCGGTGTCGGTAAAACGACCGTTACCGGTGAATTTGCCGGTTACCTGACTTCTATGGGCAAGCGGGTGCTTGTCATCAGTATCGACGACCAGAACTCGCTGTTTGAGATGTTCGGTCTTTCTTCCAAGGTGTTTGAGCGCGACGATAACTATTTGGAGCATTTCGTGGCAGATACCTGTGCCGAGGAGGACGTTCTCATTCCTTTGCGCGAAAATCTGTACGGTGTCAAGACGCTCAATACCGATATGCTGTCCAAAAAGCTGACGCTGGAGCGTTCCTTCGAGCGCAACTTTGTTGGTGCTATCATGCAGTTGCAGGCGGGCTTCGATTTCGTCTTCTTCGATTTGCCCCCTTCGTCCAACCGTACCACTGAAATTCTTCTGGAGCGCACCGATCTCTTGATGCTCATCGTTGAGTTGAACAAGCTGGGCGTCAACGGTTTCTATAACACGCTGCAGTATTTTGTCGATAACGATCTTCCTTTGGAAAAGATCCGCTACATATTGCCCAACGGTTATTCCAAGACCAAGTCGGTTCCCGGTGTAGCTCTCAAGGAGCTTAAGGCTCTTATCCGCGACAATGTTCCTGAAGCAGTGCTTCTGCCTTTGATGCCCGACAAGACGATCATCAAGTCGTTGCAGCAAAAGGGTGTTGCCGTGTTCGATGAGGATGTGTCCAAACTAACCGCTTACGAAAAGTCGCAGAAGCGTGCCGTTATGGACGTCATGTCGGATATTTACGATACCATCGAATTTTAATTAACGTAAAGACGGAGCGTGTGAACACGTTTCCATGAACGGCGTGTTCTGCGGAGCACGCCGTTTTGCTTGTAAGGAGGCGTTTTCAGGGTGTATTATTTAGGAATTGACGGCGGCGGCACTAAGACGGCGTTTGGCTTAGCGGACGATAGAGGAACGGTATTGCGTCAAATCATTCTCGGTCCCTCCAATCCCATGGACGTCGGCTTGCCCGAAGCGCTTGCTTGTGTTGAAAAAGGAATACAGGAGATACTGGGGGAGATACCGCCCCGTGATGTTTGTATGTTTGCCGGTATTGCCGGGGGCATATCGGGGGAGAACCGACAGAACATAAGAGGCTTCCTCTCCAAGTTTGGTTTTGCTTCCGTCGACAACGGCAGCGATGCGCAAAATACCGTTGCCGCAGGATTGGGCAAAAAAGACGGTATCGTTGTCATTATGGGAACGGGATCGGTCACCTTCGTTCAGAGAGGCGGCGAGCTGATTCGCCTTGGCGGCTACGGCTATCTGTTCGAGGCGGGTGGCAGCGGTTATACCGTCGGACGCGACGCTATTGTGTCGGCTCTTTTGGACGAGGAGGGAAGCGGAGAGTCCACTTGTCTTCGCCCCATGTTGTTAGAGCAACTCAAAGTATCGTCTTTGCTCTCGGCGTTGTCGAAGCTGTATGAGGGTGGAAAAAGCAAAATCGCTTCTTATGCGCCGTTGGTTTTTGAGGCTTATGACAAGGGCGATGCTGTGGCGGGGAAGATTCTGCACAGCAATGCCGCTGTTATTGCTCATTCACTGCAAACGGCACGCGCAAAATTGCCGGCGGAGGAACGTCCCGTACGGGTAGTGCTTTCGGGAGGGCTTTTGGCAAGGCAAGACCTTTGGATTCCTATGATTCGGGAGGCATTGGCCGAGGCGAACGCTTACGATATTGCTGTTTTAGAGCGTTCTCCCGTGATGGGGGCGCTTGTGTTGGCAGGAATGCCTTGCAAGGAGGAAAATCATGATCAAAACGGAAATGCGTAATGAGAACAGCCGTCACATTGACCGTATGTCGACGGAAGATATGATGCGGCTGATGCAAAAAGAAAATCTTAATGCCGTACGGGCCATCGATAGTGAGATAGGAGAGATTGGTCGAGCGGTGGACGGTATCAGCAAGCGCATGGCCGAGGGCGGGCGACTGTTCTATATCGGATGCGGTACGTCGGGGCGCTTGGGCGTCCTGGACGCTTCGGAGTGTCCCCCGACTTTCGGGGTATCCCCCGACCTGGTTGTCGGCATCATTGCGGGCGGCGACGGTGCCTTGCGCCGTGCGGCCGAGGGCGCAGAGGACAGTGCTGAGGCGGCAAGAGCCGATCTGCTTGCCCACCGTCTGACCGATAAAGACGCCGTGGTCGGTATCTCGGCGGCGGGCGGTGCGGCTTACGTGTTGGGCGGTCTGCAATACGCCAAGGACATGGGAGCTTTGACGGTAGCGTTGAGCTGTAATGCGGATTGTCCTATCGAGGGTGTAGCCGATATTTGCATCCACCCGGATACGGGGGCCGAGGTGATCACGGGCTCCACCCGCATGAAAGCGGGAAGCGCCCACAAAATGATTCTCAATATGATTTCTACCGGCGTGATGATTCGCCTTGGATATGTGTATGAAAATTTGATGATTAACCTGCGCCCCAGCAACATCAAGCTGAAAGGGCGGATGATTCGTATTGTGGCCGATATTCTTGATGTGAATGAGGAGACGGCGGAACGTCTTCTCGTTGATCATGACTTTAACATCCGACGGGCCGTAGAGAGTGTAAGATCTCTTGGATGACGCTGTGTGTTGTTGTCCGTGGCGGTATGGGTGGAATTGTATATATCCGGAAAATATTATGATTTTATTATTTTTTTCCATGTCATTGGCGCGGGCATTGACAAATGTGATGTCTGCGTGTATAATGAGTGTATAGACCGTGTGAATCAAATTCGGTCGGAAAGAGGATAACGGAATGAACGATGATTTCAAAATGAACGAAAATGAGATGCCCGTTGACAGTACTCCTCAGTCGGAGATACCGAGCGAGCCTGCGATGGCACCGATGGATCCCGGTTTTATGGGAGGCGGAGCCATGGCAACGACTGCCGTTAAAACCGGTGCTGCAGCTTTGAGCAAAAAGCTGATCGCCCTCATTGTTTGCCTTGCGATTGCCGTGGTCGGCGGTGTGGGTGCTTTGGCTATTTTCAACGCTCCCGCCATGGTGGCTAACCGTGCATTGGGGAATCTGGCAGACGATTTTCTTGCCAGAGACGAGATCGATTATCTTATGTCGGTGTTCTCCCAAGGTTCGGTAGATCTTTCCGCCAAGGGTGACATTGAAGACGTTGATATGGATACGCACGTTAAATTCTATTTCGACGCAGAAAATGAATCTTGCATGGCAGATGACATCCGTATGGAATTTGCATACGATGACGTGGACGTTAAATTGACTGCTTCAATGTATGCCGATCGTGAGATGCTTTACATAGCAAACGACGAAATTTTGGACGGTGCATATGGTTTACAGAGAGGATCGCTGGAGTCCAAACTGAAAAATTCTATTTTCAACCCTGACAGTGACAGCGAGTATGCTTTGCCTCAAGAGGCGTTTGATGCTCTCCTTGCTCTTTGTAAGTTCGCTGACGGCGATCTTCCCGAGCAACTGGAAGAGGATCTTACCAAGGTAGCGGAGCGTTATGTAGATGAATTTAAGGGTTGGCTGAAAAAGCACGCCCAGTTTAAGGCTGAGACGCAGGAAGTTGATCTTGCTGACGGTATGACCGAGGCAAGAGTTGTGTACATTATTATCACTCCCGAGACGGTGTGTGGCATCGTGGAGGATTTTTATGAGTATATTAAGGACGACGATGATCTGCGTGACCTGATCGTTGATTACTACGAAGAGCTTGCGGAAATTCTGGAGGTTACGGGTCAGTTCGATGAGGACATGGACGTCGGTGAGATGTATGACGACGCGATCGAAGGTCTGGGTGAGGCCGTTGAAGAAATGACCGAGAGCATCGAGGATGAGGATGAAGATTCCTTTGTTGCCATCTGTATGGCTACTCCCAAGATGTCCGCAAAGCTGATGAAGCTGTGGATGATCATGGGCGAAGACGTCAAGGATATCGACGATGAAGACGAAGTCGAAGAGATGTTCAGCATCGACTTCGGCTCCAAGGGTATTAAGAAGACGTCTCAAATCGTGATTGATGCCGCCGATTATAAGGTAAAGTACACGGTTGATAGTGAGACTAAGGGCGTTACCGAGTATAAGCTTCAGGTAGGAGACGAATTCAAGTTTACACTGAAGCTGGACGAAAAGGAAGAAAAGTTCAAGGCGCAGATCAGCATGACCGAACATGACTACTGGTACGATTCTACGGAAGTACGCACCTATGCTGTGGAAGGTAAATATACGGTTGACAAGGATGCATCGACCTTGGAACTGAAGAAGATTAAAGTAGACGGCGAGGTCATAGAGGACTTGGGCATAAACGTAAAGGTCACCTTTGACAAGGAAGACAAAATGCCTGCGCCCGAAAAGAAAATCACCTCTGTACTTGACATTGATAAGGATATGATCGAAGAGATCATTAATAATGCCGAGGAATGGGCTGAAGTGCTTTACGAGATCCAATAATATAAAAAATGCCCCCGCACACAAGCGGGGGCATTTTTTATGTTGAGCGGTTATACCGTCAGTTTATGATCCCTTGCCATTTGTTTGAGTAGGGTGGCAAAGCGCTCGGGAGTTTCTTCCAAAGGGGCATCATTGTCATAGTAATAATCGTAAGGATAAGATTCCACGTCATCGTCCGAGGCATTACCGTAATGTTCCACGGGTTTTCCTTCGTCGCGGCGGACGAGCAGGGTGAGTACGCTGTGTCCTTCCATTTGCTTGACAAACGAGGCAATCTGATCGCTCTCGCGGATGTGAACGAACAGGATCTGCTCGTCACTCTCCAAAAACTCAGCGTGTTGGGCCATCATGTAACGGTTGGGCAGGTCGTTGTATTCGGTAAACACCCGCTTCAAATCAGACAGAAACTTGCGCGATTTCAGATCCTTCTCGCCGTTCCAGCCGTGAAGACGCGCAATTTCCTTGATTGGGGTCACGGAGGAGATATTACGCACGCGATAAAATTGTGCGGCGCAATCACACAGCGTGTCCTTACCAACGCCGCCTCGGCCGTTGATGACAATAGTCAATTTATCTTTGCGTTGCATGGAAAACCTCACAGTACAAAAGTTTTGATGGATTTGATCGCGAGTCCTTCGTCGGTCGCTACGACCTCTCCCAACGCGAAAAACTGTCCGTTCGGGTGATACAGACGAACCCTTGTGCCGAGGGGAAAGGCGGTGCGCAATTTGGACAGCGCCACCGCACAGCCGTTGCAGATCAAGCGATCGTAAAAGGAGAGAAGCGTTAGCGAGGGAAGATGAGAAAACAGCGATTCTGTTGGGCGAAGAAGGGCAAGACGAGCGTCCCGATCCATACCCTCAAGCTCGGCAATCGTCACGCTGTCAGCGAGCGAAAAGCCGCAGGCTTCGGCACGGCAAAGGGAGGCCATTGCGCCGCCACAGCCCAAGGCTTGCCCAATATCTTCGCACAGCGTGCGGATGTAAGTGCCGCCCGAGCAGCATACGTCCAGCTTGTAGTCGGTGGGAATGTCAGTCGGAGTGGCGGTCAGGCTGTGAACGGTCACAGGGCGTGCCTTTCGTTCCACCGTTACACCTTGACGAGCCAGATCGACCAGCTTTTGCCCTCCGACCTTAAGGGCACTGTACATGGGGGGCATCTGCAGGATCTCACCGCGGAAATCAGAAAGGATGGCTTGCACCTGTTCTTTGGACGGAATGTTTTCAGAGGTGGTCAGCACCGTTCCCGTGGTATCCTGGGTGTCTGTGGTCAAGCCCAGACGAAGAGTGGCAATATAGCGTTTATCGCCGCCGCTGAGGTATTCGGTCGCCTTGGCAGCACGGCCAAGCAAAACGACCAGCACGCCCGTTGCCATAGGGTCGAGCGTTCCTGCATGGCCCACGGCTCGGGTGCCGAACAAACGGCGGATCATACCGACGATGTCATGCGAGGTCACGCCGGCGTGCTTATTTACGATCAATACGCCGTCGGGCGTGAGTGTTGGCACAGACATATCGGTCTCCTTTCTTGGAAAATCAGAAGCGCACAAGTGCTGCGTGAATGGGCATACCCTTCGCGGTGAAGTTGCTTTCGTATTCGGTCATAACGTTGCCTTCGTTGTGGGGAGAGTTGTGCAGGTCATCGGTATACCATTCCACCGTCAAATTGGCCGCGGCAAACTCCTCCAGCGAAAAGGCGAACAGATCGGCATTGTCCGTCTTGAAGCGCAACACGCCGCCATCCTTGAGTAAAACACGGTACTGCTCAAGGAATGCGCGGTAGGTCAGTCTGCGCTTGTGGTAGCCCGACTTGGGCCAGGGATCGCTAAAGTTTAAGTAAATGCAATCGAACGTCTTGGGAGGGAACATTTCGGTCAGTCCCCGTGCGTCACCGATCAGAAAACGAAGATTGTCAGGACGTTCTTCCTCGCGGGATTTTGCTTTTTCCAGCGCCAGGCAGGCCACGTCGGGAACACGCTCCATGGCGATAAAATTGACGTCGTGATGGGAGGCTGCCATACCGCAGGCAAACGCGCCCTTACCGCACCCGATCTCCAAGTGGATGGGGCGATCGACAGGGAAATAGGAACCGGGATTTTCAAGTACGCTCTCGGGCAGGGGGATCAAAAGGGAAGCACAGGCGGCGATTCGCTCGCTGCCGTGCTTTTTTCTACGCATTCTCATGATGCGACCTCCAATTATACGTTGAACAGGAACTGTACGATATCGCCGTCCTGCATGACGTATTCCTTACCCTCGGAGCGATAGCGGCCGGCTTCGCGGACGGCGGCCATGCTTCCGTGCTTTTCCAAATCGTCAAAGGCAACAACCTCGGCGCGAATAAAGCCTCTCTCAAAGTCGGAGTGGATTTTACCCGCCGCACGGGGGGCCTTGGTACCGCGGATGATGGTCCATGCACGAACCTCGTCAGGACCGGCGGTCAGGAAGGAGATCAAACCAAGCAAAGTGTAGCTTGCCTTAATCAAACGGTCAAGACCGCTCTCGGTAATGCCCATTTCTTCCAGGAACATGGCCTTCTCCTCGGGAGGAAGCTCGGAAATTTCGGCTTCAATGCCAGCACAAACGGGCATAACTTGCGCGTTTTCCTCGGCAGCAAAGGCCTTAAGCTTCTGATAGCCGACGTTGTCGACAGGCTCACTTGCAGCCTCGTCCTCGCTGACGTTGGCAACGTAAATAACGGGCTTCATGGTGAGCAGGGGGGTGTCGTTGAACCATGCCAGCTCGTCCTCGCTCAAATCGACCGTGCGGGCGCACTTACCCTCGGCCAGTGCATCGTACACGCGCTTAAATACCTCAATGGAAGGAGCCACACTTTTATCGGATTTGAGGGCCTTGTTGGCACGCTCAATGCGGCGCTCCAGCATTTCCATATCCGAGAAGATCAGCTCCATGTTGATGGTTTCCAAATCGCGCATGGGATCGATCGCACCGTCGACGTGAATGATATTTTCATCCTCAAAGCAACGGACAACGTGCAAAATCGCGTCTACCTCACGAATGTGAGAAAGGAATTTATTGCCCAGACCCTCACCCTGTGCCGCACCGCGGACAAGGCCCGCGATATCAACGAATTCAATGATGGCAGGGGTGGTCTTCTTGGGAGAGTGCATTTTAGTCAGATAATCCAGGCGGGAATCGGGGACAGCCACGATACCCACGTTGGGATCAATGGTGCAGAACGGGTAGTTTGCGCTCTCTGCGCCCGCGCCCGTCAGCGCGTTGAACAATGTACTTTTGCCTACGTTGCGAAGGCCGACGATACCTAATTTCATTTTTTCTAAATCTCCTTTATTTTCAAGGGTTTTTCGGTTCCGAAACAGCGGTTACTCCACCATTACTCCACCATTTCGAATACCAAATGCCATTTTTAATTCTATCTTCATTTTTTACTCCACCAAACTCATGAGATCTTCTGTCCAAACTCCACCAAATTTGATGGAGCAGAGCCCTCGAATTGGCGGATCGCCTGTGCCAAAGAGTCATCAGTTACATGGACGTATCGATCCATTGTGGTCTGAATACTCGCATGTCCAAGCAACTGTTGCAGTATCTTTGGCTGCATTCCCCGCTCGATCGCCCTCGTCGCATATGTATGACGAAGAACATGCATGGAAAAACGTTTTATCCCTGCTTCATCACATAGCTTATACAGATGTGTGTCGTACGAACTGTTTTTGGCAGGAAGACCTGTCCGATAGTTTAGAAAGACGAGATCACGCATCTGCAGCGTGGCAAGCTGTCCGGTACGACGATCCATGTACTCCAACGTTTGCGTAGCAAGCTTCTCGGATTCTTTTCGCTCATCAGCGCGAGCGGCGATCATCTCAAGAATAGAGTACGCTCGTTGCGTGAGCGGAATGGTTCGATAACTTTGTACGGTTTTGGGCGGCCCTGCACGCCAGACACCTTGCTTGTGGCGGTACTCTAGCGTCTTGTTGACTGTCAGCGTTCGTTTATTCCAATCGATCGCATCCCAAGTCAGTCCGATTAACTCACCGGTGCGTAACCCTGTTTCGAGGATTAACGCATACTGGTAATAGTTGTGAGATCGCTTGGCGACTTCCATGAACTTTTCCTGTTCTTCCACTGTGAGAAATTTGATGTCGCTGGCCGCGCGCACCGGCTTGGTATATCGCACGCCATCCATGGGATGCTTTGTAATCAGGTCATTCATTTTGGCTGATTTCAGCATAGTTCCCATGGTAATATAGGTCTGGCGTATCGTGGAACCGGCATAGTCAGCATTCATGTTGTTAAACACTAACTTGCAATGGAGCGGCTTAACCTCCTGTAGTTTCAGATGGCCAACCACCGGCTTGATGTTTCGGATATACCGTTCGCGGTAATTGCGCAAAGTGTTGGGGGCTAAATCCCCAACGATATTTTTTATCCAAAAATTGAACCACTCATCCACGGTCATTTCTGACGGAATAAGTCCACCTGCTTCGGAATGCTTGTCCGCATATCGGGCTTCATCCAGCCAGTTCCGAGCTTGCGGCAGTGTAGGGAAGCTCCGCTCGACGCGTTTGCCATATCGGTTCACAAAACGTGCGACGAACAGACCATCCTGTTTTCGCTGACAAAGTCCTTTACCGATTTCTTTGCCTTTTAAATTCTTTCCCATAATATTAACTCCTTTCTCTGCCGAAAAAAGAGCCAATGCAACATCGTATTATATCACATTGGCTCCGATTTTTCAAGGGGGAAAAGGTTAAATAATTAACTCTTTTCGAATATAATCCTCAAACTCCTGCCGCTTTACGAGTTTCTTCGAGCCTACAAACAGCACGAATGGGCAATTGGGGGCGCGGAGCAGGGCGTCAATCTTGTTGATGCCTATGTTACTGTATGCCGCGGCCTCACGAGCGGTGAGCGTCATTTTGAGGTGGATGGGGACGTGTTCTTCATTGATCATAGGGTTTCCTCCTGATAAATAGATTCTTCTACGGTTTGACTTCTATATCGTTTTCGTAAGCGAATACCCTTATAGGCATAAATGGGATTTCCCTCATTTGTGGGTGTGCCGTGTGAGTCGATTCGCTTTTTTACTTTCTGCAAGTGCTCATGCTCTTCCAGATAAGTGGCTAAGTTTGTTTTGACCTTTACATCGTATTTCCTGCAAAAATCGGCATAAGCTTCTTTAAGTGCAGAAGAGGATTCGTAGATTTCTCCTTCCTTTCTTTTTACACAGGCTTGAAAGAATACTTTCTCTGGACAATACTGTGCCATATTTTGATTTTTTACCTTGATAGATAAATCGGCTTCCGGAAAACACTCGTTGTTATCGATGTAATCTTTGAGCCCTTTTATCCCCCAGGTAAAAATAGCATCGCGTTCCTCCAAAAGCTCCTCTGCCAGATGCTTGTTGTTTTGGGCATCCGTGATTGGCTTGTTTTGGAAAGGAAAGTAGATAAGACGGTTAAAAACTGCTTCAATATCATACACACCCAATGAGCTGTCAAAAGCCAGAAAGTGATTGGATGAGAATAACATCTTAGTTCCGCACTGGATCTCTCTTGGATTACTATATAGGGATCGAGCGGAGATCATATCAACGTGAGAAACCAGGGACTTGAAGAAGCCAACATCTTTCAGCATCTCGTTTTTTAGATCTGGCGCAATGTTTAACATCTTCCCTGTCAGTGCAGCGACATATTCCTGTTTTTGGAGCATGCTGAGGTCTATATGTGCTACGTATTCCTTTCCAAGGATGTGACCAATCAAATTACATAGAACTGATTTGCCAGTATGTGGTGCCGCGAAAAGAAGGAATGCTACTTTCCCATTATTGTAGTGAGAAAATATATAGCCTAGCATAACTCGCAGCAATCGGATCAAGCCCTTGTCTCCTCCGGTGATATAGTTGACATACTCTATAAACTTTGGGCAGTGGGTCCCAGGTTTATATTCTGCTTGGATACAATGCCGGAAATAGTAGCTGGGAGAATGCTCCAACAATTTGCCCGAGCTGACAGCAATAACTCCGTTGAGGCAATTCACATAAGGGATGTTTTCACAAAATCCGTCCTTGTGAACCAGCTCGTCTGAGATACGCAATTGCTCGTAGCTTTCTTTATACTCCCGGGACGAAATTTTTAATTGATCCTCGTAGGGGAGAGCAGAGCGAATGGCTTTAGAAACATCTGCACATGTGTATAGATGATATGCGCCAGTTTCTTCTCGGTATACCCAAAGCTCGTCTTCCACCAGGACCATGTCGTCCGAATGCTTGATCAATTCTGCCATGAGATTGCCGGTTTTATTATCGGACTCAAGAAGGACATCACTGAGTGATTCCAAGGCTCGTCTTTTCTTTTTCGCCTTCTTTGCACCTCTCTTTTTCTCCTTTTTCTTCTGAACCAAAACGGTTTGTTTGGCTGATTTAGATAACCAACTTGTTGATGCATACGAAAATTCAGTTGTTTCGTTTGCTTCAAAAGATTGCCCATTGGTTGTACTACCAGAGATTGAAGAGGTGGAGAGCAGTTTGCTTACCTTGGGTATCGTGTTCTCATTAGAGGATGCAGAACCAAGTAGTTTCTTGTTAGTTTTTTGACATTGCTTAGCCCTTTCTGCCAGGGGACTCAGTGAGTCCCCCAGCAATTGGTCGCGCGCCGTCGTACAATTAACTACGGTCTCAATCCAACGTTTGTTCATGTGCTGATACCTCCTTAGCAGAAACCTTGCTTAAAGCGGGGAAAAGCCCACCCATGACATGCGAAATCGCGTCCATATCCTCGTATGCTAAAGAGTAAGACATGCAGATAGAGTCAGCGTCGCGAGAAGCAAAGATAAATGTATGAACATTTGCAGTTCTAACATATATTATCATGCGTTTAATAGGAGAACGCTCCTCGGTGTCCCTAATACCAAAAGAATAAATCAATGAATTCTCGTCAGAAATGATCATTTTTTTCTCTTTCTTTATCAGGATAATTCGATCTGAGGATTTACCCTCGTTTAAGTTGGATGAATACGCGAAGTCAGGGACGAGTCCTTGACCATCGTCTCGATCTACCATAATGTTAAGCGATTTGATGGATTCGGCTCTTCCGCTGGCAATTACATGCCAGGCATTGTTACTTGTTCGGGCAATGGCCAGATACTTATCGTCACCTCCCTCCATTTTTTCGATCCAATGATTTTTCAGGTCGTTTAATTTAATCATATTTTTCCTCCTTAGAAATTGTTGCAACAGCAAAGATTTTGCTGTGCTTATTTTGTACACTTATGATACCATATGGCACCTATTAATTCATGGGGACAAAAATACAAGTTTTTTTGCTATTTTTGTCCATAGGTTTAGAAAACCAAAAATGCC
>JAZLCA010000069.1:0-13862 GCA_045613985.1 Eubacteriales bacterium | reverse complement strand
TTTCCGATTGAAGGATCGGGCAGGAACAGAACGCAACGGCTTGTCATCCACTACCGCTTTGTTGGTTGCATCGATTTGCCGAGTATTGTACCCAAGCACAACTACAAACTCGACTCACGGCAGGGAGTGGCTATCGAATATCTCCCGAGCGCAGTATAACCACAAAATAAAAAAGAGCAGACGAATCTGCTCCAAACAACTGAATATTAAGTAAATCTGCGTAAACGCAAGCAAAAAAATATCGAGTGTTCCTAACATCAGTTATGAACACTCGATATGGTCTGAGTGACAAGACTTGAACTTGCGGCCTCTACCACCCCAAGGTAGCGCGCTACCAGCTGCGCCACACCCAGATCACCGTGATTTCTCATCACAGCCTGACTATTATAGCACGAGTTGGTGGTTTTGTCAACACTTTTTTTCAAATTTTTCAATTTTTTTTAGATTTGTTTTTAGATTTGTTGATAATCAAAGGAATATGTATTGGGGAGGGGGATATTATTTGGGAATGTCGCGCAAAACCTGGCCGATTGCGTCGGCAATATCGGAGGCCATGACGGCGTATTCGCCAAGACGCGCGGCGGCGATATCACCCGCGTCGGCATGGATCAGGACGCCCATGGCGGCGATAGAGACGGTTGGAATATTGGGATCGTTACGGGTTTGGGCGAGCAGTGAGCCGATCAAACCCGCCAGGCAATCGCCGGATCCGCCGGTTGCCATGCCGCTGTTGCCGTGCGTTTGGGTAAGGTGGGTCATACCGTCCGAAATGACGGTGCGGGCATCCTTGAGGACACATACGGCGTTGTAGTAACGAGCAAGGTCAGTTGCGGCGGCAAATGGATCGGCGGCTATATCGGAGATGGTACGATGGGACAGACGGGCAGCCTCTCCCAGGTGGGGAGTGATGATGGTCGTGGTGCTTCGGACAGCCATGAGGGACTGCAGGTGCTTGTGGGCGGCTATAAGATTGAGGGCGTCAGCGTCCAGCACCAACGGCTTATGGCACAGGCGAAGTGTTGCTTCGACAATGAGGTAAGCGGCGTCGGACTGTCCCAATCCACAGCCCAGAACGACGCTGTCAGCGCGATCGAACTGACGGGAAAATTGTGCGTCGTTGGCAAGGGCGTCGGGAGAGAAGAGCGTCAGGACAGCTTCGGGAAGGAGTGTTTGCAAGGGGATGCGGTTAGCTTCGTCGGAGAAGATTTCGACCAGGCCGGCACCGGCGCGGTAGGCGCTTTTGGCGGCGAAATACGGGGCACCGCTCATGCCGTACGATCCACCGATCACCATCACACGGCCAAAGGTTCCTTTATGGGCATAAGGTGGGCGACACAGGTAGGAGATATCGCTCTGCTTTGTGATGCACCAGGTGTCCAGCGGCTGTGCTTCGGGGATCTCGAGAAGAGATTGCGCCGAAATGCCGATATTGCAAAGGCGCAGTTTGCCTACGTAATCGGCGGCCGGATAAAGGAGCAGCCCGCGTTTGATCTCGCCCATGGTAGCGGTGACGGTCGCGCGGAGCGCGCAACCGAGGATGCGCCCACTATCGGCGTGTACGCCTGAAGGCGTATCAAGGGCCAGCACGGGCGTTTGGTGCGATAATGTGTATTCGGCCACCTGTTCGATCCAATCCGCGTACAGCCCCGTTATTTCGCGGCACAGACCGATGCCGAGCAGCGCATCAACGACAACTGTGCGTTCCGGGCGGAATGCGGGCAGCTTGTTCAGCGTTTGTCCGCCGCAGTCGCGCCAGAGCTGATATTGGCGGGCGCACTCGACACTCATCTTTTGCTCATTGGGGTGATTGCCTTGCCATTCGCCGGCGTAACCGACGATGGCATCGACGCCTTCCTCAAACAAAAAGCGGGCCATGGCGAAGCCGTCTCCGCCGTTATTGCCGCAACCGCACAAAAGAACGACGCGGGTTTTTGGGGTCATTTTGAGACCGGGCTCGGAGTGGAGAACTTCGATGGCGGCGCGGGCGGCGCGCTCCATCAGCACCTGTGAGGGAATCCCGATCTGTTGTATCGTATATTCGTCGCATTGACGCATTTGCTCGGCGGTCAGTAACGGTAACATAACGCCCTCCTGAATTTCATTGATAACATTATAGCACGGAAATATGGTGGGGACAAGTGGATTTTGAAAAAAATATACGCGGGCCGCGATTGAGCTGCCTTGACTTGACAATTTGATTTTTCAAGGTATAATAGAAGGAAAGGATCACGAAAAGGAGGGGGCATATGGGCGCATTTTTTCTTTGTTTTGGGCAGATTATGCTGTATACCCTCGGGGTGATCGTCGCCTGCGGTCTTGCGGTGGAGGTATGTTATCAGCTGTGCTTTTCGCTGATGGGACGGCGAGCTACACGCACTTTTTGGATCGTTACCGGTTGGATTGGAACGCCCGTGCATGAATTGGGACACGTGCTGATGTGTCTTTTGTTTGGACATCGGATTGAATGCATCCGCTTGTGGCCATCAAGGCACGGGAACGCTATGGTGGAGCACAGCTACAACCGAAGAAACCCTTATGCTTCATTTGGTAACGTCTGGATCGCGTTGGGGCCGATTTTTGCAGGACTTGGCGTGATGGCGGCGATGCTTTGGTTGGTCTGGCCCGATACGCTGGGATACATGGGGCAGTCGCTGTCCTTGGCATTGCAACCGGGAGATACTTCCTTTCGCCTTTTTGACGAGGTTGGGATTTGGATCAAAGGGCTTGTGAACGAGCAAACCCGCCCGCTTGGCTGGCGCATTGCTGCTCTTTGCGTTATGATCTCTATGGCGCTGCACGTGCGGCTCAGCTTGGCGGATATCCGAGGTATGCTGCGCGGTCTTCCGCTGTATACCTTGCTTGCCGCAGCTTTGGCGGCGGCGGTGGCTTACCTTGGTGAGAGCGCGCAGGATGTAATTCTTGAGACATTGCGGCGCTTGTCTTGGATGATCGTCTTGCTGTTTTCTCTTATCATGCTCTTCGCACTGGCATTGCTTGCTGTGTTGCTTGTCTTGCATTTGATCGCTCGGCTGTTTTCTTTCTTCTTTGGGCGGGGATAGCCACATTCTATAAAACGACGGGGGGTCGCCCATGGGCGGTCCGCCGTCGGTTTGGATTATTCCTTAATACTTGCCAGCGTGTATTTTTCTTGGTAGTGCTTTGACATCGTCTCGAATTCGGAGCTGTCCTTACGGACGGCACGGAGAGATTCGTGCAGATTCATATTCTGATGGGCAATATCCAAAACGCAGCCCGCAATATTGGAGCAGTGGTCGGAAACACGTTCCAGGTTGGTCAAAAGATCCGACCAGATAAAGCCCGCGCTGATGGTGCAGTTGCCTTGCTGCAGTCGCAGAATGTGACGGGCACGCAGGGACTCCTTGAGGCGGTCGATGACCTGCTCGAGTGCTTCAACCGAAGCGGCGGCACTAATATCATTGTGAACGAAGGCAGACAGTGACAGAGTCAGAACCTCACGAGTGGCATCGGTAATGACGCGCAGCTCGGCGGTGGCAGAGTCGGACAATTCGATCTCTTTTTCTTTCAGCTCCTCAGCAGATTCAAGCAGATTGACGCTGTGGTCGGAGATTCGCTCAAAGTCTCCGATCATACGGAGCAATTTGGCGGCGTTGGCACTCTCCTGCTCGGACATCTGATGGCTGCTTAACTTAACCAGATAAGAGCCGAGAATATCTTCATAGTGGTCGGTCAGGTCCTCGTCCTCGCGGATGGACTCGGCCAGGGCGGGGGTGTAATCGTACAACGAGGTGATGCTGTTTTCCAGGGCGCGGACAGCGACGTTTGCCATGGTGACGGCCAACGTTTGGCTACGCTCCAGTGCAACGGCAGGCGTTGCCAAAAGACGCTCGTCCAGTTCGGTCTGATGTTCGGGAGCCTTGGCATCCGGAACGAGGCGGCAGGCCAGCCACTCAAGCACTCTTGCCATGGGGAAGAGAATGAGGGTACAAATAATATTGAACGCACTGTGTGCAATGGCAATGCCGTGATAGGTCGCAGCTTCCTCAAGCATGGGGATATAGACCAGCTCCTTGACCAGGCAGAAGGCACCCAGGCAGATGATGGTACCGATGACGTTAAAGGACAGGTGCACAACGGCCGTGCGCTTAGCGTTTTTGGTGGCGCCCATGGAGGACAGCACTGCGGTAACACAAGTACCGATGTTCTGACCCATGATGATGGGAATAGCGGCACCGAAGGAGACTTGTCCCGTTGAGGACAGGGCCTGCAAAATACCGACCGACGCGGAGGACGACTGAATAATAGCCGTCAGAATGGCACCTGCAAGAACGCCGAGGATCGGGTTGGTGAAGGTGATAAACAGCTGCTGGAAAGCGGGGACGTCACGCAGACCGCTGACCGCTCCCGACATGGTATCCATACCAAACATCAGGGTGGCAAAGCCGAGCAGGATCATACCCGTATCCTTTTTCTTGTTGCCTTTGCCGAACATGAAGTAAATGATACCGATCAGCGCAAGCACGGGGGTGAAGGAAGTGGGCTTGAGCAGTTGCACCCACAAAACGTCGCTGTCAAGGCCGCCAAGGCTTAAGATCCATGCGGTGACGGTGGTACCGACGTTGGCACCCATAATGACGTTGATGGCCTGACGCAGCGTCATCAGCCCCGAGTTAACAAAGCCGACGACCATGACGGTTGTGGCCGAAGAAGACTGAATAATCGCTGTGACACCCAGACCGGTAAGAAAACCGATAAAACGGTTGTTGGTCAGACGTCCCAGAATGGCTTGCAGCGCATTGCCTGCCCTCCGTTCAAGCGATTGTCCCATGACGTTCATGCCGAACAAAAACAGAGCAAGACCGCCAACAAGTGTCAGAACGTTAAAAATATCCATCTTTGATCCTCCGAAGATTGATAGGTCGTGTTGGGGATATAACCATATCCACCCATTATATTATACCCATAAATTCCATCGTTGTCAAGTGTTTGTTTTGGTTGTATTAAAAACGTCCGTCCACTGTGAATGGACGGACGTTTGAGGTCAGTTGTTTTCCCGATCAAGCGATCTTTCGGTCGCAAATCCCTCGGGATAGCGTTTTTTCAGCTTTTCGATATTACGGGCGAGCACCGTTTCAAGGTCGACTCCCAGCACGGTGGCGGTTTCGGCCAAATACCAGGCGATATCCCCGAGCTCTCCGATCAACTTGTCGCGATCCAGAGGATGCCCTTGCGCCAGATGCTTTTTGACAAGATCGATAGCCTCTCCCGCTTCGCCGCACAGCCCCATGACACCGTTGATCAGCACGTCCTTTTCATCCAAGGCAGGATTAAGCGTGGTCATAGCCAGCTTTTGATATTCGTTGATGGTCATAAACATCCCTCCCGTTGCGTGGCTGTCCCGGCTGCAGGACACCCTTGTGTTCTCTGCATCTATTATAGCAATAATTATGGGGATTTTCAAGAGCTTTACAATAAAATCCAAGCTTGTGTTGCACAAAAGGAAAAAGTGTGTTATAATGATAGCAATCCACACGAAAGGAGAAGCGATATGACGGCGGATCCAAAGAAAAAGAAGGGCAGGGCATTTATGTGGCTGTCCATCCTCCTTTATATGACGACCGCCGCGGTATGCGGTGTTTATCTTGGCAACTATATGACAAGAATTGGTCTTTCGGAGCGAGGACAGACCGAGCGGTTTTTGTTTTACGCACTCTTCTTTATAGGGTGTTACGCGGCCATTTATCTGGATGTCATCATCCACGAGTTGGGACATTGGTTGTTTGGCAGTATCAGCGGTTATCGCTTCGTCTCCTTCCGCATCGGAAGCCTGACATGGATTCGCCGTGGGGATGGTCGTATTCATTTTAAACGAATGAAATTGATCGGTACGGGTGGACAATGCTTGCTTTCCCCTCCTGACATGAAGGATGGCAAATTTCCTGTCAAGCTCTACAACCTCGGCGGATGCATTTTGAACCTCTTGGCGAGCAGCATTATGCTGACGTTATTTTTGCTTTGGGGCGGAGAGATTACCATGCTCAAGCTGCTTCTTTTGGCGGCGGCTCTGTTTGGTTTTGTTCTTGCCCTGACCAACGGTATTCCCATGGACACGGGCATGATCGCCAACGACGGCAAAAACGCGCTGTCGCTTGGAAACGATCCCGAGGCTCTGCGCGCTTTTTGGTTGCAGCTGAAGATCAACGAGAAGCAATCGCAGGGACAACGCCTGAAGGATATGCCGGAGGAATGGTTTGCTTTACCTACGGATGAGCAGATGAAAAATCCCATGATTGCCGCGATAGGCGTTTTTGGATGCAACCGTCTGATGGACGAGGGGCGTCTGGAGGAGGCGGACGAGCGCATGGCATATCTTCTTTCGATTGACAGTGCCATGATGGGCATCTACCGCCAGATGTTGACCTGCGACCGTATGTTTTGTGAGATCGTAGGGCAGAATCGCTCCGACGTTATCGAGGCCATGCGGACGCCGGAACAACTGAAATTCATGAAACTGATGTATACCAATCCGTCGGTCATTCGCACCGAATACGCTTACTTTTTGCTTTCCGTGGGAGACACCAAGCGGGCGGCCGAAAAGAAAGCGCTGTTTGAAAAATTCGCGGCAAGGTATCCGTTCGAGGCTGATATCGCCGCCGAGCGTGAGCTTGGGGCGAAAGTGGATCAAATATATGAGCAGATAAGGGAGGCATTTGCCTGATATGAAAAACAAAGGACTTCGAATTTTTTTGCAAATTTTTATCGTTGTGTTGGCGTTGGTGCTCATCGGCTTGACCTTGTACGAGGTGATCGTTAAAAACGATACTTCGTCCATTCCCAAGGCCGCGGTTATTCTGATCGGTCTTGTGGTTACCTCGTTGCGTCTGTTTGGTGTTGTCAAGCAACGCGGGCAGGTGCCGCTTGCTACTTATCGCAAGCACTACGCTGATCTGGCGGGCAATGCGTTTGCGAATGATGCCAAGCAGGAAAAGACCTTTTTGCGGGCGTTGGAGGCCTACGCCTCAAATCATCCGGGCGAGGCACTCAAGCTGTTGGACAAATTGGTGCCGTCGTATAATACCTATGAAGATCGCCATGCGCTGGTAATGTTCAAAGCATTGTGCTACGATGATCTGGCCATGTATGATCAGGCCGTTGAGTTGTACGAGCAAGCCCTTGCCCTGAGGGAACATTCCACCGCGGCTTCCAATATGGGATTGTGTTATCACCGCATGGGACAGTATGAACGTGCGATCGCAGCGTATGAACGCGCCATCGCCATGAATTCCGCCGACGAGTTCCCCCACAATAATCTCGCTCAGCTGTACGTTCGCTGTCAGGAATACGAAAAAGCGCTTGAGCACGCAATCGCGGCGGCCGCCATCAATAACAAGATGCATCAGGCCTATTCGGCACAGGCGATCTGTTACGCTATGTTGGGCGACCGGGAAAATTACGAGAAAGCGTTGCACAGTGCCGTTTTGTGCGGCTCGGACAAAGGTGCAATCCTCTCCATGCTTCGCTCACTGGACGCTCCCGTGCAATAAAAAAGAAAATACGCCGACGGAACTTGTCTTCCGTCGGCGTTTCGTTTATCCCCGATATTCAAATTTTTGGCTGTTGTAAATGTATTTCGGTTTGTCCGGTTGGCGATCAAGAAAAACCAAGTAGAATAGGTCGCCGCAGTTTGCCGAGAGGGTGAGATTCTTTTGCGTTGGCGTGGTTCTTACGTGAACGAATTTAACGCCGCTTTCAAAGAAAAACACGTCTTCTTGGTGGTAGACGCCGTCGGTACGGGTTTTCCACGTGTGTTGATGCGGTTTTACGTTGACCAGACGATCCTGCGTGACGGAAAACTCGCCGCGAAAGTACGCGATGCACTCTCTCCCGCGTCGGACGGTGACGCACAGAATGAAGATGACAAGCGCTACAAAAAGAACGGAAAAAAGGATGGTTTCAAAGCCGGGGTTGTGGATGGCCACGATGACCAGAATGGCGCAAAGAACGAGAATAATAAACAACACAGCGATGCTCTGTATCCAAAGGAATCGGGCTTCTTTGAACAACGAATCCCGTATGATATCTTTGGTCAGGACTCGCTTTTTGTCGTCGCGGTCACGAAAAATAGGATCGGTGGACATGGGGCCTCCTGTCAAATCTTGGCCAGCGCCGCGTTTTTATAAGTAGGATCGTCCGTCACTTCCTTGATGACACGTATCATGTCGGGGAAGTAGATGTGATCCGCCTCGTCACTCAATTCAATTTCAAGAATTGCCTTGTCTTGCCAAAAAGGATACACGTCGATCTCAAAATATTGATTGCCAAAGGTCAGGCAATAGCGCGTCTTGCGGATGGGACGGCGGCAAGGATCCGCATCCATCAACAGGCGTAGGTATTCACGCTGAGAGATCTTGCGCTCCTCCTCCACCCGCTTCAGCTCCGTTACCTTGCGCTTGGAGGTCAGGAAATATATGTAGTTGCCATCAACGCCGCGCTGGCGCACCCGCCTCTCTTCGCCCTCGGGGGCGGTCAGGTAGGTCTGAATGATCTCCACCCGCTTGCAGTTGGGCAGCTTTTCCAGTGCCACTACGTCGGGGTACTCGATCAAAAACTTGCGCTCGATCTCGTACGTCTCGGTCTCTCCCAGGAAGGAAGAAATCTCGGCGATCAGACGGCGGAGTTTATTTTCGAATTCCGTGTCGTTGTCAATGATGCGCAGATGGGGATGGCCCGTCCAGGCCGCGATCAGCTTATCGTCCAGCGCGGCGGCCTCTTCGACGGTCTCGGTTCTTGCTACATTGTTGTCGGTTGTATAAAATTGCTCCGCACCCTTGGCCGCTGTCACCAGATGGAATACGGCGTCGTAGCTGTCGCGCAGCTCCACCTCGTTGCACTCCAGGGCATCCAGCACGGTTGCAAATTCCTCGTCGGTCATATAGGCCTTGTTGTCCAGGGCACCTCGGTCGCAGACGAGCAACACCTTGTCGGTCGGCATGGTGGAAGCACCACGAGCGAACAGCCGTTCCTTGGTCAGCTGAAGCTCCATCTGACACTTTTGATAATCCACGTTGGTACCGCAGGTCCAGGGAGCAACGCCGCCCGTGATAAATTCGGTGGCTGTCTCGGGAATGAACAGGACGGTATACCCCATCTTGGTAAACGTATTCTTAATGCGGCTCATGGCCGTCGTTTTGCCGGCGCAAGGACCGCCTGTGATAACGATCTTAGTGATTTGCATAGCCGTGTTCCTCCCGAAGCGTTGTAGTCAATGTGCTCTGATATTGAAAAAAGCACATCTGCAAAACAGATGTGCTTTTTCCTGGTGCGGGCTAGAGGACTTGAACCTCCACAACCTTGCGATCATAAGAACCTGAATCTTACGCGTCTGCCAATTCCGCCAAGCCCGCATCGGTGTTGCGCTGCGGTTTCGCAACGTGACTATTATACCACTTTTTTTTCAAATGTCAATACCTTTTTTGAAAAAAATAAAAATTTTTTTCGTTTTTTTAAAAATGCAGTTGAGGGATATAGAAAACAGCGCCGCACAAATGTGCGGCGCTGGCAGTGTATTGGGTTTAATCGGCGACGGCGTAAGAGAATTCGCCCGTATCGCCCTGGATGTTGTCGCGGAAGAAGCGACGGCCGATGGCGGAGTACAGATCAAGCTGTGCGCCCTTGAATACTCGGACGTCAACGGTCTGGTCCGTGTTTGCTTGCTGGGTGAATTGCCCCTTGCCGTCCAGAGGACCGACGTGCTGGAAGACCACACCGCTGACCTCGGCATGACCGCCCTGGATACTGATTGCGCCTCGTCCCGATGTGGGAGTAACACGGGCATCAAAGCCATCCAGAATGAGGTGGCCGCCTTTGAGAACGACCAGGTCGCTCGGCACGTAGTTATAACTGGAGGCGCTTCCGGCCACGAAACGAACGGTGGAATCGTCGTCTATGTCTACGTAAATAGCGAGGTTGCCCTCAGGAGTGGTGCCGGGGACGATATCATCCATGAAGTTGAGCAACATCAGTTCGTTCTCATACGAGCCCTGGATGCGGATACCGCACAGCGAGCCGTCCACGCCGCTGCCGATGATCTTGCCGTCAAATCCGCCCGTGAAGTCCATACCGTAGCGGGCGCGGTAGTTGAAGATGAAGAGCAGCTGCTCCTCAACGGTTTCACCGAACTCATAAGCGGTGAGGTGAGCGTTCATGTGATTGAACAGCGCCACGGCCATATCGCCCGAGCCGAATGCGCCGCTGGCGTCGTTCAACTTGGTACCCCAGACGGAGGCGTAGAAGGTAATGTTGAAGTGGGTGTTCATGATGATACCGGCGCTCGAGCTTCCGTCCAGAGCGATGCCGCGCGAGAGCACACAGCCGGTGATGTTATCGACGTAGTGACCGCCGCAGTCGGCGTTTGCCATGTCGATTGCCTGATAGGTGTTACCAAAGCAGAGATCACGCAGAACACAGTCTTCTCCCATGACGCTGACGGTGAAGGGATAGGGACGAATGTCGTTCCAGGCCTGCTCGGGATACCAGAAGGTGAGCCCACGCAAGCCGGAGCCCTGTTGCATGGTGATAAACGCTTCGTCTTCGGGGGCGCCTTGTCCGGCCGTGACATAAATGACCGAACCTTCGCCCGTGGTGACGTGCATACTCTGATGAACGCCTCGCAATTCAACACCGGTGGGGATCAAGAGAACGTCGGTGACGTTGTAGTAGCCGGCGGGGACGTAGACGATGCCGCCCTTTTTGGAGGCCGCTGTGATGGCCTTTTCGAAGGCGAGCGTGTCGTCCGACTTGCCGTCACCCACAGCACCGTAGTCGCGGACGTTGAAGATGTCCTTGTTGGCTGTGACGGTGGGCGGCGTGGGAATATCCAGCGTGAAGTCGGGGGTTTCGGGAAGGGTAGCGACGGAGTCGGTCTGCACAACGCTGTGCTTTTCGTCCAGCTCGTTGACGCATTCGCCCGTGAACTTATTGTTGTTGACAGCCGCAGCCAAGGTATCGGCGTAAACGCAATAAGCAAGCTTGCAATTTAAAAACTCGTTATTGGTGAGAAGGAGAACACCGCCAAAGCATGCAACGGAATAGTCATTGGCACCGCCCTCAAAAACACTGTTTTGAATTGCCAGTGTACCTTTAGCGTCTCTCTCAACCCAAGCACTTGTGTTTGCGTATTTAAACGTGCAATCATACAGACGAAGGGTGCTCTCGACAGCTGTATTCTCCGCCAAGATACCGACGGAGCCTTTCAACGTACTGGAAAGGGTGGCCATTGAGATGGAGGCGCTGTTGTATTGGTGATGAATGCCGATGCCACATTCCGTAATGTCTATTTTGGCAATGTTGGTGTATCCCGCGGTTTCGCCGCTGTCATCGGGATTGCGCTCCAGCGACAGACCGATATTGCAGGAATTGATGGAAATATCGTACATCATCTGTCCGTCGGTACGCATGAGGATGATGCCGGTGGCATCTTTTTGCATGACCTTGGCGATCTCTGCGCGATCCTTGCCCTCAAAAGCGGCCCAGTAATCAGGACCGATGTGCATGGAGGTGACGCGGGCGCAATCGTAGCACTTGTTGATCTTGAAGCCGTAGTCCAGCGCGGAGATATAGACGTCGTCGATACGAGGGAGCTGACAACCCTGGTCAGCGGCGATGCCGCGATAAGCGTTGACGATAGTCACGCACTGAACAGAGGAGGCGTGCTGGGTTCCGTCACCGGCGAGATTATCCTTGATAAGAATGGCGGCGGGGTACTCGACGGGCTTGGAAAGATCCTGCTCGGGATAGTAGACGGTCAGGCCAAGCACGCCGGCGCTGGCGCCGACGGTGATCATAGCCTTGCCATTGGCGTTGCCCTTATTGCCCGTGGCCAGCAGAATGGTGCCTTTTTTGATGCTGTCGGGGGTTTGGTCGGGATTAGTCCACTCACCTGCGAGATAGACCGAGCGCTTGACGGTCAAAGACCCCTTGATCACGTATTCGCCTGCAGGAACGAAGACGGTACCGCCGCCCTGCTTGTAGACGTGGTCGATGGCGGACTGGAATGCCTTGGTGTCGTCTGTCTTGCCGTCGCCGATCGCGCCGAAGTCAAGCACGTTGACGGTGAAAATGAGGACGTCGGAGGGATTGCGGGGATCGGGGGCAGTGGTGCTGATTGCACCCATGATCGACAGATCACGGCGCAGGGAAACGGTGGGATTGGGAACGAAATCGTTGGCCGATTGATAGTACAGCACGCTGCGCAACAGGGTACGCACGCCGTAAGCGGCGGCGCGGTCATCGCGTCCGACGATCACGAGCTTGTCACCCACGATCTCAATGCGGTAGTCGTTGTCACCCAAGCGGGCGGCCACTTCTGCCGATTCGGGGCGGTTGGTATTACCGATCAGAATTTCATAGGGCGCGGCCTCCTCATAGTCCGTCTTAATGCCAATGTCCGTGGTGCCGCTGATGGTCTTGAGTGCGTTCAAAAGCAGCGACGCGCTCGTTTTCAGCGCGGTATCGCAGCTATCGGGACGGACGATGACGTAGCTTGTCACGCCGTCTTTAATGATATCCAGCATGGGAACATCCTCCTCGGGGGGATTTTCAGGTTTTTTGTCCGGTTGTTCGTCCAGTTCGTCGCCGGGTTGTTGGACGGGCGTGTCGGGCACATCGGGCGTGTCCTGCCGGCAAGCGACGAGGGAAAGGGCGCATAGAAGCGCAAGAAGTAAAATCAGGAATGCTACGTATTTTTTCATAGGGATCTCCTCTCTGTTGGGGGATTCATTGCTTTCATTATACAGTGAGTGGTGGGGGATTGTCAAGCACTCCAAGCAATAAAAAAGAGGAAACCCGGAAGGATTTCCTCTTTTAACATTTTGTTTTAACGCAGAGCCTCGCCGAACACGATGCCAAGGCGGCGAATGCCCTCGACAATCTTTTCGTCCGACATGGTGGAGTAGTTGAGACGAAGGGTGGAGGTGGGCTGTTCCATGTCTACCATGAAAGTGTTGCCGGGGACGTAAACGACCTTTTGCTCGATGGCCTTTTTAGACAGAGCAAGGGTGTCAAGTCCGTGGCCGAGGTCGCACCAAATGAAGAGTCCTCCGCCCGGACGGGTGTAGGTCACGTCATCGGGGAAGTATTCTGCCATAGCATCCAGCATGGTTTTGCATTTGTGGGCATAATTTTCTCTCATTTTAAGGATAAGGGCGTCCAGATCGTACCGCTTCATGTATTCGGTAGCCAACAGCTGGGGCAGCATGGGGGTGTGAACGTCCGACACCTGCTTTGCGATGACCATTTTCTGAATGATGGGACGAGGAGCACACATAAAGCCAAGGCGAAGACCGGGAGCGAGTGTCTTGGAGAAGGATCCGCTGTACAGCACGATGCCCTCGGTGTCCATCGACTTGATGGTAGGCGTTTTGGTGCCATCAAAGGTCAACTCACCATAGGGGTTATCCTCCAGAATGAGAATGCCGTTTTTCTTGGCAATCTCGTACAATCTCTTGCGCTTTTCGACGCTCATGGTTACGCCCATGGGGTTTTGGAAGGTGGGGATTGTATAAATGAATCGGATATTTTTATTTTGAGCGATGGCGGTTTCCAGAGCATCCAGATCCATGCCGTCCTCTTTCACGGGAACGCCGACCAAATGCGCGCCGTAGGAGCGGAAGGCATTGGTCGCGCCGATAAAGCTGGGTAACTCGACGATAACGGTATCGCCTTCGTTAACCAGGCACTTGGTTGCCAGCTCAATGCCTTGCTGACCGCCCGATACGACGATGAGATCGTCGTTCTCACTGCCGATGTTTTCCACACGGGCAAGGCGGGCGCGGATGGCCTCGCGCAAGGGAGTGTAGCCTTCGCTGATGCCGTACTGCAGGGCA
>JAZLCA010000068.1:0-30273 GCA_045613985.1 Eubacteriales bacterium | reverse complement strand
TGACGTAAAGGTATTCAGCCACGAGCAGGGCGACGATCTGCCCGCCGGCGTCAACAAGGTTGTCCGCGTTTATATCGCACAGAAGAGAAAGATCTCGGTCGGTGACAAGATGGCAGGTCGCCACGGTAACAAGGGTGTCGTATCCCGCATTCTGCCCCCCGAGGATATGCCCTTCCTTCCCGACGGTACTCCTCTGGATATCGTCCTTAACCCCCTGGGCGTTCCTTCCCGTATGAACATCGGTCAGGTGCTTGAGGTTCACCTCGGTATTGCTGCCCGTAAGCTGGGTTGGAAGATCATGACTCCCGTCTTCGACGGTGCAAACGAGAAGGACATTCTCGAGTGCCTCAAGGCGGCAGGCCTGTACCGCGACGTATTCCCGCTGGAAAACGCCGAGGGCAAGGATCTGTACGAGGAAGTGACCGACGCCGAGACCGGCAAGAAGGATCTGCGACTGTTGTCCGCGGAAGAGCTTCTCAATAAAGAATATATTGACACGCTGCGTGCCGAAAAGCGTCTGAAGGTCATCGACGGTAAGACGGTACTGTACGACGGACGTACGGGCGAGCCCTTTGACAACCCCGTTACGGTCGGTATCATGTACTACCTCAAGCTGCACCACCTGGTTGACGATAAGATCCACGCACGTTCCAACGGTCCGTACTCGCTGGTTACCCAGCAGCCTCTGGGCGGTAAGGCTCAGTTCGGTGGTCAGAGATTCGGTGAGATGGAGGTTTGGGCACTCGAGGCTTACGGTGCCGCCTACACCTTGCAGGAAATTTTGACGGTCAAGTCGGACGATATCAACGGTCGCCGCCGTGCATACGAGGCGATCATCAAGGGACAGAACATCCCCACGCCGGGCGTTCCCGAGTCCTTCAAGGTTCTGGTCAAGGAGCTGCAGTCGCTTGCTCTTGACGTTCGCGTTCTTAACGAAAAGGGCGAAGAGATCCAACTTTCCACCCTGTGCAGCGAGGATGAGCCCGTTCCTTACTCCAAGGCAGATATCAAGGCTTTGAGCGAGGAATTGGAGCAGGGCGTTGAGACGGACGATCTTCTGGATTCCTTCGTGATCGATCACGAGGACGGCGACGACAGCCTGATCGCAAGCGACGACGAAGACTCCATGTACGGAAGCGTATATGAGGACGAATCGGGCGACGACGATTATTACGGCGACGATAACTGATAAGGGAGTGTAAGAAGAATGGCTGTAGAGCGTAACGAATTTTCTTCGATTAAAATTGGTCTTGCCTCTCCGGATATGATCCGTGAGTGGTCCTATGGCGAGGTCACCAAGCCCGAGACCATCAATTACAGAACCCTCAGGCCCGAAGTCGGAGGCTTGTTCTGCGAGCGTATCTTTGGCCCGACCAAGGATGGCGCTTGTGCGTGCGGTAAGTATAAGAACTCGCACACCAAAGAAATCATCAAGTGCGAAAAGTGCGGCGTTGACGTCACCACCAAGAAGGTGCGCCGTGAGCGTATGGGCCATATCGAGCTTGCTTGCCCGGTGTCTCACATCTGGTATTTCAAGGCGATCCCCTCCCGCATGGCACTGATCCTCGATATTTCTCCCAAGCTTCTTGAGCAGGTGCTGTACTTTGCCGAGAACGTCGTGCTGGATCCCGGTACGACGCCTCTGGTAAAGGGTACAGTCCTGTCCGAAAAGCAGCTCGAGGAGTACCGTGAAATGTATGCAAACGCTTTCCGCGTCGGTATGGGCGCGGAGGCGATCAAGGAGCTGCTCCAGGGCATCGACGTCGAGGCTCTGGCACATGAGCTCAAGACAGACTTGGTTACTGCAACCGGTCAGAAGAAGACCCGTATCATCAAGCGTCTGGAAGTCGTTGAGGCTTTCCGTAAGTCGGGCAACAATCTGGATTGGATGGTCCTGGACGTTGTTCCCGTCCTGCCTGCGGACATTCGTCCCATGGTTCAGCTGGACGGCGGCCGCTTTGCTTGCTCCGACCTTAACGAGCTGTATCGCCGCGTCATCAGCCGTAACAACCGTCTGAAGAAGCTGCTTGAGATCCGCACGCCTGAGATCGTGGTCCGCAACGAGAAGAGAATGCTGCAGGAGGCTGTCGACGCTCTGATCGACAACGGCCGCCGCGGCAAGCCCGTTACGGGCGCATCCAACCGTCCCCTGAAGTCTCTGTCCGAGATGCTCAGAGGTAAGCAGGGCCGCTTCCGTCAGAACCTGCTCGGTAAGCGTGTTGACTATTCCGGTCGTTCCGTTATCGTCGTTGGTCCTAACCTTAAAATCTATCAGTGCGGTCTGCCCAAGGAAATGGCAATCGAGCTGTTCAAGCCTTTCGTTATCAAGAGACTGGTCGAGATGCAGAAGGCTACCAACGTCAAGGACGCACAGAAGAAGATCGACAAGGCATACGAGAATTCCTGCGTTTGGGATGCTCTGGAAAACGTTATCAAGGAACACCCCGTCCTTTTGAACCGCGCACCCACGCTTCACCGTCTGTCCATTCAGGCGTTCGAGCCCGTGCTGGTCGAGGGCCGTGCGATCCGTCTGCACCCGCTGGTATGCCCCGCATTCAACGCGGACTTCGACGGTGACCAGATGCCTGTACACGTTCCTCTGTCTGCCGAAGCTCAGGCTGAGGCAAGATTCTTGATGCTGTCTGCCAACAACCTGCTCAAGCCCATGAACGGTCGTGCCGTTACGGTTCCTTCGCAGGATATGATCCTGGGTTCCTACTACTTGACGATGCTCAAGGAAGGCGAGCCGGGTGAGGGCAACTGCTTCCGCGATTACAACGAAGCACTCATGGCTTACGCCAATGGCGAGTTGGGCTTGCACGCGCTGTGTAAGGTCCGCGTTTCCCGCGAGATCGACGGCGTCGTCCGCTACAAGACCATTGAGACGACGCTGGGTCGTCTGATCTTCAACCAGCCCATTCCTCAGGACCTGGGCTTCGTTGATAGAACCAATCCCGACAACGCCTTCAAGCTTGAGGTTGAGTTCGTGACCAAGAAAAAGCAGCTGGGTCAGATCATCGACTTCTGCATCAAGAAGCATGGCGCCGCTGAGTGTGCTCAGATGCTGGACGCCATCAAGGAGATGGGCTACAAGTATTCGACGCGTGCATCCTTCTCCATCTCGGTCTACGACATGACCATCCCCAAGGAAAAGCCCGCTTATCTGGCAGAGGCTCAGAAAAAGGTCGATATCATCTACAAGCACTTCCTGCGCGGCGAATTGTCCGAGGAAGAGCGCTATAACAACGTATGTAAGATTTGGGAACAGACAACGGGTGACGTTACGGCGGCGTTGCAGAACAGCTTCTCCACCTTCAACCCCATTAAGATCATGTCTGATTCCGGTGCCCGTGGTTCGATCGCACAGATGCGTCAGCTGGCAGGTATGCGTGGTCTGATGTTTAACACGGACGGTAGAACCATCGAAATCCCGATTAAGTCCAACTTCCGCGAAGGTATGAAGATCCTGGAGTACTTCATGGGTGCAAAGGGTTCGCGTAAGTCGCTGTCCGATACGGCACTCCGTACCGCAGACTCCGGTTACCTGACTCGTCGTCTGGTCGACGTTTCGCATAACGTCATCATTCGTGAAGAAAAGTGCGATACCACCAAGGGCGCATGGGTCAATGCCATCGTGGATGAAAAGGATAAGAATGTGCTCGAGTCTCTCGAGGACCGTATCGTTGGCCGTTACACCATCGGCCCCGTGGTCAATCCCACGACGGGCGAGGTTATTGTCGGCGACGATGAGATGATCAGCGAGGAGCAGGCAGACGCTATCGTCAAGGCCGGCATCGATAAGGTGTATATCCGCACCGTTATCCAGTGCCATGCCAAGGATGGTATCTGCGCACGCTGCTACGGTGCTGACCTTGCTTCCGGTCTGTCGGTCAATGTCGGTGAGGCCGTCGGTATCATCGCGGCTCAGTCCATCGGTGAGCCCGGTACTCAGCTGACCATGAGAACCTTCCACTCGGGTGGTGTCGCAGGTTCGGACATTACTCAGGGTCTGCCTCGTGTCGAAGAGCTGTTTGAGGCACGTCAGCCCAAGAAGCCTGCCATCATGACCGAGCATTCGGGTATTGCTCACATTCAGGTGGGTGAGATGCCCGGTATTAACGAGGTTCACATCAACTCCGAAGAGACGGGCGAGCTCGTTAAGTACGTCATTCCTTACGGCATGCGTCTGTCCATCATGGACGGCGAGCACGTTGTACGCGGTCAGGGTCTGACCGACGGTAACAAGGCTCCCGCCGATATCATGCGTATTCTGGGTCTGAACGCTGTTTATGAGTACGTTATCAAGGAAATTCAGCGCGTTTACCGTTCGCAGTCTTGTGACGTTAACGATAAGCACATTGAGATCATCGCTCGTCAGATGACCCGCAAGGTACGCATCGAGGATAACGGTGACACGGATCTCTTGCAGGGCGCTCTGGTTGATATTCTCGAGCTGGAAGAGGCAAACAATGCCATCGAGGCTCGTGTCAACGCCGGCGAAGATGCACTCAAGCCCGCGGTTGGTAGCCCCGTTCTGTTGGGTATCACCAAGGCATCGCTCCAGACGACCTCCTTTATGTCGGCAGCTTCCTTCCAGGAGACCACCAAGGTTCTGACCGAGGCGGCTATCTGCGGTAAGGTGGATAATCTGTGCGGTCTGAAAGAAAATGTTATCATTGGTAAGCTCATTCCCGCAGGTACGGGTCTGGCTTGCTACCGTGGCATCCAGGTCAAGAACAATCAAGAGACGGATGAGGACGCTGACGTATTGCTGGACGGTGAGTTTTCCACTGTCGTAGCACAAGCAGAATAATTGCATTTGCAATCAAATAAAAGAGCGCGGCAAGGGCAACCTTGCCGCGCTTCTGCTTTTTTACGACGAATATAGTCAATCTTTGACATTTTTTCGCGTGGGTGCATACCTTGTATTGAGGCGGCTTGCCGCCTTGAAGGGAGGAATGTTTTTTGAGTGATATGCAACAATTGATCCGTCGCGAGTTTAACAAGGACGACGGAATCGAGATGAGGACGGGACCCGTGTGTGCTTGCCGCGCGCCCTTGAATTATCCGGAAAAGCAAGAAGAGTATGCATTGCACGCTTACAGAGGTGGTTGCGGGGAATGTGCCTGTCCGCCCGATGCCAAGGTGCAGGTATGCGGCTTTGGCGTGGAGGACGGTATTCTGGCCGCCGTATATGCGCCGATGAATCGCTTTGCGGGCGTGTATGACGTGGATACGGCCTTTCGCCGCGGTACTATGTTTGAAGAGCTTGATAAGCCGTTTTATGGCGATGGAAAGGGGGTAGACTGCCGTGGGAATGAGAAATAATAACTATGGAAGACGGTGCGCCGGCAATGTACCGTATGGGCAAAATTACGCCCAGAATAGCTGCCCGATTTGCTCCCGTAGCGGCGGAGCCTGCCGATGCGGTGAGAGAAGGGGGGATACCAGACCCGGCTGCGGCTGTCAAGAGAGTGACATGCCGTCTCGCCGCGAATGCTCCCGTGAATGCCAGGAGCTGATGTGTCGCCTGCAAAAGCTGGATTTTTCCATTCAGGAAACGGTGCTGTATCTGGATGCTTATCCCGATTGCTGCGAGGCAAAAAGCTACTATCACCACCTGCTGCAGCAACGGCGAGAGGTTGCCGAAGCGTATGAGAAAGCTTGCGGCCCGTTGACGGCATGGGGAAACCAAAGTACGACAAATTGGGATTGGTGTCGGGCACCGTGGCCTTGGCATGCTGATTTTCCCGGCAATGATAATAAGTGAGGGGGAAGAATTATGTGGATTTATGAGAAGAAACTGCAGTATCCTGTTCGAATTAAGACTCCCAATCCTACCCTGGCTTCCATGATCATTAGCCAAGTCGGCGGCCCTGACGGCGAGCTCAGTGCCTCCATGCGCTATTTGCACCAGCGTTATTCCATGCCGGATGGTGAGGTCGTCGGTATGCTGACGGACATCGGAAGCGAGGAGCTCGGCCATCTTGAAATGGTTTGCGCCATCATACACCAACTGACGCGCAACATCAAAGAGGATCAGATCAAGGATACGCCGTTTGCCCCTTATTTCATCGATCACACGACCGGTGTCTATCCTGTCGCCGCCTCGGGTGTGCCCAATGATATGAAATATGTTGGCGTCAAGGGCGATCCCATTGCCGATTTGAACGAGGACCTGGCAGCCGAGCAAAAGGCTCGCGTGACCTACGACAATATCCTGCGCTTGACCGATGACCCCGACGTGCGAGATCCGATCAAGTTTTTGAGAGAACGTGAGGTCGTGCATTATCAGAGATTCGGCGACTGCCTGCGTCGCGTCCAGGAACGCGCGGACCATAAGAATATTTATGGTTATAATCCTGCGTTTGATCGCCGGAGAAAATAATACACGAGCCAAAAACAAGCGACACCCTCCGTGGTGTCGTTTGCTTTTGTAAAAAACGAAGGGAAAATACTGAAATTTCGCGCAGCTTCTTGTTAAACTATTGACAAAGTTTTGGGAGCGAGGTATAATATTAAATGAACAGGTTCACAAAAGGGAGAGCAGATCATGAATAAGATAGGCCGTTGGAAAAAGCGAATTTTGATATTGTTGGCCGTTCTGCTTGTTGTGACCGGTGGATGTGCTGTTTACGTGAGTGATTATTACCGTGCGGATGAGCAGGCCATCGAGGCCTTCGCGCTCGGGGCAGGGTTCGAACAACAGCAGTTGGAGCGGGGTGTCATCGCGTTTGTACCCGATGAGGTCACGGCGGGATTCATTTTTTATCCCGGTGGTAAGGTAGAATATACGGCCTATCTCCCCTTGATGCGCTTGCTGGCTTCCAAGGGTTTGTTGTGCATTCTCTTGAAAATGCCCTTCAATCTGGCGGTGTTGGATGTCAATGCTGCGGATGGTGTGAAAGATTATTACCCACAAGTGGAGCGCTGGTACATCGGCGGACATTCGCTGGGCGGATCTATGGCTGCCTCTTATGTGAGCAAGCATACCGATGAGTTTGAAGGATTGGTCCTTCTCGGTTCCTATTCGGCGGCGGATCTGTCGGACAGCGGCCTGAGGGTCTTATCGGTTTTTGGGAGTGAGGATCAGGTAATGGATCGCGCCAAATACGATAAGAACAGGGAAAATCTGCCTTCCGGTTTTACCGAAACTGTTATTGAAGGCGGATGTCATGCCTATTTCGGTATGTATGGTATACAACGAGGGGACGGGGAGGCGACGATTTCAGGGCGCGAGCAGTTGATGCGGACTGCAGATGCGGTGATGTCGATGATCGTTGCCGATGGAAAGAAAGGAAAGTAATATATGCCCAAAATCATACAAAATGTCCGTGATCGGCTACTGGAGGAGGCGCAGCGCCAAATATCCGAGCGGGGCTATTCCAATACGACCATTCGGTCGGTAGCGGCGGCCTGCGGCATCGGCGTCGGAACGGTTTATAACTATTTTCCCTCCAAGGACATGCTGGTGGCAACCTTTATGTTGACGGATTGGCAGGCATGCGTGGAACAGGCAAGATCCGTTTCTCCCACACAGCCCGAACAAGTACTGCGTGCCATATACGATGCCTTGCTGCGATTTTCGGACAAGCACCGCGTTTTGTTTGAGGATGCGGAGGCAGTCAAGGTTTTTGCCACCGCTTTTTCTCAACGGCACAAGCAATTACGGGGGCAGTTGGCTTCGCTGTTGCTTGACGTTACGCAGGACGCTTTCCGGGCGGATTTTGTCGCGGAGTCGTTGTTGACCTGGACGATGGCGGGAGTCCCCTTTGAACAGCTGTTGGATATCTTAATGAAAATTATAAAATAAATATAAATGCAAAAGGAGAACGACTATGAGCAGCTTTGAAAATCTTCGCATCGTGGATAATTTCTATCAGACCTCTCTGTATTTCCCGATGCCCACCGTCATCATCAGCACACTGTGCGAGGACGGAACGACCAATCTTGGTCCGTATTCGCTGGTGCAGCCCTACTACGTGGCAGGTAAGGATTATTATGCCATGCTGTTGTGTTGCCGCAATTCCTCCAATACCGCGCAGAATATTTTGCGCAACGGTAAATGCACGTTGAATTTCATCGACGATAAGCCCTCTACCTTCAAGGAGGCAGTCAAATTGTCCTGGCCCGGAGACAAGCCCGAGGACAAGATGCCCAAATGTAATTTCAAACTGGAAAAGAGCTTGATCGAAGAAGAGACGGGAGAGGCCCGTCCGATGGTGCTGACCGACGCGATCGAAGCGATTGAATGCACGTGGATGCGCGAGCTGGACGGTGCAGACAAGGATATGCCGGGGGAACTCAACGGATACGAGGCTCCTTATCACGATTTCAACGGTATTACCTCTAAGTTTGGCGCTCACTTTATTCTTCGTGTCGACAAGATCCTGATGAAAAAGAAGTACAGCGACGCGATCGTCAACGGTGTGCGCGCCAAGGATTTCCCCCCGCTTCCCGTGGATTACGGTTACCGCGATTCTAAGAATTTCTGGTTCCATCGAAAGACCAGAATGAAGGCGGAATTGTTGCAGGTGCGTCAGGCCACCTTGGAGTCGGTACGTTATGCGGCTGACCGCGCGGACGATAAAGTTAAATTTACCGATGAAGCACTTACCACCATTTTGGGTGTTCCGCGCGTATTTTTGCCGTTGGTTTTAAAGGGATGTGTTACCTGGGCCAAGGAAAACGGCGTTGAACTGATTACTGCCGAGCATATGCAGATCATCAATGATAAGAGATCCAAAGAAAAAAACAAGAAATAAAGGAGAATTGACATGAAAGTTGTACTGGCAGGTGCCTTTGGCAATCTGGGCGCGGAGATACTCAAGGCGCTGTGTGCGCAAGGTCACGAGGTCGTAGCCGCCGACCTTAAGGAAACGGCTGTTGATGGATGCGAGGGCAAATACACCTTCCGCGCAATCGATGCCACCGATCCCGAAACGTTGAAGGGCCTTTGCGACGGCGCGGACATCGTTATTACTACCATTGGTTTGACCGGCGCGTCCACCCGTTTTACTGCCTACGATATTGATTATAAGGGCAATATGAATCTGTACGAGGAGTGCAAGCGCGCAGGGGTTAAGAAATTTAATTACGTTTCGGTCATTTCCTGCGACGAGCCGGGCGCGGAAAAGGTACCCATGCTTCATGCGAAGTACCTTGTTGAGGAGGAAATCAAAAAGGGAGAGATGGATTGGATCATCTACCGTCCCACGGGCTATTTCTACGATATTGCCAAGGTGTTTAAGCCTTACGTGGACAAAGGTGAGATGCAGTTGCTCAAGGGCTATGGCAAGGTTAAGGCTAACGTGGTCGATTGCCCCGATTTTGCACAGTTCATCGTAGATCGCATGAATGATACCAACGCCACTTACAACGTCGGCGGTAAAGAAACCTATACGTATGAGCAAATGGTCGCCATGTGCTTTGAGGCCGCGGGTAAGCCGCTTGCGATCAAATGGGCACCGATTTGGTTGTTTGGTATTCTTGCTAACCTTCCCAAGATCAAAAAGGCGGGCAAGCACGATATCATTCTGTTCTCCAAGTGGACGTTGAGCCACGATTTGGTCGGTGATACCGAAGTGGGAGATAAGAGCTTTGCTGAATACATTAAGTGCTACTTTGGAACGGAGGTAAAGTAATATGCCTTGGGATTTGCTTGGAATTTTATTGGCCGTTTGCGCCGTTATGTGCGCCGTCGGCTTCTATAAGTTTGTTTATTTTCTTTCTATTGGCTATGGTTTTGCCGTTGCAGGTGGCGGTATTGCCGTTTTGGTCATGTACTTGCTTGATCCCGGCGCAACGCCTTGGTGGATCATGGTCGTTACTTGCGCCTTGTTTATCGCGTACGGCGTTCGTTTGTCCGGCTTTTTGCTGATCCGCGAATGGAAGAACGTTTCCTTCCGCAAGACTGACGTTGCCAAGGATACGCTGGCAAAAAACAATGAAAAGAAGATGCCCGTATTCGTGCTTGCCACCATTTGGGTGTCGGTTTCCGTGCTGTATACCGCCCAGGTCAGCCCCATGCTGTTCCGTTTTGATAACGGTGCGACCGATATTGTTGTTCCCGTGATCGGTTTTGCCGTCTCGCTGTTCGGTTTGATTCTTGAGTCGGTTGCGGACAAGCAGAAATCGGCGCAGAAAAAGGAGCGTCCCGACATGGTCGCGACCAAAGGCCTTTACAAGATGTGCCGCTGCCCGAACTATCTGGGTGAGATCATTTTCTGGACCGGCGTGTTTATCAGCGGCATCACCGCTTACCAAACGATCGGTCAGTGGATCACCGCGTGCTTGGCCTACGTTTGCATTGTTTACATTATGTTTAACGGCGCACAGCGTTTGGAAAAACGCCAGATGGCGCGTTACGGAGAAAACGAGGAATACAATACCTACGCTAACAAGACACCCATCATTCTGCCTCTTGTTCCCATCTATCACCTTAACAAAAAGAGCTGATACGAAAAGGAGATATCTGTATGAATGACTTTTCCATCGGCATGGCACTGGTCGACTATATTCCCGTTGCCTTTTTTGCTATTGCATCTGTTATTCTTCTTCGGGATCTTTACAACAAAATGGGTAAGGGCGCGTTTGCTCTGTTTTCGGCGGGCATGATCAACGTGTCTGTGGCGGGCGCACTCAAAGCAACGTGGAAGCTGTTGTATGCCTCGGGAGTTTGTGATTTTGAAGCACTCAATGCGATGTTTTTCCCCGTCCAATCTCTGGGCTTTTTGCTGGCGGGTATCGGCATCCTTGCCATGCTTGTGCACAAGCAGACTAAAACGCCGCTTTTGGCCGTCGCCCCCCCTGTGTTTTCCGGAACCTTTTTATTCGTTGGTTTGATGGTTGCAGGACTTGGTATTATGGATACCGTTCTGTGCATTTTATCTACCAAACTCAAAAAGCCTGCCTTGATCGGTGTGTTTGCCATCTCTTTTGTCTGCTCGCTTTGCATGGGTTATCTGTCCAGTCAGGATTTTGCCCAGGCGTCGATGAACTGGATCGCTGAGGGTGTCAATGTCGTCGGACAAGGATCGTTTTTGGCGGGCACGGTCCTGCTCCATAAGAATGGACTTGCGGATCTGAAGCTTTGCGGCGGGGAACAATACGTCGATCGTTGAGCGGTACGATACAACGCGCTCTTGCTTTGATTAGGACAAGCCATTGGCAATCCGGTGCGAATAGGCTGACCTTTTCAAAAGGTGTTGGGCGAGCCAAAAAACAAAGAATTGTTGTATCGCGTTCCGTTTGGTATTGACGCGTAATAATAAAGGATAGGCCAAAGTATCAGCGGCCTATCCTTTGTTTATTGTAGGGGGAATTTCAAATAATACTTGAATTGTAGGTGGATGTGTGGTATAATAACAAGGTACGGCACATGGGAAATTCTGCGTGTTTGCCGGATTTATCAATACAGCGCCAAAGGCGGCTGTGACGGAGATATGAGATGTACAGAATTGTTGAAAAGAAAATATTGAATCCCACGGTGGTACAGCTTCAGGTGGAAGCACCTCTCGTGGCGAATAAAGCACGCCCGGGGCAGTTTATTATTTTACGTGTCGATGAAGACGGCGAGAGAATTCCGCTGACCGTTGCGGGCGTGAATAAAAAAGAAGGTACGGTTAAAATTATATATCAGATCGTTGGTGCGACCACCGAAAAGCTTTCTCACAAGCAAGCGGGCGACTGCCTTCAGGATTTCGTCGGCCCTCTCGGGGTGGCAACGCATCTTGACGGACTGAAAAAAGTATGTATCGTTGGCGGCGGTGTCGGCTGCGCCATCGCTATGCCTATTGCCGAGGCGCTGCACCAAATGGGGGCGGACGTCACCGGTATTATCGGCTTTAGAAACAAAGATCTTGTTATCCTTGAAGACGAGTTCAAGGCTTGCACGGATCGGCTCCGCATCATGACCGACGACGGATCTTATGGTGAAAAGGGCAACGTTACGGTGCCTTTGAAGGAGATGCTGGAAACTGGCGAAACATTCGATATGATCATCACCATCGGTCCCCTCATTATGATGAAATTCGTTGTTGAGGCGGCCAAGCCCTTCGGCACGCCCGTTACCGCATCTATGAACCCGATTATGATCGACGGCACGGGAATGTGTGGCGGTTGCCGCCTGACACTCAACGTGGACGGCAAGAAGGTCACCAAGTTTGCCTGCGTGGACGGTCCCGATTTTAACGGTTATGAGATCGATTTTGATGAGGCAATGGCACGCAGCAGAATGTATTCGGCGTTCGAAAGACATAAGCACGAGCAGACCTGCAATCTCTTTCAAAAGGAGGTACAGTGACATGGCAAAGGCAAACATGAGTCTTACGAAAAACGCGATGCCTGTACAGGATGCCAAGGTGCGCGCACACAACTTCGACGAGGTTGCCCTCGGATATACGGAAGAGATGGCCATCGACGAAGCAAACCGATGCCTCAACTGCAAAAATATGCCTTGCGTTGCGGGCTGCCCCGTGAAAATTCACATCCCGGAATTTATCGCTAAGATCCGCGAAGGCGATTTTGAGGGCGCATATCAGATCATCACAAAATCATCCTCGCTTCCCGCCGTTTGCGGTCGTGTTTGTCCGCAGGAGGTACAGTGTGAGTCTAAATGCGTGCGCGGCATCAAGGGCGAGAGCGTCGGCATTGGACGTCTGGAGCGCTTTGTTGCTGACTGGCACAATACCTTTTGTATGGAAGAACCTGTCCGCCCCGTAAGCAACGGACACAAGGTCGCCGTGGTTGGTTCCGGTCCCTCGGGACTGACCTGCGCGGGTGACCTTGCCAAAAAAGGCTATGAAGTAACCGTATTTGAAGCTCTGCACACTGCAGGCGGTGTCCTTGTATACGGCATCCCCGAATTTCGCTTGCCCAAGAAGATTGTGGCAAAAGAGGTAGATACCTTAAAAAAGCTTGGGGTTAAGATCGAAACCAACGTGGTCATTGGCAAAACACTGACCATTGACGAGCTGTTCGAGCAAGGCTATAAGGCCGTTTTCATAGGCTCAGGCGCAGGACTTCCCAACTTTATGGGAATTCCGGGTGAGGCTCTTTGCGGCGTATACTCCGCAAACGAATTTCTGACGAGAAGCAACCTGATGAAATCCTATCTTGATAATCCCGAAACGCCTATTATGAAGGGCGGCAAGGTAGCGGTTGTTGGCGGCGGTAACGTCGCGATGGACGCGGCAAGAACGGCGCTTCGCCTCGGTGCGGAAAAGGTATATATTGTCTATCGTCGTTCGATGGAGGAGCTTCCTGCCAGACGCGAGGAGGTCGAGCATGCACAAGAGGAGGGAATTGAATTCCGTCTGCTTTGCAATCCCGTCGAGATCCTCGGCTATCACAATACACAGGACGCAAGAGATCCTAAAAACGGCTTTGTAAAGGGAATGACTTGTGTTAAAATGGAGCTTGGCGCCCCCGACGAAAGAGGCAGACGCCGCCCGGTGGTTGTGCCGGATAGTGAATTTACCCTTGACGTAGATACCGTTATTATGTCGATCGGTACTTCTCCTAATCCCCTGATCCATTCCACGACCGACGGCCTGGAAGTGAACAGCCGCGGTGGGATTATTGTCAATGAAGATGGTTTGACTTCGCGCGATGCGGTCTATGCCGGAGGCGATGCCGTTACGGGCGCGGCCACCGTTATCTCAGCTATGGGTGCAGGTAAGGTTGCGGCCAAAGCAATCGACGAATATCTGACAGGCACCCAGGCTTAATTCTACCTATACAATCACGGCAGAAAGGAATTACCTATGCGCAAAACGAAAATCGTATGTACACTCGGCCCCTCCACGGAGACGGAAGAGGTGGTTCGCGGACTTTGCCTGGCCGGCATGAACGTCGCCAGAATGAATTTTTCCCACAATACTCACCAGGATCATCAGAGAAGAATCGATTTGGTCAAAAAGGTACGTGACGAATTGGGTCTTCCCATTGCAATCATGCTGGATACCAAGGGACCGGAATATCGCATCAAAACCTTTGAAAATGGCAAGATCACCCTGCACGACGGAGAGATGTTTACCTTTACCACCGAGGACGTTGTAGGTAATGGGAGCATCGTTTCGGTTAGCTATGCCAAGCTGACGGAAGAGCTTGACGTGGGCGATACCATTTTACTGAACAACGGTCTGCTTTGCTTCGAGGTCGTCCGAATTGAGAGCAGCAATATCGTGTGCAAGGTTGTCATCGGCGGCGTTCTGTCCGATCGCAAGAGCATGAGCTTCCCCGGCAAGGTCATGAAGCAGCCTTACTTGTCCGAGCAGGATAAAAATGATATTCGCTTTGGTGTAGAAAATGGAGTGGACTATATTGCTTGCTCTTTTGTTTCTACCCGTCAGGACCTGATCGACGTGCATAACTACCTCAAAGAACTGGGCGCGGACGATATCGAACTGATTGCCAAAATCGAAAACCAGTCGGGCGTGGACCATATTGAGGAGATCTGCGAGTGCTGCGACGGCATCATGATTGCTCGTGGCGATATGGGCGTTGAGATCCCGTTTGAGCATCTGCCTGCCATTCAGAAAAAGCTGATCACCAAGTGCCGTCTTCTCGGTAAGCGTGTCATTACTGCCACCGAAATGCTGGAGTCGATGATTGCGAACCCCCGCCCCACTCGTGCCGAGATCTCGGATATTGCCAACGCGGTCTACGACGGTACCAGCGCCATTATGCTGTCGGGCGAGACGGCAGCGGGTAAATATCCTGTCCAGGCGGTTGCTACCATGGCCAAGATTGCCGAGACGACCGAGTCCAACACCAACTACAAAAAGCGTTTTCACAACGCGGAATTCCACATTCGCAGTATGGTGGATGCCATTTCGCACTCGACTTGCGGCATGGCCATCGACATTGATGCCAAGGCCATTGTGGCTTGCTCGCTGTCGGGCATGACTGCTCGCATGGTGTCGCGTTTCCGCTCTCCCGTGCCCATTATCGGCTTGACTACCAACGAGCGCACATGGCGTAAGCTGGCGCTGTCCTGGGGGGTTATTCCCGCAATGTGCGAGACGTTTAATTCGACCGACGTGCTGTTCTATACCGCCAAGAAGATGGCTGTTCAGCAGCTGTCGTTGCAACGCGGTGACCGTATCGTGATTACCGGTGGTGATACCACGGGTTGTTCGGGCAACACCAATCTTATAAAAATCGAAGAAATATAAAACATCCGCCCGCCGAGCACTCGGCGGGCGATATTTTTGCTTTAGGTCTTGCTTTTGCGTCGTAGTGTTGGAATATTTTTCATATCGGTGCGATGACACATTGACAAAGGTGTTTTGCTGCTATTGTGACACAGGAGCGAGGGCAAGAAAAAATCATTGACCATTGACAATCTTTTCTTTGTGAGGTATAATAAAACAAAGAGTTATATTTGTCATACGGAGGAACATAATATGAATCATCCCATCAAGATCGGTCTGATCGGCCTTGGTCGCGCAGGCTATTCCATGCATACCCGCGAGCTGGCGTCGCGCAAGGACAAGTTCGTTTTCGTCGCCGGTTGTGATGTCATTCCCGAGCGCGTACAAGCCTTCGCCGAGGAGTTCGGTGCCAAAGGTTATGCCACCATTGAGGAGCTGATCGCTGACCCCGAAGTCGAGCTGGTCGATATCGCAACTCGCTCCATCGATCATCTCAAGCACGCCAAGCAGGCCCTTTTGGCAGGCAAGGACGTTTTCCTTGAAAAGCCGTTTGCGCTGAACACCGCCGAGGCCAAAGAGCTGATCAAGCTGGGCAGTCAGCCCGCCGGTCCTCACCTGTACATTCGCCACAACCGCCGCTTTGAGTACGGCTTTGAGATGGTTATGGACATCATTAACTCGGGTATACTGGGCCACGTGTATCAGATCAAGCTGTGCCGCAACGGCTATCAGCGCCGCAACGACTGGCAGACGCTCAAATCCTCGGGCGGCGGACAGATTTGCAACTGGGGTCCCCATATCATCGATCACGCGCTCCGTTTCTGCGGTGGTGACTACACGGAGCTGTTCACCGACCTGAAGCAGACCGCTTGGCTGGGTGACCGCGACGACCACGTCAAGCTCGTCTTCCGCGGTGTTAACGATCGCGTTGTCGATTTGGAGATCTGCGGCGGTGCGGCTTTGCCCTCGCCCGAATATCTGGTATACGGCAGCCGAGGTGCGTTGGTCAGCGAAAAGGGTGGCTTCAAGCTGCGTTATCTTGATCCTGCACAGCCGCTTCCTTATGCCGAGGTCAAGGGTGAAACTTGGCCCCAAGACGCCGGATTTGGCAATCCCGAAAAACTGCCTTGGGTTGAGGAGTTCCGTCCTCTGGATCTCTCCCACGGCGATGGAGCCAGCCGTATTTGGGACGCGCTGTACGAGACCATTCGCACCGGCAAGGCGTTCCCTGTGACGCTGGAGCAGTCCTATAAGGTCATCGAGGTCATCGAGAAGGCGCGGCTCGGCACCATTTTTGAAGCGTAAAACTCCATTGAGAGGATGTTACCTATGAGAGCTGACGTTCGTATCAAAAAACTGCGCGAGGGCGCGCACGCACCGACATACGGCTCGGATTTTGCCGCCGGCTGTGATCTTTACGCTTGCATCGAGGCGGGCGAGGTCACCATCAACCCCGGACAGACGCTGGTCATCCCGACCGGCTGGGCGTTTGAGATCCCCTGTGGCTTTGCCGGCCTGATCTATGCCCGCAGCGGACTTGCTACCAAGAGCGGACTTGCTCCTGCCAATAAGGTTGGCGTGGTCGACTCGGATTATCGCGGCGAGGTCTGCGTGGCGCTCCACAACCACAGCGGCGAGGCCCGCACCGTCAAGAGCGGCGACCGCGTGGCGCAGATGGTCATCACGCCCTATCTGACAGCCACCTTCTTTGAAACCGACGACCTGTCCGACACGTCGCGAGGTGCCGGCGGCTTTGGCTCGACGGGGAAGTGAATCGTAAATAGAGAAAGAACCCGAAGCGAGAGCTTCGGGTTCTTCTTTGTTAGTTGGTATTTTGCTTGATAAATTCACTGCCGTTGGTAAATTTACCCATCTCGCTGTAACTATCTTCCGTTTGAATGAATACGAGGCGGTCCTCGTGCATTTCAAAAACGTAGATGTACTTTCCGTCGTCTGTGGAAAGAATCAGCAGATCGTCCTTGACTTCATATTTGCCGTAACCAAGGTAGGAACTGGCGGGAGAGAAAACAAACTGGAACGTTTGATCTTCGTATAGCGATATGATTGAGTCGTTGTACCAGTGGTTGTCCGGGCTGAAAACGTAAGAACCAATGGCCTCGGGTAAGAAGGCTTCGTGCGTTCCGTCGGCAAAGCTGCGGTACAATACATCCGAACCGTTGCGAAGTTCCAATACGTAGCCGTCGCCGTTTTTAACGAGTAGAGGAATGGCCGCAAATGTAGCCCCCGGTGCCGGAGAGATTACGTCTCTGATCGTAACTGATAAGCTACCGGTGTCGGTAACGAGGCCAAAGTCGAAGGTGAATCTCTCGTCCAAACGGTAGAACTGCTCGTTTTTAATGTCGTACACTACGATAAATTCATGAATGAAGCCGCTTCCAAAGAGGGCCTGGCCGAGAAATTCGGGATAGCCGTCTTGGTTAAGATCGGCAAAGACGGCTTCCGTCACCGGCATGCCCGAGATCAATTCCGTTTCTTTTCCTGTGCGGTCGATCATGTAGATCGCGCCGTTGTAAACGAATTTGGTGCCGCTGAGCGCATTGGCTTTGTCCAAGCTGTAATACCCGATCTCGGGGGTGGTTATGAAGTCCCAGGCGGTGAAACTCAAAGACGGTTGTGTCGTGTCGGGTTGGACGGTTGCATAAATTTCGTCAATCAGACTTTGCGAGTAGGTGAAGGTTGCCTCAAATTGTACGCAATCTTGAATATCGTCGGTAGTCAATTCGATGAAAAATAAGTCGGCAATCATTGCGGCGGCTGTTCCTTCTGTGGTTTTTTCAACAGTAATTTTCAGGCATTCCTCAAAGCAACGGATCTCGGCAATGCGAAAAACATCGGTATCACTGGATTTGGGATGATATAGCGTGAGTAGCGTGTGTTGCTTGAAAAAGCTCTCGTCGTATTTTTGTGCATAGGCATCGGCGTTGTCATTGTCGATAAGAACCAAGTAATCGTTCAGCTGCTCCACACTTTGAATTTTGTGAAGCCTATATCCGGCTAAATCATTCGTAACGAGTGATGTTTGTTTCAGACGGTTCAGCAGCAACGGATTGTCAACGTCTATGACGTCGGCGGTGTATGCGATTTTTTTACCATCTTCTGTTTTCGGATCCGTCAAGAAGCACACGCCTGTGACGACCAGCGCGACGACCGCCACGAGGATGATCCAAAAGGCGGGCTTTTTGTAGTTGAGAACCGATTTGATGCGCCCCTTGACGCCGACCTCGCCAAACGCGAGAGGGCAAGCAGAGATGGCGCGGCGGGGGACGCTGCAGTTGATGAGTGCCTCGGAGTATTGCTTTTTGATGTCCGTTCCCAAACTTTTGATAACCTTTTCGTCGCAGGCCAGCTCAATGTCGTGACAGAGCAGGATATAGCCCAGCCACAGAAGGGGATTGAACCAGTACACGGTCAAAAGCAGGAAACCGAGCGGCTTCCACAGATGGTCCAGACGGCGCAGGTGCGCCTTTTCGTGGGCAATGACAAAGGCGCGGTCAGCCTCGTTCATACTTGACGGCAGATAGATACGGGGGCGAATGACGCCCAGGATAAACGGCGTGTCGATGTGGTCACATTCGTAGACGTTGCCCTCAATTTTGGCCGCCTCGGCGACCTTGGCCCTCACGCGCAGGTAGGTGACGAGCATATAGACGAGCATGGCGGCCATGCCGACCAGCCAAACGTAGCCCGCGACGGTCGTGATGACCTGCATGGGATTGACGCTATCGCCCGGATTGGGGGCAAGGCCCTGTGAAATAACGGGGTTGACCACCCCGTTGACGACGGGAATGCCGCTGTTGATGGTCGGGGCGGGCGAAATCAAAATATCCTCGGGCAACGTTTGAGTGCTGGGGACGAGGGACAACACGCTCTCCAGCGAGAAGGGCAACAGCAGGCGAAGTCCGACGAGCGCCCACAGGGCGCACGAAATCGCCTTGGGTGCTTTTTTGAGCAGCAGGCGAATGAGCAGGATGGCCAGGCACAGCCAGGAGGCCGTGATGCTCATGTTGAGAAGCTTGAGAAATACAGCGTCCATATCAGCCCTCCTTGTGTTCGTCGATCATGCGGCGCAAGGCTTCCAATTCCTGTTCGGTCAGTTGCTTGCGCGAGGTAAAGGCGGCAAGAAAAGCGGGGAGCGAACCGTCGAACTGTTCCTCGACGAACTTTTCGCTTTGGAGCGCGTCGTAATCTGCCCGCGAGATCAGAGAGGTGACTACACCGCCTTCGTTTCGGAAGATCTCCTTATCGCACAGGCGCTTGAGCACGGTGTAGGACGTCGTTTTCTTCCAACCTAATACCGTTGCGGCCTGTCGGGCCAATTCGGATGCCGCGATGGGCTCGTTTTGCCATATCATATCTGCGAAGCGGGATTCCACCGCTCCCATTTGCATCTCCTTCATAAGAACCTCCTTCCATTCTACACCCTGTAGAACAATTACATTCTACACCATGTAGAACCATTTGTCAAGAGGGAAAACGAAAAAACCGGATGCCGCACAGCGGCATCCGGTTTTTGTGTGAAAATCAATCATCAATGGTAGGAATTCTCTGAATATCCTTGTCGGTGAAGATGTCCAGCTCGTCGAACGAGGGCGAGGAGAACTCGGAGATGACCGACTCGGTATCGGTGGAGAACCAGTGACGGGTGTTAGGAGCGATGGTGTACTGCTGACCGGGCTCGAGAACGATCTCGTGGAAGACGGTGTAGCAGGTGTCTTCCTTGACGGGGTGGCAGTGGTGGTTGGGAGTGGGCTCACCCTCAACGTACAGATAAACCTTACCGTAACGGCAGCGGAAGGTCTCCTGCTTGCCGATGTAGTTCTGCTCGGGCAGGGGAGCATGGATGTGCTCGGGGCAGGTCATGCCGGGGAGCAGTACCATTTCCTTGCCGCAGTAACGGTCGGTGTTGATGTAGGTGACCAGCAAAAGGCCGGTGTGATAAACGTCGTTCAGACCGAAGTCCGCAACCTCGATGTTAGCTTTTTCCTCGTCGCTCAGGACGATGTGTGCTTTCTCAAAAACTTCAATGGCTTTCTGACGTGCGATTGCAATATCTGCTTTTTTCATGATCAGGTTCCTTTCTTGGATTGAAATGTATACGTAGTATATCGTGTATATTATAACTGTCTTTTTCGCATTTGTAAAGGGCTTCCGGAAAAATCAAACAAAAATTTTATCAATCCAGCTCGGAAAAGAGATTTCTGAGTTCCTCCAGCTTAGCCTCCGCATCGGGAAGTCCTGTGCTGAGCAGGGAGGCGTAGTCCTTACTCTGCTTTTCGACGATCAGCGTGACCAGCGAACGGGTAAAGCACTTGCCGCTCGTGTAAACGTAGGCGAAGTCGATGACGCGGTACTTGTGCAGCATAGCAAGGATCTGCTTGCTCTCGGCGTCAGTCGAATATCTGTTCTGCATGGTTTCTTCGTAGTAGGCGGGATAAATGGTGCGGTATCCCTCGGCACTGAGTGCCTCCAGGATAAAGCCGATATCCTGCACGTCCTTGCCGTTGACAGAGGAAGAAGGAACGACGAAGAAGCGGTCGGTATAAGCGGAGCAGTAGTCTTCCTGATCCTCGTTGAGCTTGGGCACGGGCAGAATGCCGTAATCAACCTCGTGGAAACGGAACACGTCGTAGGCGTTTCTGAGCTTACCGTACACGAACATGGCCTGATTATTGGAGAACATTTGGTTGACGGTATTTTCGGTATCGGTATAGCCGAAGTCGGATTCGAGGAGGAGGTAGTGTACGTTTTCGATCAGCTCATAAGCCTCTTCGCAGTGAGCGTTGAGAATGAGTTCATCGCCCTCCTTTTTGACCATTTCGATGCCGAAGGACTCAAACCAACCGTAGAAGCCGTTGGGACACAAAAATCCGAAGGTATCCTCGGGGTCCTTGAGGTCGTTGTTGCCAAAATAATCACCGAAGTTTTCCGACAACTCGATCATATCCTCCAGATACCAGTTGCCTTCCATAACGGCTTGGTAAGGATAAGCCAATTCATGATCTTCAAAGATGGTCTTATTGAAGTAGGTCAGGAAGGTCTGGCCGAGTCCCAGATAGGACATGGTGGAAGAGCCAAGGTACATCTTGTTTTGATAGGTCAGCGCCGCGACCGAGGGAGCAGGCCACCAGGGCTGGGAGAAATCCAGCGATTCCAGGTTATACAGGTTGGTGAAAAGGTTCTCAAGCGAGAAACCGCTGGCCGTGACGTCCAGCATAAAGGCGAAGTCAAATGAACCGTCCTGCACCGTGATTCCGTTCTTAATGCTTTGGCTGTTGGCAGCCTGATAGGCCGAAACATCGACGTCGAAGCGCTGCTCGACTGCGGCAACGGATTTGAATACGGCGTTGTCAACGATACCGCCGTCATAGTCTTCTACCCAGAAGTAATGCACCATATCGTCCTGGCAGGCAATGATGAACTCGTCAATGCCTTCGGAGCGGAAGGACCGCTCGGGCAAGCTGTCCGGAATGTTGTAAGATGCATAAGGATCCTCGGGATTGTCGGGGGGCGTGACGGGCTCCTGAGGGTCGTCCTCACCGGGCTTATCGTCACCGGGCTTGTCATCACCGGGCTTGTCATCACCGGGCGTATCGTCGGCGGGAGGATTGTCATCGGGCTGCTCTTCGCTGCATCCCATCATGGTCAAGGACAAAGAGAACAGCATTAAAAGCGCCAATAACAAAGACATTGCGCGCAAAATGCGAATTTTCATGGTATGCCTCCATAACTTATAGTAATATTATGGGTACAGTATAGCATATTCGTTTTGCGATGTCAAGAAAATTCGGATGTTTTTTGAGGATTTGAGCGCTTGAAGTCCTTCTCCTTGACAATACGGCCGGGGTGTGTTATACTGGATCTATCCAGTGCAAGGAGGGCCTATGAGACCGAAGATTTTTTATATTCCCCGCCGCTGTGGGGCAACGGCGGCCGCCGTGTTGTTTGCCTTGGCTTCGGCTTTGATACGAGGCGTTTACTATGCCATTGCCCCCATGACGTGCTTGGTTTTTTGGATTTATTTCGTCAATGTCATTGCCGCAGCCGTGTGGCTGGCGGTTTCCGTGATGTGGTTTGGCGAGCGGTGCCCCCAACTGACCGTCATTTCGGTGGTCATGGGTGTCGTCTTTTTTATGGTCAAGGCGTTTACCTTTGAAACGATGACACACACAGTGCTGTGCCTGATTCTGTATACCGCCGTATTGGTGCTGTACAGCCTGACCGTTTTTGGCATCATTCGCACCAAATATCTGCTGTATCCTTTGTTTGGTCTGCCCTTGCTTTACCACATTTTTGTGGAGGATATGCAGATTTATCTTCTTGCCGACCCGCGGCCGCCCTTCTTTGAGTGGCTGCCCGAGATCTCGGTGCTTTGTATCATGGCGGCTTTGCTGTGTATTTCGATAGCGATGAGAAAAAGAGAAGAACCATAGAAAAACACCCGAGGATGTCCTCGGGTGTTTTTCCGTAGTGAAACGATTATTCTTTTGCCTTGCCGCTGAAGATGCGGTTGAGGGCTACTGTGCAAAGAATGATGATGCCGATAACGAGGAAGATACCGACCATGCCGACGCCCATGTATTCCAGGTTTTCGGCGAATGCGGCGGGCTCAAATTTGAACTCTTTCTTTTCGTTTTCGGGAGCATTTGCGCCGCCCATTTCGGTCTCGTCCTTGGTGTCGTTGGCAGAGTTGTCCTCGGCGATCTCGCCGTTCGATCCGTTTTCGATCGAATCGTCCGCTGCACCGTCGGGGGAAGTGTTATCTACGGGAGCATCGGGGTCTGCGTCGGGAGCCGTCTCGGCGAAGGCGAGGCAGGGCAGGGATACGATCAGCGTGAGCATCAAAAGAATGGCAATCAGTTTTTTCATGTTGTTATCCGTCCTTTCTTTGCATTAGAGGAAGAAGTTGAGGATCAAACCACCCGCGATAACGGATGCGATCTGGCCCGAGACGTTGACACCGATGGAGTGCATCAAAAGGAAGTTGTTGGGGTCTTCCTTGCGGCCCAGGGCGTGAACGATACGTCCCGACATGGGGAAGGCGGAAATGCCCGCCGCACCGATCATGGGGTTGAGCTTCTTCTTGAGGAACAGGTTGAGGAACTTAGCAAACAGAACGCCGCCTGCGGTGTCGAAAATGAAGGCGAACAGACCAAGGCCCAGGATCAGCAAGGTCTCGGGCGCGAGGAATTTGTCGGCGGTCATCTGGGTGGCGATGGAAATGCCGAGGAAGATGGTGACCAGGTTGGCCAACACCTTTTGTGCCGTTTCGGAAAGAGAATCCAGCACGCCGCACTCGCGCATCAGGTTACCAAACATCAAAAATCCGACCAGCTCGATGGCACCGGGAGCAAACAGACCGGTGACCGCCGTAATGATGATGGGGAACAGAATACGGGTGGTCTTGGAAACGGCGGCCGCCTTGTATTCCATACGGATCATACGCTCTTTGCGGGTGGTCAGCAGCTTGATCACGGGGGGCTGGATGATGGGAACGAGGGCCATGTAAGAGTAGGCCGCGACCATAATGGCACCTTTGTAGGCGGAGCCCAGCTTTTCAGCGACCGAAATGGCGGTAGGACCGTCAGCCGCGCCGATGATAGCGATGGAAGCAGCGTCCTTGATATCGAAAAACATGGAGGCCAGGCAGAAGGTAAAGAAGATACCAAACTGCGCCGCTGCGCCGAAAATCATCAGCTTGGGATTGGACAGCACGGGGCCGAAGTCGATCATGGCACCGATACCGATGAACAGAATGAGGGGGAACAGCTCGTTGGCAATACCGGCACCGTACAGCGTTTCAAGTGCGCCTACGTGAGCACCGGGAATGTTGACGAGAATGGCGCCGAGACCCATGGGGAGAAGCAGGGTGGGTTCCATTTCTTTTTTGATGGCGAGGAAAATGAGAATGCCGCCGATGATCCACATGACGAACAACTTCCAGTCGTTGGCCCAGTCGATCTCGGCAATGTTTTTGAATAAATCAGCCATAATACCTAGTATCCTGTGTTTTATTTTGCGAAAAAACGCAATCAATACATTATACAATAAAATTTGTGAGAAAGCAAGAGAAAAACGGTAAATCGAGGAAAAATATTTTTTGGGGGTACTGCTTTGAGAGCGGGCGTTTTTGTTGACAAATGGCGTGATATGAGATATAATGAAAAGAGTAAAATGTGCAAGGAGGGATCAAATGTACCGCTTTGTTTTGAAGAGTGAATTTTCCCCGACGGGCGATCAGCCCGAGGCGATCGACGCGCTGGTGCAAGGCTTGGAGCGGGGGGAGCGTATGCAAACGCTGCTTGGTGTTACCGGCTCGGGAAAGACCTTTACCATGGCCAACGTCATCGCGCGCTGCAATCGTCCGACTTTGATCCTGGAGCCCAATAAAACGCTGGCGGCCCAGACCTGCTCCGAGATGCGGGAGTTTTTCCCCGACGCCGCAGTGGAATATTTCGTTTCTTACTATGACTATTATCAGCCCGAGGCCTATATTCCCGGCAAGGATATGTACATTGAGAAGGATGCTTTGATCAACGACGAGATCGACCGCTTGCGTCATAGCGCGACTAGCGCGTTGTTCGAGCGGCGAGACGTTATTATCGTCGCCAGCGTCTCCTGTATCTATTCGCTGGGTGACCCGAGTGAATACCAAGGACTTGTGCTTGCCATTCGCACCGGATCTCAGATGAGCCGAGACGTCTTTATCCGCAAACTGGTGGCCAACAGCTATAACCGTAACGACTTTGCCCTGACGCGCGATTGTTTTCGTGTCAATGGCGATACGGTGGAGGTGATTCCCGCCAATATGAACGACAGCGCTTTGCGGGTGGAATTTTTCGGGGACGAGATTGACCGCATTTCCGAGATCAATATCGTCACGGGAGAGCTTAAGCGGACGTTGTCCTACGCCGCCATCTACCCCGCAACGCACTATGCCGTTTCGGATGAAAAAAGGGAAGCGGCGCTGTCCGAAATTATGCACGAAATGCAGCAACGGGTAGCATATTTTGAATCTGAAAACAAGTTGATCGAGGCGCAGCGCATCCGCGAGCGCGTCTTGTATGACGTGGAGATGTTGCGCGAGATCGGCTTTTGCTCCGGGGTGGAGAATTATTCCCGCGTTCTTTCGGGACGACCGGCAGGATCGACCCCTTTTACGTTGTTGGATTATTTCCCCGAGGATTATATCATGTTCATTGACGAATCGCACGTTACCGTCCCCCAGGTGCGGGGCATGAGCGGCGGCGATACGGCGCGCAAGAAAAATCTGATCGACTACGGGTTCCGTTTGCCCTCGGCCTACGATAACCGCCCGTTGTATTTTGAGGAGTTTGAGGAGAGCATCCATCAAGCGGTGTTCGTCAGTGCCACCCCCGGTGACTATGAAAAAGAGCACAGCGAGGGTGTGGTGGAGCAGATCATTCGACCGACGGGGTTGTTGGATCCCGTAGTCGAGGTGCGCCCCATCGAGGGCCAGATCGACGATCTTTTGGGTGAGATCCGGGCTCGTGTGGACAAAAAGGAGCGAGTGCTCGTTACCACACTGACCAAGAAAATGGCGGAGGATCTGACTGATTATCTGGAACAGCATGGCGTCAAGGTCCGATACATCCACTTCAACGTCGAGACCATCGAGCGCATGGAGATCATACGCGATCTGCGCTTGGGTGTCTTTGACGTGCTGGTCGGCATCAACTTGCTTCGCGAGGGCCTGGATATTCCTGAAGTCAGCTTGGTTGCTATACTGGATGCTGACAAAGAGGGCTTTTTGCGTGCCGAGCGGTCGCTCATCCAAACCATCGGTCGTGCGGCACGAAATGCAAACGGACAGGTCATCATGTATGCCGATACGGTGACGAAGTCGATGTCGGTCGCTATTTCCGAGACCAATCGACGCCGTGCGATACAGAATGCTTACAACCAAGCGCACGGCATCATTCCCAAGACGGTTGTCAAGGGCGTGCGAGACGTCATCGACATGAGCGCAGGTGACGAGGATGGTGGCAAGCGTGGTCGCGGCAAGGGCAAAAAGGGCGGTGACGTTGCCAAAACGAGCAAGCTGAGCGCCGCCGAGCGCGAGCAGCTCATCGAGCGCATGACGCGCGAGATGAAGGCAGCTGCCCGCGAACTGGAATTTGAAAAGGCCGCCTGGATTCGCGACGAGATCGCTCGACTGCGGGCAGGCAAATGAGTCGTAAAGGAGAAGTATAATGAGACAGTATCTGATTCCCGATGAAGGACGATTCTACAAAGCAAATATGCACACCCACACGGTCTGCTCGGACGGACAGATGACGCCCGAACAGATCAAGGAGCTGTACAAGTCTTACGGCTATTCGGTCGTGGCGTACACCGACCACGATATTATGATCGACCACAGTGATCTGAACGATGAGAACTTCCTTGCAATCACGTCCTACGAGGTGGAAACCAACCGCCCAACCGATGGGTTTGACGCGTGGGACAGAACGCCCACGTATCATTTGAATTTCTACGCCTGCCGTCCCGACGAGACCTTCTATCCCTGTGCCAATCCGGGCTATACCTGGGGTAACGCGCGGGCGCTGGTGCAGGACTACTATAAGGGCGATTATCAGCGCCGGTACGGCGTGGAAGGGCAGAACGATATGATCGCGCAGGCAAACGCGGCAGGATTTTTGGTGTCCTACAATCACCCCGACTGGTCACTGCATCATTATCCCGACTATGCGGGTCTTGAGGGCCTGCATACGATCGAGGTGTATAACAGCGGTTGCTTCCTGGCAGGCTATTCCATTGATGCCTCGGAGCACGCGTTTCAGGATATGCTGGCCCAGGGGAAACGGGTGTTTCCCGTGGCAACCGACGACATCCACGCCCCGAGCGATGCCTTTGGCGGTTGGATCTGCGTCAAAGCCAAGGCATTGACGTACGACGATTACATGGCGGCCTACCGCAAGGGCGATTTTTATGCTTCGTGGGGACCTGCCATTGAAGATCTTTACTTGGAGGACGGTGTTTTGCATGTGTTTTGCAGCGGTGCAAGAGAAATCAGCCTGCACACCGAGAGACGTGTTGCCCGTCGCGCGGTTGCGGCGGATGAGATGCTGACGTCTGCGAGCTTTGACCTGAAACAATATTTTGATACCGTGCACCGCGGCGGCAACGATGCAAACGGATTCGTTCGCTTGGTGCTGATCGACGAGAACGGCAACAAGGCGCTGACGCGGGCCTACTTTGCGGACGAGCTTTCGCCCGCCGCCCGCGGACTTGGCGAATCATAATTTTTAGTTCTGAGGAGTTATATGCAATCATCCATTGATATCAAGGGCGCGCGCGTCCATAATCTGAAAAACATCGACGTGTCCATCCCGCGTGATCAGCTGGTCGTTCTGACGGGACTTTCCGGTTCGGGTAAGTCGTCCTTGGCGTTTGATACCATCTACGCCGAGGGGCACCGTCGCTTTGTCGAGTCGCTGTCCTCCTACGCCCGTATGTTCCTTGGGCAGATGGACAAGCCTGACGTCGACAGCATCGACGGTCTTTCCCCCGCCATTTCCATCGACCAGAAGACCACCTCCAAAAACCCTCGTTCGACGGTGGGTACGGTTACCGAGATCTACGATTATCTTCGCCTTTTGTACGCTCGTATCGGCATTCCCCATTGTCCTGTGTGCGGCAAGGAGATCCGTCAGCAGAGCGTGGATCAGATCATCGACCGCATCATGGCACTGCCCGAAGGGGAGCGCTTTATGGTCATGGCGCCTGTTGTGCGGGCGCAGAAGGGAACACAGGAAAAGGTGTTTGCCGATGCCAAAAAATCGGGCTATGTCCGCGTGCGTGTGGACGGAAATCTGTACGATCTGTCCGAGGACATCAAACTGGATAAAAACAAGCGGCATACCGTGGAGATTGTCGTCGACCGTCTGGTCATGCGCCCCGATATCCGTTCCCGCTTGGGTGATTCGGTGGAAAACGCTTTGCACGCCGCCGACGGACGCCTGAGCGTCGTCACCATGCCCCGCGATGGAAGTGAAGGTGAGGAGCTGACCTTCTCTCAGTCCTATGCCTGCGAGGAGCACGGTATTTCGGTGGGCGAGCTTGAGCCGCGTATGTTTTCCTTCAATAATCCCGCTGGCGCTTGCCCCAAGTGTGCGGGACTCGGCGATATGCAGGTGTTGTCGGTGGACAAGATCCTGCCCCACAAAGAGTTATCTCTGCACGGTGGAGGTATTGCCGTCAACGGCTTTAAGACGCTGGAGGAGGAGAGCTGGAATGGCCCCTTGTTTTCGGCGGTCGGTGACCGTCACGGCTTTTCGCTTGACACTCCGCTGGAAAACTTTACGCCCGAGGCCATGGAGGTGTTGCTTCACGGCACGGGCAACGAAACGTATGATATTCACCGCTATTTTGGCGGCGAGGAGCATCATCAGGTGGTGCGCTTCGACGGCCTGATTCCCATGATCCGCGCCCGCATGATGCAGGGCATGAATAAGGAATATTACGAGCAATTTGTTGAAGACGCCCCCTGTCCTACCTGCCATGGCAAGCGCTTGTCTCCCTTGACGCTGGCCGTGACGGTGGGGAACAAAAACATTTCTGAATTTTGCGATCTGTCGGTTTCCGACGCGCTCCGTCACATCAACGAATTGGCGCTGGATGAAACCGAGCAGACCATCGCACGGGATATTCTCAAAGAGATCCGCGCACGCCTCGGCTTCCTTTGCAGTGTGGGTCTGGATTATTTGACGCTGTCCCGCAAGGCCGGTACGTTGTCGGGCGGTGAGGCACAGCGCATTCGTCTGGCTACCCAAATCGGTTCTTCACTGATGGGCGTCTTATATATCCTGGACGAGCCCTCCATTGGTTTGCATCAAAGGGACAATGAAAAATTGATCGCCACTTTGAAAAAGCTGCGCGACCTGGGGAATACCGTTATTGTGGTGGAGCACGACGAGGAGACCATGCGAGCCTCCGACTATCTGATCGACATCGGCCCCGGCGCGGGCATCCACGGCGGTCGCGTTGTGTCGGCGGGCACACCCGAAGAGGTCATGGCGGATGAAAACTCGCTGACGGGTGCCTATCTGTCAGGCAAAAAAGGCATTCGCGTGCCTGCAGAGCGCCGACCGGGCAACGGACAGAAGCTGACCATCCGAGGCGCGCGTGAGCACAATCTGAAAGATATTACGGTGGATATTCCGCTGGGCTGCTTTGTCTGTGTGACGGGTGTGTCCGGCTCGGGAAAATCCTCGCTTGTCAATGGCATTTTGTATCCCGTGCTGGCCAAGACACTCAACCGCGCCGTGACCTATCCGGGAGATCACGACCGAATCGACGGCATTGATCAGCTCGATAAGATCATTGCCATCGATCAAAGCCCCATTGGACGCACGCCGCGATCCAACCCCGCCACTTACACGGGACTGTTCAACGATATCCGAGATCTGTTTGCCTCGACGCAGGACGCGCGAGCCAAGGGATATGCGGCGGGACGGTTTTCCTTCAACGTTAAGGGCGGACGATGCGAGGCCTGTGAGGGCGATGGTGTCAAGTGCATTGAAATGCACTTTTTGCCCGACGTTTACGTGACGTGTGACGTCTGCCACGGCAAGCGTTACAACCGCGACACGCTGGAATGTAAATACAAAGGGAAGAGCATTTTTGATGTTCTGGATATGACGGTCGAGGAGGGACTTTCTTTCTTTGAAGGACTTCCCAGACTCCAAAAGAAGCTTCAGACGCTGTACGACGTAGGTCTTGGCTACGTCAAGATCGGGCAGTCCTCCACTACGCTCTCGGGCGGTGAAGCACAGCGCGTCAAGCTGGCGACCGAGCTTTCCAAACGTCCGACGGGCAAGACCATTTACGTTTTGGACGAGCCGACCACCGGTCTTCACTCCGATGACGTTTCCAAGCTGTTGGGGGTCCTGCAACGCCTGTGCGACAGCGGCAACACGGTGCTTGTGATCGAGCATAACCTTGACGTCATCAAGTGCGCCGATCATATCATCGACCTCGGCCCCGAGGGCGGTGACGGCGGCGGAACGATTGTCGCCGAGGGAACACCCGAAGAGGTCGCAAAGGTCAAGGGCTCTTATACGGGACAGTATCT
>JAZLCA010000067.1:0-2842 GCA_045613985.1 Eubacteriales bacterium | reverse complement strand
GATGTTTGCCATGACAGGCTTGTTAAAACAGGCTTTCAGCTTGGGCAGCTCCTCGGCGATAACCTTTTCCACACCGGGGTTCTGCAGACCTACGGCATTGATCATGCCGGCGGTGCATTCTGCAATTCTGGGAGTGGGGTTACCGAAACGGGGATCCTTGGTGGTACCCTTAAAGGAGAAGGTGCCCAGCTCGTTGATGTCGTACAGCTCGGCAAACTCGTAGCCGAAGCCGAAGGTGCCGGAGGCGGGAATGATGGGGTTGTCCAGTTCAAGACCGCAAAGGTCTACCTTCAATCGTTCCATAAGATCTCCTCCTTTGCCAAAACAGGTCCTTCCTTGCAGATGCGCTTATAGCCCGTGATGGTCTTGCAGGAGCAGCCCATGCAAGCGCCAAAGCCACAGCCCATGCGCTCTTCAAAGCTGAACTGTCCGCTCGTTGTCGTCGATTTATAAACGGCTTTGAGCATAGGCTCGGGACCGCAGGTGAAAAAGTGGGTGTAGCTCTCGGGCAGGGCGTTCGTCACAAATCCCTTTGTGCCGTAGGTGCCGTCGACGGTGGTGACGGTGACAAGACAGCCGAGATCGGCAAAATCCTTTTCACAGAACACCTCGTCCTTGGTATTGAAGCCGAGAATGACGGAGACGGTTTTGCCCGCCGCGCGGAGCTGCTTTGCCAGCATATACAGGGGAGGCACGCCGACACCGCCGCCGATGAGCAGGGGGTGATCGCCTGCTTGCGACACGTCGTAGCCGTTGCCAAGGCCCGAAAGGACGTCAAGGATCTGGCCGGGGAGCATTTTGCTCATTTGTTCGGTGCCGCGACCGACGACCTTGTAGATCAGGGTCAATTCACCCTCGGTGCTGTCGCAGACCGAGATGGGGCGGCGCAAAAAGTTGCCCTCCAGTTTGATGTTGACAAACTGACCGGGGCCGGTGATATCGGAGGTATCGCCTGCCAGTGTCATTTTGTAGACGGTGGAGGTCAGAGCCTCGTTGGTTTTTATTTCAAAGATGGATTGTTTCATGATGACTCCTTTTGTGGGGGAGATAGGGGGAGCTAAATTTTATACAACTTCGTAGCCGGACGCGCGTACAGCCCACCTCGACTTTGTCGAGCTGCGCGCCGCGCTGTGCGGTATGGATGCCATTTCTTTGCCTCGTCGCAAAGAAATGGCGAAAGAAAGGACGCCAAGACGTTCCCTCTTGGAACTCCCTTCGTGCGGTGCTTCAAGGAAGTCAACACGAGCGGCAGGCGGAGGATGCATAATTTTGTAGGGACAGGCCTCCCGGACTGTCCGTCACAAAGGTAAATCTAACCTTGTGGAGCGAAAGGGTCGGGGTTTCCTGAGCTTGCGGGAGCTATTCTATGGAATAGCGGAGTTCTTTCCCTAACAGAGTTAGGAGAAGTTGCTCCGGCTACGCTCCTGTTTCTTCCTTGAAAGTTTTTGGGGGCGTGGGGACTTTTTTCAAAAAGTCCCCACATCGTCCTCCTTACGCATCAATGGTCGAAATAGTCAAAGTCGTTTCTTCCAGAACATCCAGCAACACGCGGACGGTATCAAGAGAAGTAAAGATATCCACGTTGTTCTCCGTCGCACATCTGCGCAGCTGCAGGCCGTCGCTCATCTGATCGGTCGACGAGATATCGCGGGTATTGATCATGTAGGCGATATGTCCCTGGCGGATCGCCTCGGGGATCTCCTCGCTGCCGTCGCTGATCTTGGACAGAACGTGAGTGCGGATGCCGTTGGCCTTGAGGAACTTAGCCGTACCTTCGGTCGCCTGGATGTTGAAGCCCAGGTTGTAGAAGCGGCGGATCAGAGGCAGAGCCTCCTCCTTGTCCTTGTCGGCGATCGTAACGAACACGGTACCGTAATTCTGCAGCGTCATGCCCGAGGCACGCAAAGCCTTGTGCAGCGCGCGGGGCAGCTTGTCATCGTAGCCGATGGCCTCGCCCGTCGACTTCATCTCGGGCGACAGGTAAGCGTCAAGACCGCGCAGCTTGTTGAAGGAGAATACGGGAACCTTAACGTAGTAACGATTCTTTTCTTCGGGATAAATGTCGAAGATACCCAGCTCCTTGAGCGACTTGCCCAGGATTACCTCGGTGGCGATATCTGCCAACGAGTAGCCCGTTGCCTTGGACAGGAAGGGAACGGTACGGGAGGAACGGGGGTTGACCTCGATGATAAAGACGTTGTCGTCCTTGTCAACGATGAACTGAATATTGAACAGACCCACGATGCCGATGCCCAGACCCAGCTTCTTTGCATTCTGGAGAATGATGCCCTTGACGCGGTCGGAAATGCTGAAGGAGGGATAGACGCTGATGGAGTCACCCGAGTGAATACCCGTGCGCTCGACCAGCTCCATGATACCGGGCACGAAGACGTCGCGGCCGTCGCAGATGGCGTCGACCTCAACCTCTTTACCCTGAATATACTTGTCGACCAGAACGGGCTTGTCCTCGTCGATCTCAACGGCGGTGCGCAGATAGTGGCGCAGCTGCTCTTCGTTGGCGACGATCTGCATGGCGCGTCCGCCCAGAACGAAGGAGGGACGAACCAATACGGGATAGCCGATCTCGCGGGCGGCGGCGATGCCGTCCTCCATCTTGGTGACGGCCTTACCCTTGGCGCGGGGGATGTTCAGCTCGTTCAGAAGATTCTCGAATGCGTTTCTGTCCTCGGCGCGGTCGATGGCCTGGCAGTCGGTACCGATGATCTTCACGCCTCTGTCGTAGAGGGGCTGTGCCAGGTTGATGGCGGTCTGACCGCCCAGGGAGGCGATGACACCCTCGGGCTTCTCGAACTCGATGATGTTCATGACATCCTCGGGAGTC
>JAZLCA010000066.1:0-11965 GCA_045613985.1 Eubacteriales bacterium | reverse complement strand
CTCGTGGTGGCTATTAACACTTGGCACTTATTACTTGATTTTAAGCATCGTTCGCTTTACGGTGCTCTGTACCAAGTCAAAGGAACAGTTTATTACCAAGTTCACAGGATGGATGCTGATGGTATTATCCATTCCTCTTGTCGGAACTGTTATTCTGTCGGTAGTTCGTGACAGAGGGCACGAATATCATATGATCGTAATGATTGGCATGGCGACTTATGCTTTTACTAAAATTACGCTTGCTACAATCAATCTTGTAAAATCTCGTCGTAGTACATCGGGGGCATTCATAACGTTACGAAATATATCTTTTGCGGATGCCTTTGTTTCCATCTTCGCATTGCAACGCTCAATGCTCGTATCCTTTGAGGGAATGACCGAAACCGAGATATTGATTATGAACGTCGCTCTCGGCTCTGCCGTATGCGTAATAGTTTTTATGCTCGGACTGAACCTTGTGCGAAGCAAGAAAATATTGTTTAACGCTTTGAATGATTGAAATATGGCATTAAATGTTGGTGTGATTTTGGTGCAAATTTGGTGCAACACTTTATCAAACGATACTCACGATATTCACGATATCGCACGAAAACACACGATAAATGTACGATATCACACGATATTTAACGATATTCACGATATCAAACGGTATTGCTAAAACTCCAAGAGATAATCTGTGCGGCATATCGTGCGGTGCGAACAACTCTTGCCGCACGCCGAGAATTGCTCTGCAATTCTCCAATGTTCAGATATATTTCGATATACAAAAAGCTCTGCTTCGGCAGGGCTTTTTGCTTTTTATAGGCGGACAGTCGAGGACGCCTGTCCCTACGAGAGTCGTGAGCGGTTTAATTTGTAAAGAATTAAGCTGTCCTAGTTACTTTTCATCCAATATGTGCTATAATTACGTTGGTTAGATATCTAATCGATAAACTTGAATTTGTAGAGCAGACAGCAACAGCGAGTTGCTTGTCAATGCTGACAGCCCGTGGTATAATACAATCACAACTAACAAAGGTGGTGATTTTTATGGAAACGAAAGATATAATCTACGAATTAAGAATAAAAAAAGGACTCTCCCAAGAGGAACTTGCGGAAAAAATATTCGTGACAAGACAGGCGGTGTCCCGATGGGAAACCGGCGAAACGATACCGAACATAGATACTCTCAAGCTGCTTTCACAGCTGTTTGATGTGTCGATCAACACGCTTCTCGGTTCTCCGAGAGAACTCATTTGTGGGTGCTGCGGTATGCCTCTTGAGGACTGCAATATCAGCAAAGAAACCGATGGCAATTTCAACGAGGAATACTGCAAATGGTGCTATGCCGACGGTGAATACACCCTTGATATTTGGAAGCGATATGCCGAAATCGGTGGTAAAGAAAAACTCGAAAAATTCAAAGAGCAGTTGATTCACGAATTCAACACACTTTTACATATCGAAGGATTACCCAAGGTAGAGAATTTAAACGTGCTGCCGGGTGAATTTATCAATATGGAATACACGCTCCCTAACGGAGAAAAAGTGAAATTCCTTGATGATAAGCAGACCTATCTCGGCAGTCAACTTGAGGGTGAAACAAAGTGCTACGGAATTGCTGCCAACATGGATTTTCTTCTTGTATGCACATATGAAGCAAACGGCGAGAATCCTGAACTTGTGATTTATAAGAAAAGATAGTCAAATTCCAATTTGTCGAGCTGAATAGGCGTTGAATCTTGGTGTGATTTTGGTGCAAATTTGGTGCAACACTTTATGCGACACTACAAAAAGCTCTGCCATGGCAGAGCTTTTTGTTTTTTATAGGCGGACAGTCGAGGACGCCTGTCCCTACGAGACTCGTGGGCGGTTCAATTTGCAAAGAATTGAGCCGTCCTATTTACTTTTTGCCGTTTTTATGGTATAATCTAACTAATCGATAAACTTGAATTTGACGAGGGGACAGTATGGTGGAACTTATAAAAAGATGTCCCGAATATGTGGTGGGATACAAAGAGTATTGTCAGGAATTGTACGATAATCATGTCACCTATTTTAGACCCACAGACCCAAAGTATATTGATGATGAATGGTTTTTCCGCACCAAATCATGGTATGACAGGAAAGAACAGGGATTGGTAGAAGGCCAACCCGTCAGTTTTCACTATTGGGCAATTGACAACGGCAAATTCATAGGAGAATTTCAACTCAGAACCGAATTCCCCGAAAAGGTAATGTTGGACATTGGAAGCATTGGTTATGCAGTCAGAGTGTCGGAGCAAGGGAAAGGATATGGCAAAGCGATTCTTCGCCTTGGATTGGAAGTCGCAAAGCAGCACGGAATGGAAAAAGTGTTGCTGACAATCAACGACGAAAACAAAGCCTCCATTCATGTATGCGAAGCATTGGGTGGTATCTGGGAAGATACCATAGAAGCCTACAACGATGCGGAGGGGCAACATTTGCTGAGGCGATATTGGATAACCATTTGATTGTCAAATTCCAATTTGTCGAGCCGAATAGGTGTTGAATGTTGGTTTGATTTTGGTGCAAATTTTTCGCAACACTTTGTGCGACGATAAACTTGAATTTGACGAATCGAGTTTATTCTTTGGACTGCCTTCTCTTCATCCGTTGCCAACTGATAAAACCGTAAATATCATTAAACAGAAACGCTACGAAGCAGACAACGACGGATATATATCGAATATCCGAAACGCTTGCCAACACCCATAGAATAATCAAAACAATATCGTTTGCAGCATAAGCCAAGGCGAAGGTCGGACATCTGCGGAAGGTCAAATACACGGCGAGAAAACTCGTTGTCACCGAAATGGTGCTGGGTATGATGTACGCAGTATTGAAATGCTTTAGAATAAAATAAAACACCACTGTAACCGCAAGCGTGAGCAGCCACATCAGGCGTTGTTCTGCTTTACTGATATTATTTACCTTGACCTCTGCCTTATTGCCTTTGTACGGATTTTTTAACCAAGAAACAAGAGCAAAAATAGCCATCGGCATTGTCATTCCAAGGTATGTAATCATTTCACCGTAATAAGCGAAGGTATAGGAAATAATGCCGTAAAGCAAGCTGAAAGCAATCATAAGAGCCTGCCCGATGGGATTGCCCTTGGCATTGAATATCAGCGAGGTAACACCAATCAAAGAGGCTATTAATGTCAAGTAGCTTTCACGATCGAAAATGCAGAATGACAAAACGATAAATAAGACGGATACCGACCATAAGGCAAGTTCTGTCCCGGAAAAATAATGGCATATTCTTTTCATAAAAACCTCCAAAAAAACAAGCATCCGCAGACACATCTTCTAAGACCTAACGATGTGTAAACGAATGCATACGCATTATACTACCCGGTGGCAGTTATTTTTCTTAATTATATCACAATCAAAGCCAAATGTCAACAAAACAAATTCCAATTTGTCGAGCGGAATAGGCGTTAAGTGCCCCGGTGAGTTGGTGCAAATTTTTCGCAACACTTTATGCGACGATAAACTTGAATTTGACGGTCAATTTTCACTCTACCGATGGTTTACTTCTCTTCACTAAACCATTGGTGGGTGTACTTTGCGCGCGAAAGCGTGTATACTGTATGCGAAAGGAGGAAAACCCATGGATCAATTAAAGATAGGAAAATTTATTGCCGAGTGCAGAAAGCAGAAAAATTTAACGCAAATGCAGTTGGCAGAGAAACTCGGTATCACCGACAAAGCAATATCCAAGTGGGAACGCGGCGTGGCAATGCCCGATACTTCGATCATGCTTGAACTCTGTGATATCCTTGGCATCAGTGTAAATGAATTATTAAGTGGGGAGAAAATTATTATGGAAAACAACAATAAGAAAAATGAACAGCTTTTGCTTCATATGGCGAAAGAGTTAGAGAGAAAGAACAAGACGATTTGGGCTTCTATGTGGGCAATTATGATCGTAAGTATAACGGCACTGATTGCAGGCCTCGGGATCGCCGCATTCTTGATACCCGAAGGGGTATGGCAGATCGTCACAATTCTTGGGATTTGCATTGTATTTTTGATCCCTTGCTTCTATGCGCTAAAACTTGAAGTTAGCGTAGGTGCTTACAAGTGCAAAAATTGCGGCCACGAGATTGTGCCTACCTATACGCAGGCACTTAATGCGATGCATATGGGAACGACTCGTTACTTGAAGTGTCCAAAATGCAACAAACGCACTTGGTGCAAAAAAGTATTGAAGAAATAAATTCCAATTGCTATAATACGGCTGATCGATATATTTGAGTTTGAGAGAGGGGAAATCGAATGGCGGGAAAGATCATTGGTTGCATCGTATATTTCGGTTGCGCGATCTTGTTTTATTCGATCGGCATATACGCCAAAAGGTGCAAAAAGCCCATGTGGTTTTGGTCCGGCACCGAGGTGGATCCCGCTACCATCACGGACGTTGGGCAATACAACAAGGAAAACAGCAGAATGTGGAAGCTGTATTCGCTTTGGTATTTCGCGGCGGGAACGATTGGAATGTGGAATTCGGCGCTTGCCGTGATTCCCCTCGTTTTGAGCTGCACGATAGGGATGTTCCTTTTGGTTGCCGCTTACAACAAAATTCATGAAAAATACAAGGTGAAGTGAATTTTAGCCTTCATATGAGAAAAAGCTCTGCTTGCGCAGGGCTTTTTCCGTTATTTATACCTCTTGCCTCAAAAATTCTACCACTTAGCGATGGGGGATTGCAAAATGCGAAAAAATGTGATAGGATAGATACAGACGGACAAAGGAGGTGGCGCAAGAAACTATGAAACGCATGAAATTGCGGGTCGAGCTGATCGACGAGTGTGACGAGCAGGAGATCATCGTGCGCTGTCACGCCGGCAATGCAAAGCTGCAGCTGCTTGAGCGCGCCATGGAAACGCTGCTGGATGCCGACAGCGAAATGATCCTTACGCTGGGTGGTACAGAGCATTACGTCCCCAAGCGCGATATCTTGTTTTTTGAAACGGCGGACGGTAAAGTCGCCGCGCACACGGCAGACAAAATGTTTTACACTTCCTACCGCCTGTTGGAATTGGAGGCGATTTTGCCCCCGAGCTTCGTGCGGGCCTCCAAAAGCTGTATCATCAATGCGAGTGCTGTCGCATCGCTGGCACATAATCTGACGGGTGCCAGTCTCGTCGCCTTTCGCGGCACCGAAAAGGCCGTTTACGCCTCGCGGGCGTACTACAAAATTTTGAGAGAAAAAATTCACGAGATCCGGTTTCCCGGCTCGCACAAAGGAGAACTGACATGAAAATGAGAATTTTTTGGGGCATTACGATGATTCTTTTGGCCGTTGCAATGATTTTGAGCGTGTTTGGTGTTGGTTTCGGCCTGCCGGCGGATATCTCTGTCGGACAGATCGTGTTGGGGTTGCTTTGCCTTTCGTGGGCGGTGCGCCTGTGTACCGGCCATCGCTTTACGGAGCTGCCGCTTCCTCTGATTTGTATCGTGATGATCTTTGAACATGAGATTGCGACAGCCTTGAACATAGCGTCGGGCGATATTGCTCCGTGGTGGCTGTTTGTCGTGGTGGCGGTCCTGCTTACCTGGGGGCTTAGACTGTTGTTCTCGGGGCGTGCGTCCCGCTTTCGTTGGACGGTAAAGGACCAAATCGGAAAAAGCACACTTTCGGGTTCTGCCGTTCATTACATGGATTGCAGTGAACCGTTTGATCGATCCGTTGAAAATAATCTGGGTTCGTGCGTGGTCTATTTCACCAACACGGAGCTTTACACGGGCGGTTCGACCTTGAACGTCGAAAACAACCTTGGTACTATTGTGATTCACATCCCGTCGGATTGGTGCATTTCCACCTCGATTGGAAACAGTCTCGGATCGATCAAGGTCGACGCCGATCTTGAACGAGCAGGAGGTAAGCTTCTGTACGTCGTCGGGGAGAACAACCTCGGCAGTATCGTGATCAAAAAAGCATAAAAAAACGCCCCGACGCGCCGAGATGGTGTGTCGTGGAGAACAAAAAGCCCTGCGCGTGCAGGGCTTTTTGCTATTTGCAGTGAGATGGAGCCAATCTAACTTTGTGGAGCGAAATGGGTAGGGCCCCATGAGCTTGCGGAAGCTATTATATCGAACAGCGTACGTGCTTTCCTATTGCTCTGATATTTTCCTTCAAGTTCTTGAAGGGGTGTGGGGGAACTTCTCGAAAGAAGTTCCCCCACATTCATCCTCTTATTTGCTTTCCACTTTCTTGACGATATTCTCATACGTCAAGCCGTATCTGTTTGCGATGTCGCGGGCGTAACTCTTGCCGTCGGGCTTGGCGCGAATGATCTTGAAGGAGCGCTTGCCCTCGCCCTCAATGCCGGCGACCAGCGTGTCGATAGGCGCACCGTGTGTCCGCGCGGCGATGTTGTCAAGCTCGGCGGCCAGCTCGTGCAGGTGCGTCGAGAACAGACAACGGCAACCGACCAAAGAAAGTCCAGCCAATACTTCGGCAGCGATATACGATGCTTCATATGAGCCGGTCGAAGACAAAGACTCGTCCAAAAGAACCAGGGAATGAGCCGTCACTTGATCGAAAATCTCGCCAAGGCGGGCGCACTCCTCGCCCAAACGGCCCTTGTCGATGGTGTCCTCGGCACCTGACGGGAAATGGGTGAAGATGGCATCGGCCGGGCTGAGCACCGCGCTCTCGGCGGGCACGAACATACCCAGCTGCATCATAACGAGAGCCAAACCGATGGCACAGGTGATGACCGATTTACCGCCGCGGTTGGGGCCGGTCAGTACGTAGATCATGGCCTTGTCGTCAAAAATGACGTCGTTGGCAACGATTTCGTCTTGAATGCGCAGGGCAACCTCGGGGTTGTACAGCTCCTTAGCCGCAAATGCGCGCTCCTGCATAGGACGAATGTCGGGCGTGCAAAGAGGACAGCCCTTGGCCTCCAGAGCGTGCAGCATTTCGGTGCCCTTGGTCAAAAATTCAAATTCGGGCAAAAGACCCAAAAGGAAGTCGGTGTTTTCCAGGACGTAAGACTGAACGATACGCTTCCAAGAGCGCAGAGAGGACTTGTACACTTCGTTGATGGCCGAGTTGAAGGCCAACGACAGCGCCATTTTCTGGTTTTCGGACTGCTTTTTGCCAAAGGGAACCAGATCGGCAATGCAGGTGTATTCGTCGTCCTTGAAATTGAGGCGCAGGATCTTTTCCAGTACGTCTCCCGAGCGGAAGGGCTCCGGATTGATGGACAAAACGCCGGCGTGGGTGGGGCGAAGCTGGGGGTCGAGGTTGACGCCGATGGTCACGCTGCGGATCTCGCGCACGCGGTCGGTCAATTCACTCAATTTTTCATTCAGGTCGCGGTAATAGTCGCTCTCGGCCAGCTCGGTGATGCGTTCGGACAGAGTCACAAATGCCTGTCCCGCTACGTTGCCCTTGACGGCCGACAGCCCCTCGTGCAAAATCTCAATACTGGAAATATACAGCTCGATCTCGGTCAGACTGGACAAATAGTCACTTGTGTTTCCACTGTCGGCCTCCAAGCGGCGCAGCTCCATGATATCGGTCAAAACGGGGATGAGCTTGTTGAACATGCGCGCGATGGCGGGGTTGTTCATCATGTCGCGGAAGGTGTCCTGGCGGTAAGCAATAACGGCGGGATCGGTGGTGAAAAAGTCGGACAGATCGCAGTTGCGCAGATCGAAGATCTGGGTAAGCCCCAGCTCGTCCAGCACAAGCATGGGAATGTTGGGGGCATCCTTGCCCGCATAGTGTGCCTGCCGTGCCGCCACGGTGGGGTAGAGCAGACTGAAGTCCTTTAAGTTCATGGGGAAATCCTCCCGTGAGTAGTTTTGTTCTCTAACTATACAGTATATCACGATTCTTGACGTTTGTCAACTGCGCAAATTTTTACTGTCTTCTTGACAGATTTTCCGTATCGTGGTACAATAAAAGCACAGATAATCTCCGACAACCGCTGCGTTTGCGTGTCGTTGCCGGGTCCATTCAAGTAAATAACGGCAGAAAATAGGCGCATACGGTTGCATGGGGCAGTCGTGTGCGCTTTTGAATTTTTTTGAAAAAATTTTCTAAAAGACGGAAGAAAACCGAATTTTTTACGTCTATATAGGTGAAGGCGGAAATGTCCCGCAAGAAATATGAAAAATGTGTTTTGAGAAAGGAGATTTTTATGAAACGATTCATTACTATTCTTTTGGCTATTGGTGTTCTTTTGCTATTTGGCTGTCAAAACGGAGACACGAATGGAGGAACGGATGTTGAAGGAACTCCATCGGGGGAAATACCTGGTGGCGAGAATGATTTAGTATTTATCAGTCCCGATACTATTTGGGGAATTGAAGTTCGATCGATAGAAGAATTGAACCAGGTGAAACACAAACTATCGTGCAGTGACGAAGAATTTAAAGAATATTTTGGTTATAGAATGACCAAGGAAAATCTGGCTTATTTTTTGGATTTGGTGGATTCCATTCCATACGTTCCTATTGTTGACGGAGATATCGTTTGGATCAATTATTGCTATGAAAGAACGATAGATAGCGGAAAATATGTGAAATCTTTGATTATCTCTACCGAGTCGAAAAATGGAGAATGGACCCGCTTTTCGTATATGTTCTCGATTTCGGATGAGCCTGATGTGGATGAACCGGTGACCACTCCGCCGCCGCAGGATGCAACCGTGTTCACCCCTCCAATACTCAGCGATGACGGAGAAATTTCCGTTTTTGCCGAGAGGAGAGGCGACCATCCTTCCGGGACGGGAGATTTCATCGAGTGGTATGCTCATGTAGACGGGATATACACCGTAATTTACTATTATGTTCCCGATGCGGATCAGGTTGATACGAGTGAGCTGTTTGGTCAATTGTCAGTCGGCCGCATTGATACGACGATAGAAGATTACTTCTACAGCGAAGGAATTTATGATGGTTACGGAACAGACGGCGGCAAAGCATGGGGCGAATTGCCGGATTCCGACGGGAACGCTGTCCCTGACGCACAAACAGCTATTTCGATTGCTACCGAGCAGCTCGAAAGAGAGCAGGCGCAAGGGCGCTACCAGGGGTTTGTGTTATCCAGCGTTTTTTATGACACGGAGGACCACGTTTGGGTTGTCGACTTTATTGAGCCTCCGCTTGTACCCGGAGGGAGCTACCACGTTGCCATCTGGCAAAAGACGGGGGAAATTTTAGCAGCAGGATATTGGGGCGAGTAACGATCACCGCCGTGTGTCTCGTCTACCGAACAATAAAATACAATAAAAAAGGGAACGCTCGTTTGAGCGTTCCCTTTGCTGTTTTTTGGTGATATTAGTACATACCGCCCATGCCGCCGCCCATGCCGGCAGCGCCTGCGGCAGGTGCTTCTTCCTTCTGGTTTGCCACGACCGACTCGGTGGTCAGAATGACAGACGCGATGGAAGCAGCGTTCTGCAGTGCGGAACGGGTGACCTTGGTGGGATCGACGATACCCGAGGTCATCATGTCGCAGTAGACTTCGTTGTAAGCGTCGAAGCCGTAGCCGATCTTGCCCGACGTGGTGATCTTGTCGACGATGACGGAGCCGTCCACGCCGGCGTTGGCTGCGATCTGACGAACGGGCTCTTCCAGTGCCTTAAGCACGATGCGGATACCCGTGCGCTCGTCGCCTTCGGTGGTCTCGACCAGCGCGGCAACGTCAGCCATGACGTTCAGATATGCGGTACCGCCGCCTGCGACGATACCTTCCTCGACGGCCGCGCGGGTTGCGTTGAGCGCGTCCTCGATTCTCAGCTTCTTTTCCTTCATTTCAGCCTCGGTCGCGGCACCGACCTTGATGACGGCAACGCCGCCGGCCAGCTTAGCCAGACGCTCCTGCAGCTTTTCGCGGTCGAAATCGGAGGTGGTAGTCTCGATGGCGGACTTGATCTGAGCGATGCGCGCCTTGATCTCATCCGACTCGCCGGCACCGCCAACGATGATGGTGTTTTCCTTGTTGACCTTGACCTGACGAGCCATACCCAGCTGGCCAAGAGTGGTGTCCTTGAGCTCCAGACCGAGCTCGGAGGAGATAACTTCACCGCCCGTCAAAATGGCGATGTCACGCAGCATTTCCTTGCGGCGATCGCCAAAGCCGGGAGCCTTGACGGCAACGCAAACGAAGGTGCCGCGCAGCTTGTTGAGTACCAGGGTGGTCAGAGCCTCGCCCTCGACGTCCTCGGCGATGATGAGTAGCTTTTTGCCCGCCTGAACGATCTGCTCGAGGAGGGGCAGAATGTCCTGAATGTTGGACAGCTTCTTGTCGGTGATCAGAATGAGAGCGTCGTCAAGGACGGCCTCCATCTTATCGGTGTCGGTTGCCATGTAGGGGGACAGATAACCGCGGTCAAACTGCATACCCTCGACGACCTCGGAATAGGTATCGGCGCTCTTGGACTCCTCGACCGTGATAACACCGTCGGCGGTCACCTTTTCCATAGCGTCTGTGATCAATTCGCCAATGACCTCGTCGCCGGCGGAAATGGTACCGACGCGTGCGATGTCCTCCTTGCCGCTGACGGGCTTGGAGTTGGCGATCAGGCACTCAACGGCGCGGTCAACGGCCTTCTTGATGCCCTTGCGAAGCACCATGGGGTTGGCGCCTGCGGTTACGTTCTTCATGCCCTCGCGGACGAGTGCCTGCGCGAGCAGAGTTGCGGTGGTAGTACCGTCACCGGCAGCATCGTTGGTCTTGGTAGCAACCTCCTTGACCAGCTGTGCGCCCATGTTTTCGGCAGCATCCTCCAGCTCAATGTCCTTGGCGATGGTCACGCCGTCGTTGGTGACCAGGGGAGAGCCGAACTTTTTGTCAAGCACGACGTTGCGGCCCTTGGGACCCAGCGTGATCTTGACGGTGTTGGCCAGCTTATCGACGCCGCGCATCAGAGCCGAGCGCGCTTCGATACCGTAAAGAATATCTTTTGCCATAATAATCAAACTCCTTTACACATATATTGTGATGCGACTTATTCCACGATGGCGAGAATGTCGCTCTGACGGACGATGTTGTATTCCACGCCGTCTGCCTTGACCTCGGTACCCGAGTATTTGCTGGTGATGACCTTCATACCAACCGTTACGACCATCTCGACCTCGTGTCCATCAACCATACCGCCGGGACCGACGGCTACGACCTCTGCGATCTGAGGCTTTTCCTGTGCGGCAGCGGTCAGAATGATACCGGTCTTGGTCTTTTCCTCGGCCTCAACGGCCTTTACTACTACTCTGTCTGCCAATGGCTTGATCGTCATTTTAATAACCCTCCTGTCATAATCGTGCGCAGAGCAAGCAAGGCTTGCCCGCGTTACCTTTTCGTTTGATTTTTGCGGCATCCCTCAGGTGCGCAAAAAACCTCACGCTATATTATATACCATTTTCAGGAAAAATCAAGCCTTTTTTTGAAGATGTCGATAAGTTTAACAGTTTAATCAAATTTCCGGGGGAGGATATGGATGAAAATTCTCGAATTTTGTAATGCTTACGTTCTTGGGGCTGGCGTTCCCTTACTTTTGATGGCGGCGGGGCTGTTTTTTATCCTCCGTTTGAGAGCCTTTCCTTTTGTGCATCCGTTACGCCTGATCGGGACGGTACTCAAAAAGGACAAAAGCAGCGGCATCTCTCCCTTGCGCGCCTTATCGATGGCATTGGCGGGGACGCTCGGGGTGGGGAACCTGGTCGGAGTCGCGGCTGCCATCGCGGCCGGCGGCGCGGGCGCGATCTTCTGGATGTGGGTGAGTGCAACGCTTGCCATGCTGCTTAAATATGCCGAGACGGTGCTGGCACTGCGCCATCGGCGTATGGGGGCGGACGGAGGGCGAGGCGGTGCGATGTACTATATGGAAGATGCTTTTCGGGGACGGCTTGCTCCGGTGGGGCGGGGGATGGCCTTCGTTTTTGCCCCTCTTTGTCTGGCTGACGCCTTCAGCATGGGCTGGGTGGTGCAGCTCAATGC
>JAZLCA010000065.1:0-1641 GCA_045613985.1 Eubacteriales bacterium | reverse complement strand
CTGATTTCTTCGGTAAGGATCCCAACTACTCCGGCTACAAGAACGGCAACGGTCCCGCATACTCCAAGCTCTTTGGTGTAGACGACTTTGCTGCTGCTTTCATTCGTCTGGAGGGCGGAATCATTCTCGACTTCCGTATTTCTTGGGCAATGAACATCAACACCCCCGGTGATACCATTATTCTGGGTACCAAGGGTGGCTTGCGCATTCCTTCCACCGACTGCTGGAACGGCTCGGTTGGCGGACCCATGACCATCTACAAGGAGGTTTGCGGACAACAGACCGAGGTGAAGGTTCCGATCATCAATATGAAGGAGAACCGTTGGGATCTCAAGATCCGTACCTTCCTGGATGCGGTCAAGGAGAACGGCGCAGCTCCTGTTCCTTCTTCGCAGATCCTTTACAACCAGGCGATCATCGACGGTATCGCAAAGTCTGCAGAGGCAGGTCGCGAGATCGAGGTCGTGATCCCCGAGGTTTGATTGATCGTACAATCAAATTGACGCAATACCCGAAGGGCGGCTCTGTAAGGTGTCGCCCTTTCGTGCGCTTATATATTACATATTAGGAGGGCAACGTCAAAAAGTCGTTTTACCAAAAGCGTTTTTTGCAAAATTCCCCCGTCGATTTGTATGGAGATATTCAACATTTTGATAGAATGTCATACAAAATGTCGTAGGTAAACTGTTCAAATCGTCAAAAAACAAATAAATTTCAAAAAAATGAAAAAAAGTGCTTGACAAAACGGGAGAGAAGTGGTACAATAAGCAAGTCGCCGCCAAGAGGCGGAGGCAATCGGTCATTGAAAATTGAACAACAAGAGACGAAGTACAAGCGAAAGCGAGTGCGAAGATCTCGACAATTCTAAAAAGAGAATACTACTCAACAAAAGTAAAGAAAGCTAAGAGCAAGACTCGAAAGCAGATTAGATCAAGCGGAAACGCTTGTTTTGATACAATGATTTCGAGAGTTTGATCCTGGCTCAGGATGAACGCTGGCGGCGTGCATAACACATTCAAGTCGAACGGACGAGGGGCTTCGGCCCCGAGTTAGTGGCGGACGGGTGAGTAACGCGTGAGCAACCTGCCCCTGTATGTGGGATAACGTTTGGAAACGAACGCTAATACCGCATGAAGCAAGGACACCGCATGATGACCTTGCCAAAGATTTATCGTACAGGGATGGGCTCGCGTCTGATTAGGTAGTTGGTGGGGTAACGGCCCACCAAGCCGACGATCAGTAGCCGGACTGAGAGGTTGAACGGCCACATTGGAACTGAGAAACGGTCCAGACTCCTACGGGAGGCAGCAGTGGGGAATATTGGGCAATGGGCGCAAGCCTGACCCAGCGACGCCGCGTGAAGGAAGACGGTCCTCGGATTGTAAACTTCTTTTATAAGGGACGAATTATGACGGTACCTTATGAATAAGCCACGGCTAACTACGTGCCAGCAGCCGCGGTAATACGTAGGTGGCGAGCGTTATCCGGATTTACTGGGTGTAAAGGGTGTGTAGGCGGGATTGCAAGTCAGATGTGAAAATTATGGGCTTAACTCATAACCTGCATTTGAAACTGTGATTCTTGAGGGTCGGAGAGGTAACCGGAATTCCTGGTGTAGCGGTGAAATGCGTAGATATCAGG
>JAZLCA010000064.1:0-102477 GCA_045613985.1 Eubacteriales bacterium | reverse complement strand
GGCTCTCTGGCCGCAGGTGCGCTGACCACCACCTACACCGCTTCTCAGGGTCTGCTTCTCATGATCCCCAACATGTACAAGATCGCAGGTGAGCTGCTTCCCTGCGTTATCCACGTTTCCGCTCGTGCCGTTGCTTCGCACGCGCTGAACATTTTCGGTGACCACTCCGACGTTTACGCCTGCCGCCAGACCGGTTTCGCTATGATGGCTGAGACCAACCAGCAGGAGATCATGGACCTGGGTGCTGTTGCTCACATGGCAACCATCAAGGGCCGCGTTCCCGTGCTCAACTTCTTCGACGGCTTCCGCACCTCCCACGAGATCCAGAAGATCGAGGTTTGGGACTACAAGGATCTGGCAGAGATGGTTGACTTCGACGCTGTTGCTGCTTTCCGCGGCCGCGCACTCAACCCCAACCACCCCGTTCTCCGCGGCTCCGCTGAAAACGGTGACATCTTCTTCCAGCACAGAGAGGCCTGCAACCCCTACTACGATGCATTCCCTGCCATCGTTGAGGAGTACATGGACAAGGTCAACGAAAAGCTGGGTACCAATTACAAGCTGTTCAACTACTACGGTGCGCCCGATGCTGATCGCGTGATCATCGCTATGGGTTCCGTCTGCGACGTTATCGAGGAAGTTATCGATTACATGAACGCAAACGGCGAGAAGGTCGGCCTTGTTAAGGTCCGCCTGTACCGTCCCTTCGTAGCAAGCAAGCTGGTTGAGGCCATTCCCGCAACCGCTAAGAAGATTGCCGTTCTTGACAGAACCAAGGAGCCCGGCTCTTTGGGCGAGCCTCTGTACCTTGACGTTGTTGCTGCTCTGAATCAGTGCGGCGTTTCCGACAAGACGGTTGTCGGCGGTCGTTACGGTCTGGGTTCCAAGGACACCACTCCCGCTTCCATCTTCGCTACCTACGAAAACCTCAAGGCTGACGCTCCCAAGGGCAACTTCACCATCGGTATCGTCGATGACGTCACCGGTCTGTCTCTGCCCGAAACCGTAGCTCCCGACACCGCTTCTGCCGGCACCATCGCTTGCAAGTTCTGGGGTCTGGGCGGCGACGGTACCGTCGGTGCAAACAAGAACTCCATCAAGATCATCGGTGACCACACCGACAAGTACATCCAGGCATACTTCCAGTATGACTCCAAGAAGACCAGTGGTATCACCATTTCCCACCTGCGCTTCGGTGACACCGCCATCAAGTCTCCTTACTACATCAACAAGGCTGACTTCGTTGCTTGCCACAACCAGTCCTACCTGTTCAAGTATGACATGGTATCCGACGTTAAGCCCGGCGGCACCTTCCTTTTGGACTGCGCTTGGACTGCAGAGGAATTGGACGAAAAGCTGCCCGCAAAGGTTAAGTCCTACATCGCTAACAACGGCGTAAAGTTCTACACCATCGACGCTACCACCATTGCTACCAAGAAGATCGGTAACTCCAAGGTTAAGAACACCGTTCTTCAGTCCGCTTTCTTCGCTCTGGCTAACATCCTGCCTGCTGCTGAGGCTATCGAGTACATGAAGAAGGCTGCTTACAAGTCTTACATCAAGAAGGGTCAGGCAATCGTTGACCTGAACTACGCTGCTATCGATGCAGGCGCTGACGCTTTCGTTGAGGTTGCCGTTCCCGAATCTTGGAAGACCTGCGCTCCCGATGCTCCCGCTGCCGCTTTCAAGAGCGACCGTGCAGATCTGGATGCATTCGTCAACAACATCGTTGCTCCCGTAAACGCTATGGCCGGTGACAAGCTGCCCGTTTCCGCATTCAAGGATTGCGCAGACGGTACCTTCCCCCAGGGCTCTACCGTTTCCGAGAAGCGCGGCGTTGCCGTCTACGTTCCCCAGTGGAACCCCGAGCATTGCGTACAGTGCAACAACTGTGCTTTCGTATGTCCTCACGCTGCAATCCGTCCCTTCGCTATGACCGAAGAGGAGGCTGCTGCCGCTCCCGAGGCTACCAAGTTCACCGCAAAGCCCGTTATTAAGACCAACTACAAGTTCACCATGGCCATCTCTCCCGCGGACTGCATGGGTTGTACCCTGTGTGTCAAGGCTTGCCCTGTTACTGCGAAGGCAGAAAAGGACGGCACCGACAAGAAGGCCATCGAAATGGTTCTCGCTTCTACTCAGGCGGACCAGCAGGCTCCTTGGGACTACGCTGTTAACAACGTATCCGAGAAGAAGGAGCTCATCGCAGGCACCATCAAGGGCTCGCAGTTCAAGCAGCCTCTGCTCGAGTTCTCCGGCTCTTGCGCAGGTTGTGCTGAGACCTCTTACGCTCGTCTGATCACTCAGCTGTTCGGTGAGAGAATGTACATCTCCAACGCAACCGGTTGTTCTTCCATCTGGGGCGGTTCCGCACCTGCAACCCCCTACACCGTTAACCGTGAGAGCGGCCGCGGTCCTGCATGGGGCAACTCGCTGTTCGAGGATAACGCTGAGCACGGTCTGGGTATCGCACTGGCTCAGAAGACCATCCGCGAAAAGCTGAAGGGCTATATCGAGGATATCATTGCAAACGGCAAGAACGAGGCTGTTATCGAGGCCGCTAAGAAGTGGGTTGAGACCTACGACGACGGCAAGACCAACGGCGATGCAACCGATGCACTGATCGCAGCTCTCGAGGCTTGCGGCTGTGAAAAGGCTCAGAAGATCCTGGCTGAAAAGGATTACCTGGCTAAGAAGTCCGTTTGGATCTTCGGTGGCGACGGTTGGGCTTACGACATCGGCTTCGGCGGCCTGGACCACGTAATCGCTTCCGGCGAGGACGTCAACATCATGGTATTCGATACCGAGGTTTACTCCAACACCGGTGGACAGGCTTCCAAGGCTTCCAACCTGGGTCAGGTTGCTCAGTTCGCAGCAGCAGGTAAGGCAATCGGCAAGAAGAACCTGGCCGAGATCGCTATGTCCTACGGCTACGTTTACGTTGCACAGATCGCTATGGGCGCTGACATGAACCAGACGCTCAAGGCACTGCAGGAGGCTGAGGCTTATCCCGGTCCTTCGCTCGTTATCGGTTACGCTCCCTGCGAAATGCACGGTATCGCCAAGGGCGGTATGCAGAACTGCCAGCTTGAAATGAAGAAGGCTGTTGAGGCCGGCTACTGGCATATGTTCCGCTACAACCCCGCTGCTAAGGCAGAGGGCAAGAACCCCATGACCATCGACTCCAAGGAGCCCACGGCTGATTACGTCTCCTTCATCAAGAACGAGACCCGTTATCAGCGTCTGGCACTGGCATTCCCCGACAGAGCTGAGGCTCTGTTCGCAAAGGCTGCCGACAATGCCAAGGCGAAGTACGACAGACTCCAGAGAATGGCTAAGCTGTACGAATAATTTTCGTTCCGCATAAAACAAAAGACCAACACCTACGGGTGTTGGTCTTTTGTTATTCAACGAATGGAAGAAGGTCTCGAAAATCATCGACGACAACGATCGGCAAGTTATCCTCATTCGAGGCATGATTGACGTTGTACCAAACGGTATCGATTCCGGCCGCGACACCGCCATGAGCGTCCATGGCGTAATCGTTGCCAACAAACAAGAAGTCGCTTTTTTGCCAATCGGGATGATTTCTTTGAATATCCTCGATCGCCCAGTCGAAAAAGCGGGGCGAGGGCTTGCGCACGCCGGCCTCTGCACTGGTATAGACTTTTTCAAAATAAGAGAGAATTCCGTGATGCATCAAATGACGCTCGGTCGCCTGCCGGGTAAATATCGTATTCGACAAAATATACATCGGAATTCCGCGCTCCTTCAATTCATCCAGCACGTACGCAACCTCATCCGGAACACCGCCACGTTGCATCGCACTCATGATCGCATATTCCAGGTCATCTATATTTTGGGGTACAGCCTTGCCAAAGTGGGAAAACCACAACGGCAACTCATCCTTGACAAAGTGGATCTCGCTGTGATCAACGTGACGCTGATGGTACAGCGGCAGAAAGGTCTCCGTATAGGCCTTAAATTCTTCAAACGTGCAGACGTCCGACAGATAATTTTCATACACGTAGCTGACGCCACGCGAAAAATCAAACGAATCGTTTTTCAGCACGGTATCGTACAGATCAAATAAAACTGCCTTTTTCATCCTTTGAATGCGCCCACACAGTTTTGCGGCTTGCCCCTTTCATACGCTTTGAGGTTTTCGGCAACGATATCCACCAGCCGTGTCCGCGCCTCGATCGATCCCCAGGCCACGTGGGGAGTAACGATGCAATTTTTGGCCGTCAAATAGGGATGATCCTCCCGCATGGGTTCTTCGCACAGCACGTCAATGCCCGCACCGCGCAAGCGTTCCGTGTTCAATGCTTCAGCCACGGCATCCTCATCCGTCACGCCGCCCCGTGCCGTGTTGATCAGTACCGCAGACGGCTTCATCCGCGAAAGCGTGCGGGCGTTGACGGCACGCTCGGTCTCGGGTGTCAACGGGCAGTGCAACGACAGATAATCCGACGTAGCAAACAGCGTATCGGAGTCCACGAAGACGACCTCACCCTCGCATCCGCTCGTGTGCGAGCGGGAAGTAGCAATAACCTTCATGCCAAACGCCAGCGCGATCTTGGCGACGGCGCGACCGATGGTGCCGTAGCCAAAAATGCCCAGCGTCTTGCCCGACAGCTCATAGACGGGATACTTAAAATAAGAAAACGCCTTAGACTTCACCCAGTCGCCTCTGCCGACCGAAGCGGCATAGTCGTCGGCGCGGGTGGAGAAGTGCAGCATCAGGGCGATGGTATGCTGGGCGACCGAGTCGGTCGAGTAGCCCGGCACGTTGCAAACGACGATGCCCCGCTCGTCTGCCGCCGCCACGTCGATGTTGTTATATCCCGTGGCAAACAAGCCTACAAATTTGAGGTTGGGGCAAGCGTCCATCACCTGTGCTGTGATCCTTGCCTTGTTGACAATGACCGCCTCGCACTCACCGATGGCCGCCGGCACGTCGCATGGGGGGAGCAGATCAAAATAGCGCACCTCACCGACTTGTTCCAGGGGTCTAAAAGATATATCTCCGTTGGTCACCGTACAACGGTCCAAAACTGCAATTTTCATGGGCGTACCGTCCTTTTTTCGTTCTTTGCCACCATTATACCATAAACCAAGGCGATGCACAAGGCACTTTTTTCTTGTTCTGTGACTTTTGAAAGGAGCGCGAGGGAAACTTTTTCAAAAAGTTTCCCTCGCGCCATATATTCTTACTTATTCATTCTCCGGATAGAATCCGAGTACGCCCTCGTCCGAGCACAGGCCGTTTTCCTGGCGAACGAGCAAGCGGATGGTATTCTCAAAGGTATGGACGCCATCCTCGGCCTTCAGGGTAAAGTCAACGTACTTACCCTCGGCGGTAACGCGAATTTCACCCACCTTGACCGCGCGGGTATGACCGCACACGACCTTGCCTTCGGTCGTTTGTCCGGCAGCGGTGTAGGAGTAGGTCACTTCCCTCTCCTCGCCGTCCAAGGAGACGTAAACCTCTGCCACGACCTCCTCGCCCGGCTCCCAGATCAGCTTATCGTATTTGATGCTGACGTTCAAGGGGGCGAAGGCCTTGCCGACCTGCCACAGCACCGGCTTGGCTCTCATGCAATAGTCGATCATAGAGGTGCAGCTGATGTTGGGATAGGGCTCGTTGATCTGCCAGATGATACTGCCGCTGTTCTCAAAGGCGCGGCGGCGGTTGGCCTCGACGGCGTAGCGCAAGCCCTCGGCCTGAATGAACTGCGAGCGAGCGACCTGCTGTTCGAGCGTGGTAGGCTCACCGAAAATGTGCTTGTCTCGCCAAGAATTGTCCCACCACTCGCCGTGATGACGCCATACGTGGTTGTGCGCCATGTCGTCGACCTTCAGATTATCCTCGGACAAAAATGTCTTCATGGTTTCGACGCTCATCATGCCGTCCACGCCAAACTCGCTGTGGAACAGGCTGTCCGATTCGTTGAAGACGCGGTAGTGATCCTTGGTGCCATAGTAGCGCCAGCTTCCGTGAACGTCGTGATTCTCGCCCTTGTGGGCGGGATCCAAAAATTCATAAGGGCCGCTCGCGGAAGTAGGCAACATGGGAATGTGGGGGGAATAGTAGGAAACAAAGCCCAACAGCTCGGCGATGTTGCGATCGGCAAAGGAGGCGGGGATGCCCTCTTCGTTGGTCAGCTCGTTGCCGCCGCTCCAGACGGCCAGCGAGGGATGATTGCGGCGGGTCTTGATGGCCCACTTAGCCGTTGCTTCCTGGCGGACCATAAACTGCTCGACCTTGGAGGGAACGTTATCCAGACCGCTGGAGGACTGAATAAACTCCTGCCACACCATAAAGCCCATGCGGTCGCACAGATCGTAGAACATATCGTCCTCGATAACACCACCGCCCCAGACACGAATGACGTTGATGTGTGCCTTTTTCATCATGGTCAAGAGTTGCTCCATCTTACAGGGATCGTTATAACCCGTCATATCGATGGGAGTCAGATTGACGCCCTTGGCGTAAACGCGAGTGCCGTTGCAGTTGAATACGTAGCCCAAAGCTCCCAAGGGTGCATTGTCATTCTGCTCCAGCGTGATTTGACGGAAGCCAACCTGCTTGGTTTGGCTCTCCACAGCCACACCGTCTCTTTGGATGGTCATGGTTAGATCATACAGATTCTGCTCGCCCACGTCCAAAGGATACCACAGCTTGACATCGTCCACGTGCAATCTCGCTTTGGCTTCTCTGCCGCGGCTGTCCAAAGGACAGTTAACCAAGCAGTTGCCAATGGAAACCTCCACGGTGCAGCCCTTGGTATCACCGTGCAGCGTCGCGTAGAACTCAGCATCGCCGCTCGTTCCCACGGGCTTGAAATAGAAGTCCTCAAAGCGCACCTCTTTATAGGAGCGCACGTAAACCGGACGGTACAGACCGACGCTGATGAGTCTGGTGCACCAGTCCCATTTATAGTTAAAGCGAGCCTTCTGAGTGAAGGTCTTGGAAGTATAGCCGATCTGGCCCATCTCGTCGGGGGCATTTTCCAGCACGACGGTGATGGTGTTGCTACCCTCACGGGCAATATCGGTCACGTCAGCAACAAAGGGAACGTACATATTATCCGATTGGCCCAGTTTTTTGCCGTTAAAGAAAATATGGCCCATGCAGTCGATGCCTTCCAGCACCAGCTCCAACCGCTCGCCGTTTCCTTCGGGGTGAAGCTCGACCTTGCCATCGAACACCCACCAGTGATTGGATACCCACTGGCACTTGAGGCTGTTCATTTCAAAATAAGGATTTTCAATGATGCCCGCCTTTTCCAGCGCATCGTAGATGGAACCGGGAACCTGGCAGGGGATGGGCGGGAGAATGGATTGATTCTTGACGTCCGTTTCCATATTCTGCACACGAAAGGGCGTGTAGGGATAATGGGGCGTCATGGTCCAGTTAAAGCTTTCAAAGCGTTTCATAGCGTGTCCTTTCCGCACCGTGCGGTGCTGAGGGAGTGATTAGTGTCATTATAACAAAAGATAGGCGGAAATGCAAGGGGGTGGAAGAGATTTCTCCCCACAAAGAAACTTGTTTTTGTCGTCTTCTGCGGACGCTCACACTGTGCAAAAAAGAGCGGCTGTTGCCACGTAGCAACAGCCGTTTATTTTTTCATTTCTTATGCTTCGGCATCGGCGATTTCAACGCCCTCGGTCTCGTCTTCAACGACAAGCTCACAGCCCATCGTTTCATTGTACAAACCATCGTTGTAAATCTCGTCCAGCTCTTCGTCATAGTCGTCGCACTCAAGCAAGCAATATTTGCGATACAGCTTCATCGCAAACCAAATTACTGCGCAAGCACCTACTACGACCGCAAGGGTAATGAAAATAATCTTACCAATACTCGCTCTTTCTCTTCTCTCATCCATGACCATGACTCCTTTCGTTTCGTCGATATCACGGTGCGACGAACGCACCTCTCATGTTTAGTATATCACGCTTTTGATAAAAAGCAAGAAAAAATTTTAAAGATTCAAAAAAAATTTAAAATTTCAGCAATTCAAACGGCAAATCCGCCATCGACTCCCAGCATCTGTCCGGTAATAAAGCCCGCTTCGTCCGATGCCAAAAAACCAACCGCCGCTGCTACTTCGCTCGGCTGTCCCATGCGGCAAAGAGGAGTTTCGTCACACAGCGCCGCCTTGGTCGCCTCGTCCAGCACAGCGTTCATTTCGGTCTCGATCACTCCGGGCTCCACACAATTCACCGTGATTCCCGAAGGTCCAAGCTCCTTCGCCAACGCCATCGTCAAGCCGCGAAGACCTGCTTTGGAGGCGGAATACGCAACCTCGCAGGATGCGCCGATCTTGCCCCACATCGACCCGATATTGACGATGCGTCCCCACTTTTGAGAAATCATACCGGGGGCCACCGCACGCGCCAGATAAAAAGCGGCGGACAGATTGGTGTCCGTGATGCGCCGCCAATCGGCATCGCTGACGTCAGTGAAAAGTCCGATCGAAGCCACACCTGCATTGTTGATCAAAATATCAACGCCGCCCAAAAGCTCTTCAGCCTTCGCTGCCGCCCGGGCCGCCTGTGCGGCATCCGACAGATCTGCCCGAATGGCCTGCGCACCCGTTTGCTCGGATACCGCCCGGGCCGCCTCGTCGTTTTGGCGATAGATGAAGGCAACCGCATCGCCGCGAGCGACAAAATATTCCACGATAGCGCGCCCGATACCGCGCGCGCCACCGCTGACAAGCACTCGCTTCATGCCGGTCACTCCTTATTTTACAAACTCGTGGTAGATGGCGCAGATGGCCGTCTCGTAGTCCGCCTCTTCCACACCGATGATGATATTGAGCTCACTCGAGCCTTGGTCGATCATACGAATGTTGATGCCGGCAGCAGCCAACGAACCAAAGACGCGAGCAGCCGTACCCTTGGACTTGGTCATACCGCGGCCAACGACGGCGATCATCGCGATACCATCTTCGATCACAACGCTGTCGGGGCGAGCGCGACGCTCGATGGAAGACAGCATCTTCTCGCGCTTGCCCTCCAAGGCTGCCGTGGGAATGACCATGCTGATGGTGTCAATACCGGTGGGCAGATGCTCGATGGGCAAATCGTAATCCTCCAGCACGTCGAGAATACGGCGAGTAAAGCCAACCTCGGCGTTCATCATATCCTTTTCAATGTTGACAAACGAGAATCCCTTGCGTCCGGCGACACCCGTAATGATGCGCTGCTTGTCGTACGAGGTAGCGGTTGCCACGATCATGGTACCTGCATCCTCGGGACGGTTGGTGTTGCGGATGTTGATGGGAATACCGGCACTGCGGACGGGGAAAATCGCATCCTCATGCAAAACCGACGCGCCCATATAGGACAGCTCACGCAATTCACGGTAGGTAATGGTCTCGATCGAGCAGGGGCTGTCAACCAAGCGGGGATCGGCCATCATAAAGCCGGATACATCCGTCCAGTTTTCGTACAGATCCGCACCTACAGCGTTAGCCACGATAGAGCCCGTCACGTCGGAACCGCCGCGGGAAAACGTCTTGATGGTTCCGTTGGGCATCGAACCGTAAAAGCCGGGGATGACGGCATATTCGTACTTCTGCAGCTCTTCCTGCATCAGTTTTTGGGTCGTCTCAGCATCGAACTGGCCGTTCTCCTTAAAGAAGATCACGTTTTCGGCGTCCACGAAGGAAAAGCCCAAAAACTTCGCCAGGATCAGGCTGTTCAGATACTCGCCGCGAGACGCCGCGAAGTCACGACCGGATGCGTGCTGCATAGCGTTCTTGACGTATTCCAGCTCGCCCGAAATATCGAAATCCAAACCCAGATCGGCAATGATATCATTATATCTTTTCTTGATTTGCTCGTAATATTCATCAATATTCTCATGCGCGCGTACCATCTCATAGCAGCGGTACAGCATGTCCGTCACCTTGACGTCGTCCGAATAACGCTTACCGGGCGCAGATGCAACGACGTAATGGCGGGTTTTATCGGCCAGAACGATCTGGGCGACCTGCCGGAAATGATCCGCATCCGCCAGCGAACTGCCTCCGAATTTTACTACTTTAACCATAATAACAAGACCTCACTTTCACTCTGCCATATCATAATCACCAAAGTGACTCTATTATACAACTATTTGGCACAATACACTAATAATTATATGGCAAATTGTGCTACTTGTCAATAGCCCTGTTTGATTTTTCGACAAAACAACGGCTACTTATTTGACTTTTTGCTTGGCTTTTTCCTGTCTTGCCATGCAATACAGCTCCTCCGTCGCAAGTCTTGTCTTGGCAACGGGGTGCTCTTGCTTGGGGAAGCAGTAATACAGCGCGTCGGTGTTGCCAATACCGATGACGTCACCGATCTCATACCAGTAATAATCCGCGTTGAGGCTGTACGAGGCCAGCGGCTTTTGAGAATAATTCAATTTGCCGTCGCAACCCGTCAGCACGAAGCCTTCTTCATTGTGGCGCAGCCGTCCCTGGCCGACTTGATAGAGTGCCTTGCTGTCGATGAGCATACATATATCCACCGGCACGTCCAAAGAATACTCGCCTCGTTCGATCTCGGCGCGAACGTTTTCTCTTTGCCAGCGGTACCAATCGGGAATATGCGAAAACTCCGTTTCGCCCGACACCGCGACCATTTCACCAAGTTCATTCATCTCCCACACCTTGCCGCAGGCATGGCAGGTCAGTGTCGTACCCTTGCCCTCGGTCTGTCCCTCGACGCGGCAGTGGGGACACTGATACAGCACCCGCTCCAGATGGTCGGCGCGGAAAGGCTCATCGATCTTGACGTTTTTCTCCTTTTGCCAACGGAAATAGTCAAAAGAAAACTGTTCTCTTAAAATCTCGTTGATTTGCTCGGGTGTTTTTTGTTTGATGTCCTCCGGCGAGAGCAGATACTCCATCTCGGCTGACGTTTTTACCCGGCGAAGTTGGAGATTGTTATACAGAGGATCGCGGGCAAATGCGCCTTGCGTGCGGATCATGACAACGGGAACGCCCAACAGCTTAACACAGCTGCCCAGCGTGTCGGGAAGGGGCGTGGCGGTACCGTCAAAGCTGTAGCCTGCTTCGGGGTACATCAATACCGAGCATTTCTTTTTGCGGATCGCGTATACCATATCCCGCACAAGGCGCATATCCGCCACGTACTTCTGGGTGGGGATACAGCCCAGCTGGCGCATCAGCCATCGCTTGCCCACCATACCGTCTGCCGTGCTGACGATACTAACCGGGCGAGGATACAGCATGGATGAGGCCATTTTCAGATCGATAAAGCTGGCATGATTCATCAGAATCAGGCAGGGCTCACGTTTGCCTAACTTTTCCATGCCAATGCGGCGATAGGAAAAGCGCGTTGCCCACAGATCGGGGGTGCAAACGATCTTGAGCAGCGTACGGAAAAAAATATTGGGCTTGTGGGGATGGAGGTGTTTCTCGCGTGGGAGCGCCATTACCTCGTCGTACGTTTTATGCTTTATCTTTATTTTCATAAAAATCTCCTCAATTTTGTAGGGTTGGCCTTCTACAACGGATTTTTCTTTGTTCTATTGTATCATAGCCCCGGCAGATTGTCAACAAAAAGTAGACCTTTGGGTAAAATATCAACAAAAAGTGCATTTTGCCCCTGTGTTTTCTTTGGAATTTCCATCGCAGGAAAATCTGAAAAATATCCTCAGAAAAATGCAAAATCCTCTTCCCTTTTGTGACAAGTTGTGCTACAATGAGTATGTCTTATAAATTCAAGATCATTATAAATCAAGAAAGGATATCCGATCATGAAAGCAAGAAGTGAACTTGACCCCAAATTCATGTGGGACTTTTCCCATATGTTCGAAACCAAAGAGGCTTGGGAGACTGCCTACGCCGAATGTGAGGCCGAAATTGCTAAGCTGCCTGCTCTGGCCGGCACCCTTACCTCCGCTGAAAATCTCAAAGCAGGACTTGACGCCGTCTACGCCGTCTCCAAGAAGATGGAGCTGGTTTATCTGTACGCCATGCTGCACCAAAGCTCCGACAACGGTGACCCCGAGCATCAGGCCATGCAGGGCCGCGCTGTCAACCTCATCGTTGCCATGAATACGGCGATCGCTTTCCTGGAGCCCGAGATCCTTGAGTGTGACGAGGCAACCATCCGTTCTTATCTGGAACAGCCCGAGCTGGCCGTTTACCGTCAGACCGTCGGCGAAATTCTGCGTGGCCGCGCTCATATGCTGCCCAAGGAGCAGGAAATGATGCTGGCTATGCTGTCCGACGTCCGCGGCAACGCCCGCAATATTTTCGAGATGCTGGAAAGTGTTGATATGACCTTCCCGCCCATGATCGACGAAAACGGCAACGAGGCTCCCCTGACCCACGGCAACTTCGGCGTATGGCGTGAGAATGCAGACAAGCGCATCCGCCATGAGGCGTTTGCCAAATATTTCGGTGAATTCAAAAAGTACATCAACACCTTTGCTGCTACTTATGCCGCATCGGTCAAGACGGACACCTTCTACTCCAACGTTCGCAAATTCAAGACGCCGTGCGAAGCCGCTCTGTTCGGCAGCAACGTTCCCGTCGAGGTATACGACAGCCTGATCGAGGCCGTTCACGAGGGTCTGGACACCATGAAAAAGTATCTCAAGATCCGCAAGGAAGCGCTGGGTCTGGACAAGCTCTCCACCTACGACCTGTACTGCCCCATCCTCAGCGATATGGATATGAAGGTCGATTATGAGGAAGCCAAGGAGCTGGTCAAAAAGGCCGCCGCTCCCTTGGGCGAGGGCTATGCTGCACTTTTGGACCGCGCCTATACCGAAAACTGGATCGACGTATATGAGAACAAGGGCAAGACGACCGGCGCATTCTCCTGCGGTGTCTTCGGCGTTCACCCCTACGTTCTGCTCAACTATACCGACACGCTTGATGACGCCTTTACGCTGGCACACGAGCTGGGTCATGCAATGCACTCCTACTATTCGAGCGAAGCACAGGACTACGTCAACCACGACTACAAGATCATGGTTGCCGAGGTTGCTTCGACCGTCAACGAAGTGCTCATGACCAAGTATCTTTTGTCGGTTGAGACAGATAAGCGCCGCCGTGCCTACATTCTCAACAACTTCCTGGAGAGCTTCCGTACCACCATTTTCCGTCAGACGCTGTTTGCCGAATTCGAGAGAATCGCTCACGATATGTATCAGTCCGGCACGCCCTTGACGGCACAGACGTTGAGCGAGGCTTACCAGAAGCTCAACGAGCTGTATTACGAGGGTGCTGAGGTTGGTGAACTCCACAAGTATGAGTGGGCGCTCATTCCTCACTTCTACAATGCGTTCTACGTATACCAGTACGCGACCGGCTTCTCGTCTGCCGTTGCGATTGCTAACCACATTTACGAAACGGGCGATGCATCGGATTATCTGGCTTTCCTCAAGACGGGCGGCAGTGATTATCCGCTGGAGGAGCTCAAGATTGCAGGCGTAGATCTGACCAAGCCTGACACGGTGAAGAATGCGATGAAGGTCTTTGCCGATTGTTTGGATGAGTTTGAACAGCTGCTCAAGGAAATTTAATTCTTACGCAAGGGACGCGACAAGCGTCCCTTGTTTTTTGTTGGAATGCGAAAGCTTAAGCAACCGCTCCTGTTGACCTCCTTGTGCGCGGTGGATAAGCTAAAAATTTAGTTGTCGAGCCTGTAGAAAAAGTTGTTAAAATCCCTCCTCTTCCCCTCCTTCATTTTTGTTTACATTTTTCTTTATATTTGTTGACAAAATCATTCAAAAATATGCTATAATAGAAAGGATAGATATCAAACGACGGAAAAAGGAGGAAATTCATGTTCAAAAAATTCCTGAAGAGCGTAAGAGAATTCAAAACTCCATCCATTCTTACGCTGATCTTTATCATCGCGGAAGTAGTCATCGAGGTGTTTATCCCCTTTACCACCGCAAACCTCATCAACTACATCCAAACCACCCCCGCTCTGGAAATGGCCGTCATCCTCAGATACGGACTGCTTCTTACCGTCATGGCCATCTCTTCTTTGACCTGCGGCGGCGTTGCGGCCTATACCTGTGCCAAAGCCTCCTCCGGCTTTGCTCGAAACCTGCGCCAGGACGTATTTGATCGTATTCAGACCTTCTCTTTTGAGAACATCGACAAATTTTCTTCCACCTCGCTGGTCACCCGTCTGACCACCGACGTGCATAACGTTCAGATGTCCTACATGATGATCATCCGTACGGCCGTCCGCGCCCCCTTGATGCTGGTCTTCGCCATCGTCATGGCTTCCTTTATGGGCGGTTGGTTGGCCATCTCCTTCGCTGTGCTGGTCCCCCTTTTGACCTTCGGCCTGTTCTTGATCAGCCGCCGCGCTATGCCCGCCTTCCGTGCCGTCTTCCGCAAGTACGACCGCCTCAACGAGTCCATCGAGGAAAACGTCCGCGGCATGCGTGTCGTTAAGGGATTCTCCCGCGAGGAGCATGAAAAAGAAAAATTCGGCGTTGCCTCCGAAAATATCCGCTGGGATTTCACCAAGGCCGAGCGTATCGTCGCTCTCAACTCTCCCTTGATGCAGCTATGCGTCTATGCCAACATGATCTTCGTCATGCTGGTCGGTTCCATGCTGGTCATCAAGAGCGGGGGTGCCACCGTCAACGTTGGTCACATGTCGGCCATGCTCACCTACGGTATGCAAATCCTCATCCAGCTGATGATGCTGTCCATGATCTACGTCATGCTGACCATGTCCTCCGAGTCCATGAAGCGTATCATCGAGGTGTTGGATGAAAAGTCCGCGCTGACCAGCCCCGAGAATGCCGTGACCGAGGTAACGGATGGCTCCATTGATTTTGAAAACGTTAACTTCAAATATTCCGCCAAGGCCGAGCGCTTTGCGCTGTCCGACATCGACCTGCACATCGACTCGGGCATGACCGTCGGTATTTTGGGCGGCACCGGTTCGAGCAAATCCACTCTGGTGCAGCTCATTCCCCGTCTGTACGACACGACCGAGGGCTGTGTCAAGGTTGGCGGTATCGACGTAAGAGATTACGATCTGGATGCGTTGCGCGGTCAGGTTGCCATGGTCCTTCAGAAGAATCTGCTCTTCTCGGGCACCATCAAGGACAATCTCCGTTGGGGCAACGAAAACGCCACCGACGAAGAGCTGATCGAGGCCTGCAAGCTTGCACAAGCCCACGACTTCGTCTCCTCCTTCCCCGACGGATATGACACCTACATCGAGCAAGGCGGTACCAACGTCTCGGGCGGTCAGAAGCAACGTCTGTGCATCGCCCGCGCACTGCTCAAGCGTCCCAAGATTCTTATTCTTGACGACTCGACCAGCGCGGTTGACACCCACACCGACGCCCTTATCCGCGCCGGCTTCCGTTCTTATATTCCCGAAACCACCAAGATCATCATTGCCCAGCGCGTCTCATCGGTACAGGATGCCGATCTGATCCTCGTCATGGAAAACGGCACCGTTGCTGCCATGGGCAAGCATGAAGAACTATTGACCAAATGCGATATCTACAAAGAAATCTACATTCAGCAAACCAAGGGAGGTGAGGATCATGAGTAAGAATTCCGCTCCCGCAAAGATGCCGGGCGGCAAGCGCAAGATCGACTTCAAAATGCTCGGTCGCGTCATCAAATTGCTCTTCGGCTTTTATCCTCGCTTGCTCCCCACGGCCCTCTTGTGCATGATTTTATCGGCCATGGTTTCGGCCTGCCCCGCCATTTTCACCCAACGCATCATCAACATCGTTGACGTTGGTCTGAAGGCCGGCTCAACCTGGGACGTTATCGCCAAAGAAGTCATCCCCCTGGTCTTGATCCTGCTTGGCCTGTATATCCTTTCCATTATATTTATTACCATACAGTCGCAGCTGATGGCTTACATCACCCAAGGCTTTTTGTCCAAGATGCGCCGCAAAATGTTTGACGGCATGCAAAATCTGCCCATCAAATATTTCGATACCCACCAGCACGGCGATATCATGAGCCATTACACCAACGATATCGACACGCTGCGTCAGCTCGTTTCCCAGTCCCTCCCCAGCCTGCTGCAATCCTGCACCATCGTACTGACGGTACTGTTCATCATGCTGTGGTCCAGCATCTGGATGACGCTGGTCGTCCTGGTTGGCGTCGTAGCCATGTTCATCGTATCGGGCTCGATTGCCGGTAACAGCGCAAAGAATTTTATCAAGCTGCAAGGCATCATTGGTCGATTCGAGGGCTACGTACAAGAAACCATGAGCGGTCAAAAGGTCGTCAAGGTGTTCTCGCACGAAAAGCAAGCCCGCGAGGATTTTGCAAAAATCAACGAAGAGCTGTTCCAGACCAGCTACCGCGCTAACGCCTTTGCCAATATGCTCGGCCCCATCATCATGAACATCGGTAACGTCCTGTACGTCATCGTGGCGACGGTCGGCGGTGTGTTCATTCTGTCGGGCGCGACCAACCTCAGCCTGTCCGGTCTGTTCTCTCACTGGACGACGGGAGCCGCCATGGGAACGCTCTCCATTGGCGTTGCTGTTTCCTTCCTTAATATGACCAAACAGTTCACAGGTAACGTCAATACCTTCTCCCAGCAGATCAACTCCATCGTCATGGCACTGGCAGGTGCCAAGCGCGTATTCGCCTTGATGGACGAAGCCCCCGAGGTAGACGACGGCTACGTCACGCTGGTCAACGCCAATATCGACGAAAACGGCAACGTGACCGAAACCGAAGAGCACACGGGACACTGGGCCTGGAAGCATCCGCACGGCGACGGAAGTGTCACCTACACCGAGCTGCGAGGTGACGTCCGCCTGACCGAAGTGGATTTCGGCTACGAAGAAAACAAGCTGGTATTGCACAACGTCAGCGTATATGCCGAGCCGGGACAGAAAGTTGCCTTCGTCGGCGCAACGGGCGCAGGCAAGACCACCATCACCAATCTGATCAACCGATTCTACGACATCGACGACGGCAAGATCCGCTACGACGGCATCAATATCAACAAGATCAAAAAGTCTGATCTGCGCCGCTCGCTTGGCATCGTACTTCAGGACACCAACCTGTTCACCGGCACGGTCATGGACAACATCCGCTACGGTCGCCTGGATGCCTCGGACGAGGACTGCCAAAAGGCCGCCAAGCTGTCGGGTGCGGATGACTTCATCACCCGTCTGCCCCAGGGCTACAACACCATGCTGACCAACAACGGTGCCAACCTGTCGCAAGGTCAGCGTCAGCTCATTGCGATCGCCCGCGCGGCGGTGGCAGACCCGCCCGTCATGATCCTCGACGAGGCGACCTCCTCCATCGATACCCGCACCGAGGCCATCGTTCAGCGCGGTATGGATGCCCTCATGAAGGGCCGCACGGTATTCGTCATCGCTCACCGCCTTTCCACCGTCCGCAACTCGGACGTCATCATGGTTCTGGAAAAGGGTGTAATCATTGAGCGCGGCAGCCACGAAAAGCTGATCGAAGAAAAAGGAAAGTATTATCAACTCTACACCGGCGCGTTCGAGCTGGAATAAAAAGAAAAGATCCCCGCCATCGGATGTTTATATCCGATGGCGGGGCTTCATTATTATATAAGCATGATAAGCATTACTTCAGCAACGTCAGCTCAAACGCGGTGGTTCTGTTGCTGATACGGACGTAGACGTAAATGTGTCTTCCGATGATCATCCAGCAGGGACCGTCGTAACCCATGCCGGGCTTAGCCGAGCCGTCGCTGTTGGTCTGCGTGATGATGGGTGCCTCGATGGTCTCCCAGTTGATCAGATCGCGGGAGCGGGCGAACATATGCGTCCAATACGATTTATTGTAGCCGCCTTCTTCTGCCTGGTCGGTACTGACCTCGTACACCATATAATAGTAACCATCAACAAAGATCACATCGCGGCGTCCAACCGTACCGCTGTAAGGCGTTTCATCCTCGGTGCGAATAATGGGATCGGGAACGACCGTCAGGTTGTGAAGATCCTCGCCGTAAGCCACACCAATCTGGCAATCGGTGTAATCAAAGCCGTGGAAGAACAGATACCATACACCGTCCTTCTTATACAAATCGGGCGTGCCGACGTTGGCCAACTGCCACTCGATCTCGGGATTCTTATAGAGAATCACGCCCTCTTTATCCCAGTTGATACCGTCCGAGGAGGTAGCCAAGGCTACGTTTTCCAGCGTGCCGTACTCGGTCTCCTCGCCACCCTTGCACTCGTAGGCCAAATAGAAGGTTCCGTCGTCATCCAGCCAAACGCCTGCAAAGTAGGCACCGTTGCAATCGTAATCCTCACTCGGCTGCAAAACGCATCCCCGGTCGGTCCAGTTCTTACCGTCAACGGAGGTAGCCAAACCAACGCCACCCTTGCCGGTTTCCGTCTTGTACGTAATGTAATACGCCCAATATTCGCCATTGTTATAAATCATATCCGGGAAATGCATCTTAAAATCTTTTCCCATATCCTTCATCTGCATGGTCTCCACGGTGTCACCCGTAAACAGGCCATCTAAAATATTACCGAACAAGCTGTCCACCTGATCCTGCGACAGACCAAAGAGCACGTCGGGCTTGCCGTCATCCGGCACAATCTCGGGATCGATCCAAATTCCGTCTTTTTTCAGCGCGGCCTCCAGACGAATGGTGGTCTGTTGCTTGAAATCGTTTTCGCTCTTAAAGTCAAGATATTCGGCAAGAAATACGGTGACCGCCTCGGTCAAGGCATTGCTGTTATGCGCTGCAATGACCAGCTTGTTACCTACGATGCGGATGGCATATCCGTTCTCGTCCGTGATCTCCGACAAGACTTGCTCGCTCTCGGGGCGATTGGTCTTACCAATCAAAATCTCCAGACGATCGGCAAACTCGCCCTTTTCGTCCTCGTAGTCGGTGGTCAGCTTGATCTCACAGCCGCTGACGGTCTTGATGGCAGCTGCCAGCTTGACGCACATCTTGGTCTCGGTGTCGCCCGACGTGGCTTTGTCGGAGCGTACGATGATATACTGCGTCGCGCCGTCAACGATAAAATCCACCGGAGGGATCGAAGGGATCTCTTCTTCCGGCTGATCTCCCGGCTGATCATCCGGCACCTCGTCCGAAGGAGGCGTGGGGGTAGGATCATTCGGCTCGTTATCAGCACAGCCCACAAAGGGCAGACACATCAAAATGGCAAGCAACAGACAGATCAGGCGCTTTACGGATGGGAATTTCATAATAATACCTCTCGTTGGCAATGTACCAATTGATTATTTTTTGCCGCCAATCATCGTAATATGATCGTGACGGTGAGCAAGATCGGGCTTACTCTGTCCCTTGATTTTAATGTCAACGTCCAAGTTGTCGCCGCGATAGAAGTCCATGTCCAGATCCGAATAGTCGTATCCGCCGGTATAGATCATGCGGATGTTGTCGATTTTAAGAATCTCTCCCTCCAGAGCCGCACCGTTGAAGAATCCAAAAATACGGATAAAGTTGATGGCAGACAGATCGCACTTGCCGGCCGACTCTGCGCTATCGTTGAGATAGAAATATACCGTATTCCAACCAATCTCCAGCTTGTCGGGCTTGAGGAGCATCTGAGCTGCCCAAGCATTCTCCTCCTTGTCGCACACACCGGATGAGGTGATCTCAATATAAAGCTGCTCAAAATGCTCAATCATCGCAGGATCGCTGAAGTACATTTCCATCGCCAGCGTATCCGTGCCCTCGGCGTCAATGGCCGAAAACGTGTTCTGGCAAACAAAATCCTTCATGCCTGCATAAAATTCCATGGCCAGGCACTTGCCTCTCTCGGCATCCTGATTCACCTTGAAAGCACCAAACGCGCTATCGCAATTATGTAATACAACCACGTTTTCTTCCTCCGCTATTGCATAAATGTTGAGTTGCAGGACCATGATGAGTGCCATCAGCATCACAATGATTTTCTTGAACATACTAGCCTCCTCTTTCGCCGATAAGCGAGTATAGATGAATAATCGGGGCGCGTCAAAGTTTTGCAAAAACTCCAAGTCCGTATTCGCACAGCATATGGTCTTCCTCGCCCGTGCCGCCCGAGATTCCCAGGCCGCCGACGATACGATCGCCCACCTTCAAGGGAACGCCGCCGCCAAAGACGAGCATTTTATCCACGTTTTGTAAGCCATAGAAGGTCTGTCCGGGCTGTACCAAGGCAGAGAGCTCCATGGTCGACATTTTGACCGAAACGGCAGTGTACGCCTTCTTGAGGGCTACGTCATAGCTGACGAGGAATGCGTCGTCCATGACGTGTACCGCGATGGGATTTCCCTGATCGTTGCACACAGCAATGACCGCCTTTTTACCGATAGCCGCGGCATAATTTTCAATCTCACGGATCAGCGTCTCAGCCTTTTTCAGATCCAGCGTAGCAACGGCTCCCATACGGCGCAGTACCTCGTTGACAACGGCATCCGTGCCGTTGGGCGCACCATTCCCTGCCTCCGACGGAACAACCTTGCCCTCACGGCGCAGCTTTTCATCGTAATCGGCACGGCGGGCCAACATGTACAGATAGTCGGACAGGCGGTTCAAGTAAGCCTTGGCCGATGCATTGGCCGCATATTTGCGGTCCATCACAATCAACTGACGCTCCGCACGGCGCGCCAGCGTTCTGGCAACGTCCAAACGGGCCGACAGCTCGCAATAGCCCGGCAGGATGAACTGACGCTCGCGGGGGAAGGAATCCTCCACCAGGTCAATGATATGCTCCAAAAATGCCGTTTCCTCAGCCGACACCTCGAACTTTTTATTGCGGGGATCAGCAATGCCTGCCATGATATTCATCAGCGTTGTCTGTACGCGGTCGAAATGCTCCACGCAGGTGTCGCTGTCAGCCGTCCGCATCGAAGCGATATGCGCCTTGGCCAATCCCATTTGCGACGTCAATTCGTCAACGGTGCCGAGGGCGGCGATACGGTCGTCTGCCTTGGAGATCTGGGTAGCCGACTTGAGTGTCGTCATACCGGCGTCTCCGTGTTTGGTATAGATCTTCATCGAAACACGTTCTCCTTATGAATTCTGTTTCCGATCGGAAATATCGTTAGTTGGTATCTCCCAGACGAAGCGGGAGTTTTTTGATCACACGGGCACTGTTCGCCCCTGCATCTCTGGCCTGCTCGGGCGTTGCACAAGCAAAGCCCAACAGTACGGATTGTGACTCCATCCCCTTAATGTGCAAGGCAACACAGCGTTCTACGAGTGCCACGCCCGAACCGAGCATGGACATTCCCGACGCCTGCGCCGCCAACGCGGCCGCCTCGCCCGAGGGCTGTGAGATCACATCATATAACACGCCCTCTTCCTCGATACCGGCGCAAATTTCACGCAACAGCGCAGCATCGGGACGGACGGTAAAAATCAAAATAGTAGGTTTTCTTACGATCATGGCTTATGCGTCCCCCAGATGCGAGAGTACAAGACCGGTCGCTACGGCGTTTCTCGGTCCCTCGGTCGCGCGGATGTTACCGCGACCGCACACGATGCGAAAGGCCGCAAACTCCTCCATGAGCATCTCGGGAATCTCAAAGTCCTCGGCCGAGCCGCCGACCAACACCACGTTGGGAATGCGGCGTAATTCGTGTCCGGGCGCGACCTGACGAAGAGCACGCAGTGCATTGGTGACAAACACCTTGCGCTTTGCCTCGCGGCGCACCTGCACGATCTTTTCCATGGGGATGTCCTCGTCGATACGCACCATGCCCTCGGACGTCATCAGCACCACGTGACCAAACAGACGGGGGTCGATGGAGCCGTCAAAGAACTGCATCTCGCCGCTCTCCAGGCGCAGATGGAACAAGCTTTCCACCTTGCCCAAAGGGTACTTTTTGATCTGCTCTGCCGTGTGACGGGAGGCCAGTCCCAGCTCGGTCTGAATGAGCATAGAGACAAGCTCGCCCGCGCCTGCGCAGTGCGTCATGGTGACCGCGCCGTTCTCGTCAATAACAGCCGCGTCGGTCGAACCGCCGCCCATATCAAGAATGGCCAGCGGCACACGGGTACCGGGCGTTGTCATGGCACCGAGAGCCGCCATAACGGCCTCTACACCCGCAACGACCACACGCACGCCCAAATCTCTTGTCAAGGCGTCGGCAATCTGCTGCATGGGCAGCTGGCGGGTACGCACCATAGCGGCAATTCCCACCGCCTTTTCCATGCAGGTCTCGCCTGCCAAAGCGCCCGCAATCGCCACAGGCGCCAGGGTATCGACCGCCAGCAGGTCAGTAATACGGATATCCTCCGCCCGCTCGCCGCTGACGTTTGCCATGCCTGTACGGATGCGTTGCAGCATTTGACCGACGTTGGTATTGCTCTCGCCCGTAATATTACGCACGTCGCCCGCATTTTGGAGCACCTGCATGATGCGCTCTGCACCCTCGTCGATGTTGACGGTAGCTGAGGATGCAGCATCAAAGGTAATCGAGCCGGCGGCCAGCACGTTTTCCTTAACGTTGCCGTGCGGTGTCTTAATAACCACCGCGCTTCTCTTGCCGATCAGACTCTTGGCGATAGGCGTGATACTGCGCGTTTGCGCGGCATCCAATGCCAAAAGCGTCGCAATTCCGTAAGGGTTGCTCAGCATACGCACCGACTGTCCGGGCAAAGCCACCTCAATGGCGGCAAGCTTGCCCTCGGGCAAACGGTCAATATAGCGGACCTCGTCGATGATAGGTATTTTTTTGTCCAGACGGTTCTCTACCAGCACCGCCTCATCCGCCTGCATGATGACACCTCGGATGTCCATCCGCTCGGCAGCTCGGTTGATGCGCTGGGAAACCGTTTCGTAAGTATACGACCGCGGCACCGTGACGATATACGCCACACCCTCGCGCGCCATATCCAGACGCGAAAGAGGGATGAGTTCACCCACCGCCTGTCCCGCACCGGCGGGCGTGGAGGGGTTGTGCCCGATCATGGAAGATTCGGTAATGATGGTCTCGGTAATGGTCTCCATCGCTGTGTCACCGATGACGGGGGCCGCCTCGTTGATGCGAATGAGGGACAGATCAGACAACTGATACCCTGCCTCGCTCACCGCCGCCAAAAGCGCCGCCTTGACACCGTGAACGTTGGCAAGCGTGCCTTTCGTTCCCGTCGTCGGCCGCATGGCACCGCCCAGGAATCGAGTGGACCCACTCGCGTCCCGCGTGCCGATGCACACCTCGGTGGTGGAGTTACCGATATCCACCCCTGCGATCAATTTCAAAGCAAAATTCCTCTCTTTTCGTAAACCTCGGCTGCTTCCAGCACCAGTTTCGCACAAGTTTTGGCATTGTATTTTTTGGAAAGCTCGTCAGCCATTGCCAACAGCTCGGCCTTGGTCGAGCGATTGGGGCGGAGCATATTGTACATCTTCAAAATGACCTCGTCGGGAACGTCGACCAGCTCGGCCGCGCGCTCAAAATTGCGCGCCATGGGAGGATTGTCCGCCTCCATTGCCACTTGTCCCTGCTTGCGCAGCATCTCCTTGGAGATCTTGATGTCCTCGCCCGTGATGTTTCCCTTCTTGATCTCATCAAGATTGATCTCATCCAGCTTTTTGCCGGTCTTGGACGTAATTTTTTCGCGTTCGTATTCGCCAAGCGGATATTTCATATCGATTGCTTCCTTTCTTTCGGTAAAGTATCAGCGATCGCTCCAGGCGATGATGGGATAGTTCGGATCGACCTGCTCGGTCTCGGCGATGTGCATGATGGCCGCCTTGACCTGATACTTGGCACGGCACATGGGATCGTTGACCGAGGAGATGGGAGTGACCTGCTCACCCTTGGCGTACTTTGCCGCGTTCTGACCGATCTTGCGGTAGGTTTCCAGGCTCATCAAAGGTGCCTGGGGGAACAGCTCCAGATTGGACAGCGGATACAGATCCTTCTGGTGAATAACGGCCGTACCCTTGGACTGAAGTCCAATACCGATACCCGAGCCCGAGATCTTTGCAGCCTCAAGGCCCATGAAGCAAACGTCACTCGTTTTGAGAACCTTCACAACGCGGGGCACCATGCCCTCTTCCTCGATACCTGCCTTGACCTCGCGGATGACCTCAGACAGCGGAATGCCGCAGATCGTAGCCTGGATTTCCTTCTGGAAACCGGGGCCTACGCCGATGACGACCTCCTTAGGATCCGTTCCCTTCTCGGCGATGGGATAACCGTGGTAAGACGTTTTCGTGGGATTGATGCGCTCGGTACCTGCCATCGATGCAGGACGAGCGGACGGCTTCTTTCCAGCGACGGGGCAAGCCGAGGTTTCGCGTGCGGCAGCCGCAGAAGCAACCTCGCGGGCAGGCTGTGCGCGCAGTGCGGTCAGCACCTTCTCGATCGCCTCACCCGGGACAACGCCCTCCAGTTGAGCAGCTTCCTTGATGACGGCCTCGGAGATCTTCTTGCAGATCTCGTCCTCCAGCACGATACCGCGACCGGTGAACAGAAGACTCTCGTTGGATACGGGAGCGACTTCAGTGATGGACTCGCCCTGCAAAGATCCCACGACCTTCTGCAGCATTTCCTCGGGATCGACGCCCTCGAGCTGCTCTGCTTCCTTGACGACAGCAATGGCGATGCGGCGGACGATGTCCTCGTCCACGCGGACGCCGCGGTGGCCCATCAGCTTGGCAGTCGTGCAATCCTTGCGGGGCTCCGCGCCCTCCAGATAATCAACGACCGAGTGAAGCATTTCCTCGGGGCGGATGCCGTCCAGCTGTGCGGATTCGCGGATAACGGCTTCGGTTATTTTCTTGCGGATATCTTCAGTGAGTTGCATATGTAAAATCCTCCGTTTTGGTGGTGTAGTTCAAATCAAAGATTGTGGGGGTCGATTTGGTGAGGAATGTCCTTGATTTCCTCCCAACGCTCGCCGTCCAGACGGTAGCCTGTGCCGGGGCCCATGTAAGTGTTGGGCGTATTGATGGCACTGAGCACGCGGTAGTTCTCGTCCAGCACCGCCGAGGTCTGCATATAGTCACCGACCACGCGCTGCTTGAGCATATTAAGAACTCTTTGCGCGATGTCCTCATGTCCCGTTTCGGCCAGCGCACGGCAAACGTCGATGCCCGTGATGCCTCGCTTGAGCATATCCTCGCAGGCGATCAGATCGGCAGGAACGTCGCGGTTGAGCGTGTCCTTGGAGCCGTGAGCATAAACAACAGCCTCGACCTGCTCGTCCGTAATCTCGGTCAAGCCAAGGTAACGGAAGACAGACTGTACCGCCTTGGCTGCCTTGCGGCGCACCGCGATGACGTCCTCTTCCAAGACGGGGCGAAGACCGCCGTCCACCTGCAGATCGCGCTGCAGAACGTTGTAATCGTCAAAGTCCTCGGCATCGAAGTTGGAGCCGGCGAACATATTATCGTAGTTGGGCTCGGCTGCATAACCCGAGAAGATGAAGTCCGTACCCGGCATCAGCTCCAAGAGGGTGCGCGTCGTGCGGCGGGCGGGGGAATTGGAAAAGCTCTGGTCATTACCCGAAGCACATTCCAAACCGAGCAGGGTTGCCACCAGGTTTTCACCCAGCACCTCGCGAATACCGGCAGGAACGGAGGCAGGAACGGCGATACAGCTGATCGCACCGTTCTGCGTTCCCTGCGAGCCGGCACCCTTGGTAACGTACAGGCAACGGCACTCCAGATACAGCATGGATTTCTTTTCGCTGTAGCCCATGAGCACCTCGGAACCGGCACCCGAAGTGAAGCGCACCTTCAGACCGCGCGATGCATACGCGGAGTTAAGAAACGCCTTGGAATAGGGAGTATCGTCACCGTCGACGAACACCTTTTCGGTACCGTAGACCGAAACGGTCTCGGCGTAAGTAGTCAAGCCGCGGATACCCAGATCCAGCTCGGTCGCCTCCTCCGAGGAGCACTGAGTCAGAACGCCGGGGCGTCCTGCCTGCGAGCCGATCAAAATCGCCATAGCGGAGAAGGGAGCGTAACGGGCGATACCCATGGTGGTCTCCTCCTCGGCAAAGCCGCGAAGTGCGCCCTCGGCCGCATCGGCCGCCAGCTGAACGGGATCATCCTTCAAGTTGGTGATGTGCGCCTGATTGAAGGGGCGCAGACGGGCGCGCATTTTCTGCATACCCATCATCAATTCAACCACGTTGAGGTGTCCGATGACCTCAGCCATCTTAGCGGGCGAAATACCCGAACAAATCTTCAGAATCTCTTTTCTCGGCACGTGGATATCGACAATCTTTCTTGCGATCTCGAGCGAGGGAATCGACATGGATACGGGAGCGCGCTGGATGTTAATGGCGTGATCCGCAATAAAGGTATCGATAAAGTCGAAGTCCTTTCTTGCTTTGCCGTCCAGCTCGATGATCTTACCGCCGCTGATCTTGATGGAGGGCTTAGGATCATAGGGGCTGTGCATGGCGACGAAGCCCATTTCGGGCCACTCGCTGATGTAGCCGTCCAGGTTGACGGGACGGGCATCCAATGCCTCAAATCTCTTGGATCTTTTCATGGTGAACAGTTCCTTTCCGTTGCAAATCTCGCGCGTGCTTACGCGTACGCGCGCGTATGAAGTCGCGGAAACCGCACCCTTGTGGATACAATTTCCGATCGTAACATTCTAATCTCTTATATTATACTATATACTTCCCAAAAAGTCAATCGCCATAAAGACAAAATCCTGCACAAATCTTCGGGTACTTTGCGCCGTTTTTCACCCTTTTGTTGGGCATTTTGCCGTGTGTGCATAAGATACGGACGCGCCGCATATCTTACCTTGAGGTGATCCCATATGACCAAGCGCCTTTTGCAAACATCTGCAAAAAATAATATATTGATATTTCGATTCATCCTATGCTTTTTGCTTGTTTCCTCTCTTATCACCATGACGGCCTCCTGCGCCCCCGCGCCGCAGCCCGACACGCTCGAGATCATTCTCGCCGTAACGGCGGCTTCTCCAAGCCTTGCCGCCGGGGATCTTTATCTCCTTCCCGGAACCGCCGCGCCGAACGGTCTTGCGCAAGCGGAGGAATCGGGGCTTCGGGTACGAGTGGCCTCGCCCGAGCTGTTATCCGCCGCCTTTTCCCCGGAATATTCCAAAAGCGAGCAGCCCGAGATTTGGCAGCTGTCCCAAGGGATTTCAGACGGTGGGGCCTTCCGATTCGGCACCACTGCATCTCCCGAGGAGTACATCGTCATTCGCTGTGTGAGTCGAGCAGACACCGGGGAGGTTGCGCGTCTTCTGTTGGGACGTTTGAATGCTCTGCAAAAGCAATACCGAGGTACACAAGAGCAGCCGATCACCGAGAAAGGGCAAGTTGTCGTCATTGGAAAATATGTGCTTCTCATCCTGGCAAGCGATACCGAAGCCGCCATCGACGCCGCCCGGCGAATCATTCGGTAATCGTAACATATTGCAAAAATTAAAAAGGCGGCTCATGCCGAGCCACCCCTTAAAACAAGCCGCATATCCAGTATATGACGCCCCAAACGGCCCCCGCCAACGTGCCATAGAGCAGCACCGGGCCTGCGACGGTGAAAATTTTCGCTCCGACGCCCAGTACCCAGCCCTCCGCTTTGCAATCGATGGCAGGGGAGACGACCGCGTTGGCAAAGCCGGTGATGGGCACCAGCGTCCCCGCCCCCGCGAACTTGGCGAGCTTGACGAACCACCCAAGGCCCGTCAAAAGAGCAGCCAGGGCCACCAACGTCACCGAAGTCAGCGTGGCCGCATCCTCTTTGGGCATCCCCAGGGTCATATACAACAATGTCACCCCCTGAGCCACGGTGCAGATCGCCCCTCCCACAAAAAACGCCCGCAGACAATCCTGGACGATGGGCGAACGCGGCGCATGCGCTTCGGCAAAGGCTTTGTAGCTTTTTTTATCCATTTGCATTTATCCGTACCTCCTTTATCGTGCTTGATTAGTATGCGGTGAAGCGTCTTTTTTATGCAACCGCTTGACACCGCCCGCCAAAACGAGTATAATGGTAGCACAAACCATTCCCGCCGCCAATCAACGGACGGCGAGGAGCAAAGGAGTTTTTATGGCAAGTACGTGGGATGATATTTGCAAAAGCATTTCCGGTTTCGCAAAGCAAACCGGCCGCAAGATCGAGGATCTTTCGGACACCGCCGCCATCCGTTTGAAGATCTCCGCTAAAAAAGCGGACTTGGAAGAAGCCTATATCACGCTGGGCAAAGCCGTTTACGAGCAATCTCTTTCGACGGACGATGACGCCCCCTTAAGCATTGAGTCACATCTTTCCGACATCGCCGCCTTGCAAGCGGACATTGATGCACTGGAGCAAAAGATCGCCGCAAAAAAGAACCCCGAACAATAAGATGCCACGCCCTGCCAAAAAGGCAGGGCGTGCTTTTTCGTTCAGAACAAAAAAATTGTCAAATCCCCTTGATTTTACGTTATATATATATTATAATTATATTAACTGTCTGCAAATTTGAGTTTTGGAAGGAGTCTACCCATGCAACGCGTTTCCAAACATAATTATTATCTTGATATCGCCCAGACCGTCGCCGAGAGAAGCACCTGCATGCGCAAGAAATACGGCGCCATCATTGTCAAGGACGACGTCATCATTGCCACCGGCTACAACGGCGCTCCCCGCGGCCGTCAGAATTGCACCGACCTGAATTTCTGTATGCGTGAAAAATTGCAGATTCCCCGCGGCGAACGCTACGAGATGTGCCGCTCGGTACACGCTGAGGCCAACGCCATCATCGCCGCCCCCCGCGATCAGATGCTGGGCGCAACCTTGTATCAGACTTGCGTTGATCCCTCAAGCGGCGACATCATCGGCAACATCTGCTCTTGCATGATGTGCAAGCGCATGGTCATTAACGCCGGCATCACCACCGTCATTTTCCGTGATACCAAGGATGATTTTCACATTGTCAACGTCCAGGATTGGATCGAAGATGACGACTCGTTGAGCGGAAAATTCGGCTATTGAGCCCTCACACAGAAAGGATCATTATGTTTTCTCACCCTTCCTCCCGCGCCCTGCGCACAGCCATCGCACTTGTCTTGGTCTTGAGTTGCCTTTTGTCTCTGTTTTCCTGTGGCAAAAAGCTGCACGTCATGACGACCGAGGGCAGTGACTATTTTGATAAAAAGACCGACACGACCTACCAAGCTCTCCCCGCCTCCTACGAGCCCATCGCAAGCGGCGACGAATACGGCGAGTTGGATCTGTCGGGTATGACCTATATTTTGTATGAGATCGCCGGCCTTGCGCCCACCGACTATTTGTGCTCCGTCTACGGCGACGTTTATCACGACAAGGACATCGACTTCCCCACATTTGATCAGTGGGAATTGTCCTCGGCCATCGTCTGCAACGACACCGCCATCGTTGTTTCGCTACTGACCCTGAACGCGACCAACGAGCAGCACGCCCCCATTCTGAACGATCTCAAGCAATGCTGGGACGACAACACCGCCGTCACCTACCCCTCCTATTTGGATCCCGCTCGCATCTATACCTTGCGTTTCACCAGCGATACCGTTCCCGGTTTGTATTACACCATCAAGCTGTTGGAATACGGCGAGGACGTGTATGACGTGGTAATGACCGAGGCGGGCGAGGAGCTTGAGGTTAACCTCGGCCGTTATTTCCTGTATGATCGTTACAGCAAGCGTTGCGTCGTAATATCGAACGATATTTTCCGTCTGATCGACGGCGGCACCACCGCAGGTCAAGAGGAGAAGCCCGCCGCATGAAGGTCGTTCGTTTGATGCCCGAGCATCTTGCGGGAGCGGCCGTGCTGGAACAGCTGTGCTTTCCCCATGAGCCCTGGAGCGAGCAGGCTTTGCAGACACTCTGCCGTGACCACGGCATCGGCTTTGCCGCCGTGAACGAGCAGGGGGACGTTTTGGCCTACGTCGGCATGACTTACGCCGCCGATGAAGGCTCCATCACTAACGTCGCCACTCACCCCGACGCCCGCCGTCAAGGACTGGGACGCGCCGTGGTATCGGCCTTGCTCGAGGAGACTGCACGTTTGCACCTTGCTTTCGTATTTTTGGAGGTTCGCCCCTCCAACACCTCTGCCATTGCCCTGTACGAGTCCGCTGGATTTGAGACCGTGGGCAGGCGCAAAAATTTCTACCGCCATCCGACCGAAGATGCGCTTCTGATGCGCGCCTCTCTCGAGGGCGGCACACAACCGACAAAGGATTGATTTTTATGTACGTATTGGGAATGGAAAGCTCTTGCGACGAAACGTCCGCCGCCATCGTGCGCATGGACGGCGAACGGCGTGAAATCTGCGCCAACATCGTCGCCTCTCAAATCGATACCCACCGTTTGTACGGCGGTGTTGTCCCCGAAATTGCCAGCCGCGCTCACGTGGAGGCCATCAGCCGTATCACCTACGAGGCTCTCCAGACGGCCGGACTGTCGCTGTCCGACATTGGCGCTGTGGCTGTAACCACCCACCCCGGATTGATCGGTGCGTTGCTTGTCGGCGTCAATTTTGCCAAATCGTTGGCCTTCTCGCACAACATCCCGCTGGTATCCGTCAACCATATTCACGCTCACGTAGCGGCGGCCTATCTCTCCGATCCTACCCTGCGCCCGCCCTTTTTGGCGCTGGTTGTCTCGGGCGGACACACGTCTTTGTATCGCGTGCGCGACGAGATTACCTTCGAGGAGATCGGTGCCACCCGCGACGACGCGGCAGGCGAGGCGTTTGACAAGATCGGACGCGTGATTGGTCTGCCTTATCCCGGCGGCGCAGCACTGGATAAACTCGCTTACGAAGGCAACAAAAAGGCCTTCGCTCTGCCCTCTCCCGCCATTGCCGGCGAGGAGCTGGCCTTTTCCTTCAGCGGCCTGAAGACAGCCGCCCTCAATTTGATCAATTCGGCAAATCAGCGCGGAGAGAGCATCGACCGCGCCGATCTGGCCGCGTCTTATACCTCTACCATCGTACAAGCCATCGAGAAAAAAGTCGACCAGGCAATCACCCAGACGGGCGAGAAGACGCTGGTTATGGCCGGTGGTGTTGCCGCCAACTCACACCTGCGCACGGCCCTGGGGCAATTGTGCCAAAAGCGGAAGGTCAAGCTGATCGCTCCGCCGCTTTCTCTGTGCGGTGACAACGGTGCCATGGTCGCCGCGGCGGGCTATTTCCAGTATGCCGCCGGTCGCACCGCCGACACCTCGCTCAACGCCAGCGCTTGCGACGTCATGGCAGGTGAATAATCATCCCCCCTCTGTTTTTGAAAGGAGATGCCAATCATGAATAACGAAACCAATTTCAAGGAGGAGCAGTTGCTCCCCTCTTCCGAAAATAATATTCAGGAAACCGAGCGCCCCAACGTCTCCCAGGCCGTCATCAAGCGTCTGCCCCGCTATTTCCGCTATCTGCGGGAGCTGTTGCGAGAGGGCAAGATGCGCATCAGCTCGGGAGAGCTGTCCGCCCGCATGAACGTCACGGCTTCTCAGATCCGACAGGACCTCAACTGCTTCGGCGGCTTTGGTCAGCAGGGTTACGGCTACAACGTCAACTATCTGTACGCCAAGATCTGTGATATCCTGGGTGTTGGCGCGGGACTGAACGCCATTGTCATCGGCATCGGTGACCTCGGCCGTGCCCTCGTCCGCTCAACCATGTTTGAAAAGCGGGGTGTGGATATCATTGGACTATTCGACATCAATCCTGATCTGATCGGCAAGCCCTTTGGATCGCTTGCCGTCCGTCACATGGATACGCTTGCCCAGTTCTGCGAAGAAAACTGCGTTGATTTCGCCGTGCTGACCATGCCCAAGGAGGCTACGCAAGAGGTATCCGACCAGCTGGTAGCACTGGGGGTACGGGGACTTTGGAACTTCACGGGAGCGGAGCTTCCCTTTGACGACGACACCATCATCGTTGAAAACGTCCACTTGGGCGACTCTCTCATGACGCTCAATTACAAGCTGTGCGCCCACGGCCGCGATCACGCGGATCAGGGATGAGGACAAGGAGAACCCGGATGAAGTATCAATTACAATTTGGGACCGGTGTCATCAATCTTCCCGAGGCGATCCTCGCCCGTCTGTCCGACATGAACGGCGATCTTCTCAAAATATTGATCTGCATTGCCGCCGGCAAAAATCCTTCCAAGGAAAAGCTGACCGCCGACACAGGGTGCGATGCATTGACGGTAGAACGGGCGCTTGCCTATTTTGAAGGAGCGGGCATTTTGAAGATCACCGACGCTCCGGCACAAAAAAAGAGTGCGGCCAAGCCCGCGGAACCGACCGAACCTGCGCCTGTCGCGGTGCCGGCTCCCGCCCCCGTCGTTACCGTGGATTCCGCCGCGGCCGTCACTCCCTCCCCGGCATCTCTCCCGCGCTATTCAACCGAGGAGCTGGTTGCGCTGTTGGAAAAGCGGCGCGAGCTGGCCTCTTTGGTCGACGAGTGCTCCCGCATACTCGGCAAGGTATTCAGCACGCATGAAACGAGCATTCTGTTGGGCATCGTCGATTATCTCGGCGTGGACAGCGAATATTTACTGCTCTTGTTAGCTCACTGCGTCAAGGTCGGCAAAAAGAGCGTCCGCTACGCCGAAAAACTGGCCTTCTCCTTGTACGACGAAGGCATCACCTCTCTTCCCGCACTGCAAGAGTGCCTCAAAAAGAGACAAGAGCTCAATGAGATGGAGGGCAAGATCCGCACGCTGTTCGGCATGAACAGCCGCGCCCTGACGACCAAAGAGCGCAAGCACATCGACACTTGGCTGTTTACCTATCGCTACGGCATGGATATCATTACCCTCGCCTACGAGATCGCGGTGGATGCCATCGGCAAGTCCTCCATTCCTTACACCAACTCCATCCTGGAGCGTTGGGCGGCCTCCGATCTGCACACGCTGGACGATATTAAGGCCGCCGAGCAAAGCCGCGCCACCGCAGGACAAGCCAAGAGTGAGCCCGGTAACAGCTTTGACACCGACGCCTTTTTCGATGCCGCGCTCAAGCGCAGTTTTGGGGAAGACTACGAGGCGGGAAAGAAACAGGAGCGTTGAAGTGCCTCCGGCGGCTTAAGAAACTTTTTGAAAAAAGTTTCTTAAGGATCTTCAAAAACTTTAAAAGTGAAATTATCAGGGCAAAGTGGAAAGTTCTTTCGCTCGCCCGCACAACAGCTACCGCAAGCTCGTGAGGTCCTACCCACTCGCTCCACAAAGGCGGAGGCCTTTGGTTATTCGAGAAGCTTGCAGACAAACATCACAGGAGGTTCTCATGCCTTACAATCAGCAAAATTACCGCCGCATTCGGCAAGAATATGAAACCAAATATCTGCGCGCCCGCGAGGACGCCGAGCGCCGCCGCCGCGAGATCGAGCTGCTCATTCCCGAGATAGCTGACATTCACCGCGCGCTGTCGCACGTGGGATTGGACATCATGCGCGCCTCCTTGGAAAATGCCGGAGACGATGCCGCTCGCGAAGCTGCCATCGTGGCTCTGCGAAGAAAGAACGAGGCATTGCTTGCCCGCCGCACCGCACTGCTGACCGCCGCAGGCTATCCCGCCAATTATACCGAGCTGCGCTACGAATGTGACAAATGCAGTGACACCGGTTTTTTGGACGACACCTCCATGTGCGATTGTATGAAGGCACAGCTTCGCATGGCAGGCTATCAGACCTCGGGGCTGGGCAATCTGCTGCGCACCCAAAGCTTTGACAACTACTCGCTCGACTATTTCAAAAACGACGAGCGCACTTTTCGCACCATGTCCGCCATTCTGCGTATGCTGCAGCATTGGGCGGCCACCTTCACGCTGGGAGATGCCACCCACCCCGCCAGCGACAACTTGCTTCTCATCGGCGGCACGGGACTGGGCAAGACCCATCTGTCCACTGCCGTCGCGAAAACGGTGCTGGATAACGGCCACGACGTACTGTACACCACCGCTGTCGGCATGGTGTCTGCCTTTGAAGCCGAGCGCTTCGGCAACAGCATCGGCCCTTCGGACGAATCCAATCTCGACCGCTATTACAACGTCGATCTGTTGATCATCGACGATCTGGGCACCGAGGTAGCCAACCAGTTTACCGTCTCGGCCCTCTACAACGTCATCAACACCCGCATGAACCTGCGCCGTCCGACCATCATCAATACCAATCTGATGCAAGAAGAGCTTCGCCGCCGTTACTGGGACCGCATTACCAGCCGCTTGTTTGGCGAGTACCGCGTGCTGCTCTTTCTCGGCACCGACGTCCGCGCTCAAAAGATCCGCAAGGGTCTGTGATAAATCCTTACTTAACCGAATACCTAAACGGGCATTGCACATACTACCAAAGCGGGCAATGCCCGCTTTATATTGTATGACCGCCACCACTCCAAGCGTGGCAAGGAAAGGATATCGTATGTCTTGCGCAACCATGAAAAGCAGCACCGCAGAGCTGCTCAAGCAACTGTACAACAACGTCAAAATGGGAAGTGATTCGATCCTGTCCCTGCTTCCCAAGATCGAGCGGGAGAACGGCGCTTTCAAAAGCGATCTGACATTGCAGTTGGACGGCTACGAGCGCTACGCCAATCGCATCAATACGCTGTTTCGTCAGGGCGGGGAGAACCCCTGCGACGACAGTTTGTGGAACAAAATGACCGCCAAAGCAGGCACTGCCATGGAAACCATACTGGACACCACCGTCAGCCACTTGGCCGATATGGTGATTCAGGGCTCGACCATGAATATGAACGAGACCATCACGCTGTTGCGTCAATTTGAGAACAGCAATGCCGGTGAGGACACACTTACTCTCGCCCGAGATATCATTCGCTTCGAAGAACAAAACGTCGAACGGCTCAAAGCATATTTGTGATAACAAAAAAAATGGGAGCAGCCTTTAGGCTTCTCCCGTTTTTTGTTTCGTTCAGCTTTCCAGTTGTTTGCCGAGAAACCCTGCGGCTGTCTGAATGAGCTTGACTTCCACGTCGCCCGTCGGCACGCCGGCGCCGCGCGCCCCCTCCATCGGCTGTACCGATACCACACAGCCGATAATATCACCCTCGCTCAGGATGGGCATGGCACAGCTGACAAAATGCCCCGCCTCGCCCGATGTGGACAGTACAGGCAGCTTCTCCTCGCCCTCGTGCCAAACGTACAAGGAACGGCTGTTGATGATAGCCTCCAGCTCGTCCGACAAGGGCTTATCGCTGTATTCTCTGCGGGGAACGCCCGAGCAGGCAATCACCGCGTCGCGGTCACAAATGACTATCGAGAGCGAGCATGTCTTGTGCAGCGTCTCCGCATATTGCGAAGCAAAGCCTGCCAATTCGCCAATGGGCGAATACTTTTTAAAGATCACCTCACCCTCGCGGTCGGTGTAGATCTCCAAAGGATCCCCCTCGCGGATGCGCATGGTTCTTCTTATTTCTTTGGGAATGACAACGCGCCCGAGGTCGTCGATTCTTCTTACTATTCCTGTGGCTTTCATATATATAAAAATCTCCTTGTGTTTACAGATTTGTGATGTTAGTATCTGCAAAACAAGGAGATTTATACTGGTATTATCGAGGATACTTTATTTTTCGTTTTTTCACAATAACAAAAGTGACTACACCGCTCAAAGCAATTTCCAACAAGAGCATCCCGGTAATTGTACCACTGCAACCCATTTGGAGATTATCTTGGTAATGTTCAGACGAAGAGGCATCGTCCTTTCCGCAAACATCACATTTGTGATCCTTGTTATCGTCTTCACACTCAGAAATGGGTTGACTGCAGTAATCGCACAGATGGGTACCGTCCGCAGCCTCGTGAGTGCCAAGGTAGGTTCCGCAAGCATCGCATTTGTGATCCCTGTTTCTGTCCGTGCATTCAGAAGCAGGGGCGTTGCAATAATCACAAATATGCGTACCGGTAGCGGCCATATGAGTGCCGACAGATTTTCCACAGATATCGCACGTGTGATCGCTGTTTTTGTCTGTACATTCAGAGATAGATTCGTTGCAGTAATTACAGACGTGTTTACCGGCAGGAGCTTCATGCGCACCAACGCTGTCTTTGCACCTATCGCATTTGTGATCTTTGTTTTTGTCCGTGCATTCAGAAGCAGGGGCGTTGCAGTAATCGCAAATATGCGTACCGGTAGCGGACATATGAGTGCCGAAACCATTATCTCCGCAGATATCACATTTGTGATCTCGGTTATTATCCACGCACACAGAATTAGGAACAGGAACACCACAATAACTACAGATGTGCGAGCCGACAGCTTCATGGTTACTAATATAGTCGCGGCAGACATCACACCTGTGATCCCGGTTGTCATCTGTGCATTCAGAGAGCGGTTCGCCGCAGTAATTACAGGAATGACTCCCGTAAGGTGCTTGATGTTTGCCTACGGCAGCTTTGCAGATATCGCATTCGTGATCTCGGTTGTTGTCTGTGCATTTAGAGAGAGTCGCATCGCAGTAATCGCATTTATGATCCGGGATATTATCTACGCACTCCGAATCATAATCACGTTTTCCACAGTAATTACATATGTGCGTGCCGACAGCGGCTTCATGAGTTCCCATGCCGGCTTTTTTGCAGACATCACATTTGTGATCCCGGTTGTCGTCTGTGCATTCAGAGATCGATTCCTTGCAGTAACTACAGGAATGGCTCCCGTAAGGTGCTTGATGTTTGCCTACGGCGGCTTTGCAGATATCGCATTCGTGATCTCGGTTGTCGTCTATGCATTGTGAGAGAGTCGTGTCGCAGTAATCGCATTTATGATCCGGGATATTATCTACGCAATCAGAATCAGAATCACGTTTTCCGCAGTAATTGCATATATGCGTGCCGATAGCAGCTTCATGAGTTCCCATACCGGCTTTTTTGCAGACATCACATTTGTGATCCCGGTTGTTATCTGTGCAGTCCTCCTTGTCAAAGACCACAGTACAGTTTGGTGTGATACTACATTTGAAAAAGTGTTGCCCGTCCGCATGGGAATATACCGATGACGGAGAATGTTCTTTTAAATCACCGTAATACTGGTGACAAACGGAACATGTAGCCTTTTCCAGGCAAGTTGCTATGCCGCCGGCGCAAAAATCCAAATCAAGCTTTACATCGCACCCACTCTGACATGTGCGGTAGTGCTGACCGCCCACACTGATCCATTCAGCGGATGGAATGTGGCAGTGAGGATTGGCATCACCGTAAGGCACGTCCTTTCCCTGGATGGTCATGCTGAGAATATTCAGCACCTCATTATAGTCATTATTTTGCAGTTTATAGGATCCGCTTGCCGTATAGTCATCCACTTTGGCCTTGAATTCTTTTTGTTCAACCTTCTCACCGTTGATTTCATGGATATGGTATCCGTACGAGGACTGAATAGGCCCGAGGGTCCATTCGGGAACAAAGATAATATTGAACCAGTCCTCTCTTTCCATGTGCGTGCCATTAAAGCTATAGAAAGAGAAAGAACACTCACTTGATGTGAGTACTTCTCCGTCACACAAGAAAACTTCTCCGTCTTTTCCCCAGAAGAGGGTGACACAATCATTCGAAATATGAGGATTCTGCCAGAAACTAAGAATATCGCCAATATAGCCATCAGGCTCATAGTAGGACCAAGCTGTTGCATTCGCAGGGCGGATCCACTGTTTATTTTGCCCGATTCGTTTAATCTGGCCATTCACATAGGAATAGATGCAGACCCATTCCGCATCGTCAGAATCAAGCATAGCACTTGAATCATGGGTCACGTAGCGCTTGATCACCAACTCTTCTATACCATCATTGGTCACATCTACAAGATATACGGCGAGGAGCTTCTGCGTGATAGCCGGACGCTTGATGTGGTCAGTAAACATTTCGTAATAGTCTTCATCACGAACCGGGCCGCCAAGTCCCTCTATCTCTGCCTTTAAATAATCATAATACGCCTTGTGTGCATCAATTCTGCTAACAGTTGTTAATGCAGATCCGGCCGGAATGATGCTGCACGTTATTATAAGAGCAAAAATGACAGCGATCAATCGAAAAAACATATGTTTCATAGCATGGTTACCTTTCTGATTAAAAAAACGCAGAAAATACAACTGACAAAAGTCGTTTTTTTGATTATAACATTTTTGCGTTAGAATGTCAAGTTTTTCACACTTTTGTGATGTTAGTATTTGCAAAGCAAGGGGATTTGACTGCAAGAGGATTGACTTTTTAAATCGGATATGATAAAACAAATTTTAAGAGGGCGATTTTATGATTCCATAGAATTGATTATTTCCCAAAATGAGAATTTATAAAGAACAACCGCGGAGTGAAATTCACTCCGCGGTTGTTTTATTTTCTTGTCATCCTTACGGAATGATCGGCACGTTCTTCTTTGCCTCAGCAATAATATCGATGAACTTCTTGACCTGATTGGTGACCGAGACGAGGCCCTCGCGCTCGATCTTATCAAAGTCCATGAAGGTGCGGGCGCCCGAAACGGCACACGCGCCGCAACGGATAAACTCGCCGGCATTCTCGGGGGTGATACCGCCCGAAGGGATGAGGTTGACCTCGGGGAACACCATTTTGAGGTTGGTCATGTACTTGGGACCGCCCAAAGCACCCGGGAAGATCTTGACCATGGTAGCACCTGCACGCATGGCGTTGAACACCTCGGTCGCACTGAACGCGCCGCTGAATACGGGCACGTTGTAGCGGTTGGCCAGGTCGATAACGTCCTCGATGACGCAGGGGTTGACGATGATGCTGCCGCCGTGCAGAATTACCTCACGGGCGGAGGTGGGATCCAGCACCGTACCTGCCGCAACCAGCAGCTTGTCGCCGAAATGATCCGAAATGGCTTCGATGGCCTCCAGCACGCCGGGGGTGGTCATCGTAACCTCAATGACGCGGGCGCCGCCGTCGTACATCGCCTGGGCATAGGCAATATAGTCATCCTTGTGGTGCAGCTTGATGCAGGGCAGAATACCCGTTTCCTTGGTGTAGCTGATAACTTTTTCTTTGAGTGACATCTGGTAAGACATAATCGTTCTCCTCTCTTACAGTAAAATCTTGGCAACCAATTTGGCGCAGAATACGCTCTCGTCCTGCTTGATGCAAGGCATATGGGCATCGTCGGGAAGGGTGATCATAAAATCACCGGCGTTGAGGGGCAAATTGACACCCTCGCCCTCCAAATAGATCATATCCTTTGCTTCGTCGCGGCGGACAACCGTCAAGGAATCGGTAGGCGCGTAGCCGATGCACTCGCATCCCGATACGACGAAATGGATGTCGGCGTATTTTTCGTGTGCCTCGAAAGCGCAATCCTCGACGGCCTTGGTCATATAGGGGCGGCACTTGACCATAACCCCCTCGCACACAGGGATGTCCGCTTTTTCATCGGCCTTCCCTTCGTAGTTGGCAAGATAGGTCAGCGCGGCCTCAAAGCCTTTGCCAAGACCGAAATATTTGCTCGCATTTTTAATGTTATCAATAATCATATCGCACCTCTTATCGGTTGACGCGGCCCGATGCGTCGCCGCCCATCAACTTTTTAACTTCGTCCAGCGTTGCCAGGTTAAAATCTCCCACGATTGTCTGCTTGAGGGCCGAGGAGGCCGTAGCAAACTCGCAGGTATCCGCAATGGACATGCCATTCAGAAGACCGTAGATCATGCCCGCTGCAAAGGATGCACCTCCGCCGCCTCGGTCAACCAGGTGGATGCTGTAATTTCTCGAACGGTAAAATTCTTTGCCGTCGTAGATCATAGCCGACCAGCCGTTATCCGATGCGGAGTAGCTCTCGCGCAGGGTGGAGCCGATGTACTTAAATCCGAAACGCTCCTTGAGCTTGATGAATACCTCTTTGTAAGCTTCGATATCCAGCTCGCCCTTGGTGATATCGGTGTTTTCGGGCTTATAGCCCAACACCTTCTCGGCATCCTCCTCGTTTCCGATGCAAACGTCGACGTACTGCATCAGGGGAATCATGACCGCCTGTGCCTCTTCAGGCGTCCACAGCTTGGCGCGGTAGTTGAGGTCAACGCTGACCGTCACGCCGTGCGCCTTAGCCGCCTTCATGGCCGCCTCAACGAGCAAAGCCGCCTTGGGGCTGATGGCAGGGGTAATGCCTGCAACGTGGAACCAATCGGCATCCGAGAAAATACCGTCAAAGTCAAACTCCTCGACGTCGGCCTGCGAAATCGCCGAATACTTGCGGTCATACAGCACGTTGGATGCACGCACCGATGCGCCGTTTTCATAGAAGTTCAGTCCCAGACGCTCGCCGCCGCGTACGATGTAGGACGTATCTACGCCCTGCTCGCGCAATTTGTTCAGTGCCGTCTGACCCAAAGGGTTCAGCGGGAGCTTGGTGACGTAGCGGGATTCCAGGCCAAAGCGGGAGAGCGATACTGCCACAATGGACTCGTCACCGCCGTAGTAGGCCTCAAACTCGGTGGCCTGTTCGAAGCGCAGATTGTTTTTGGGCATAAAACGAATCATCATCTCGCCCATGGTTACAACTTTCATGTTCTATTCCTCCCAAATTAAGATTTTCCGTAGCCGTTGAGAAAATAATCTCTGCCGCGCGCGATATACTGCTCTTCGATCAGCTTGATACCGCCCGCCGCCAACAGATGCAGATACAATTTACAGGTTTTTTCAGTGACCTGACAGCACACTCTTGCCTCCGCAAGATTGCGCCCGAAGCACATCGGACCGTGGTTGCGGATGAGAATGGCGTTGCCTTCCGCCGTCACCGATTCAGACACCACGATGCCCAATTTTTCATGCATATCCGAGGGCACGAACTCGCTGGACATGGGGATGGCTCCGCCCAAAAGCTGGCACATCTCCTCGGTAAAGACGGGGATACCCTCGTCTCTTGCCGATGCCGCCATGCCGTAGGGCGAGTGCATATGGATGATCGCGCCCACGTCGGGACGCTTATTCATGACGCGGCGGTGGATCTCACGCTCGCTGGTGGACAGGCGATGACCCGACACCTGCGTGCCGTCGGGGGCAAGCACCACCAGATCCTCGGGCGTCATGGTATCATAGTCTACCTTGGAGGGGGTGATCAGAATATTTCCGTCATCCAATCTCACGCTGATATTACCCCAGGTGGAAAAGACAAAGCCGTTCGCCTTTAACCACAGACAGGTATCAATCACGTCCTGGCGCAATTCTCTGCAATCGTTCATATCGTCATACCTCCGTGTGATTTTTGTAGTCGGGATTGAGAATGGTCTTGACCGTGCGCCCTGCGAAAAAGTCTGCGACGTTGCGCGCTGCCATCATACCCGCTTTCTCATGGCTTTCGATGGTGCAAGCACCCGTATGAGGCAACAGCACGGTGTTTTTGGCGGTCAGCAGGGGGTTATCGGGCAGAGGAGGCTCGGGTGAGAAGACGTCCATACCCGCGCCCGCGATCACGCCGTTGTTGAGCGCGTCGGCCAGGTCCTGCGCGACGATCAAGCGGCCTCTTGCGGTGTTGACCAAAAAGGCCGTGCGCTTCATGCCTTGCAAAAATTCTTTGTTGATCATGCCGTCCGTTTGAGGAGTGGAAGGCACGTGGATGCTGATGATATCGGCCTCTTTTTGAATGGTCGGGATATCTGCGTAGGTGACGTTCAGCCGATGGGCGGTCTCCTCGTCCCAGTAAATATCATAGGCAATGACACGGCAATCAAAGCCGGTCAGCATTTTGGCGAGCGCCTTGGAGATATCGCCGAAGCCGATGATACCCACCGTTTTGCCCTCCAGCTGCGAGCCCGTCTTGCTCTCAAAGAAGCGGCTCCAGTCCCCTGCTCTGACCTCCGTGTCGGAGGTGGGGATACTGCGAAGCAACGAAAGGATGATTCCCATGGCACACTCGGCCACGGCGGTAGACAGCGAGCCTGCCGCGTTGCAGACCGCCACGCCACAATTTGCCGCCGTCACCTTGTCGATCTCATCCGTACCGACACCGTAGCGCGACAAAAGCTTGAGGTCGCCTTTGAGAGATTCAAAAACGATACCCGGGAATTTTTCGCCCGCCGAAATGATGGCGTTGTAGCCCTTCAATTCATCAATCCACTCACTCGCGTTGCGGGTGGGCATGTACAGAATGTCCGCCGTATGTCCCTCAGACTCCAAATACTCCTTGATACGCTGGCGGATCACCAAGGGCTGCTGTTTTCCGATAATAGCAATTTTGCTCATATCAATTCTCCCCTCCGATCTTAACCGCGATCTTGACCGCGTCGGGATAATTCTTTCTGGTAAAGCCGACGATGCAATCGTCAAAATCCAATTCGTGTGTGATGATGGGAAGGAGGTTGGGCTGATGCTCCTTCAGAATGTTAAGAGCTCCTGCCATGTTGCCCATCTCGCCCATGACACCGATCAACGTCAGGGCCTTGGCAACCATGGTATCGACGTTGACGTCGTTTTCCTTGTGCTCATAGAAGCCGATCAGCGCGACTGTTGCACGGAATGCGGCCAGGTCAATGGCCTGCTTAAAGGTCTCGCGGGCACCCGAGCATTCCAGCACGAAGTCCGCACCGCGACCGCCCGTTTGAGCCATAACCTCGGTCACCGCATCGCACTGTTTGATATTGATGATTTCAGCTCCCAGTGCCTGCGCCGCCGCCAGTTTACTTTCGTTGCGGCCGATCATCCACACCGTCTTAGCGCCCAGGCACTTGGCCAGCACGACGGCAGCCATGCCGATGCATCCCGTACCGATGACGGCAACGGTGGAGTTTTTCGTAATATTCATGTGCTTGATACCGCCGTACGCCACCGACAAAGGCTCGGCCAGCGACGCCTCTTTGAGCGAGATGCCCGCCGGGATCTTATGCAGATGATGCGCGGGAATGATATAGTACTCGCAAAATGCGCCGTCGTAGACCGGATCGATGGTACCCACGTTGAGCATATGGGCACAGTGTGCAAAATCCCCTGCCCGGCAGGCCTCGCACTTGCCGCAGCTGACGGCGTTGTCACCCACGACACCGTCGCCCTTGGCGAAATTCGTCACGTCCTCGCCAACCGCTTCCACTACGCCCGACCACTCGTGTCCCAAACGGACCGGATACGTGACCTGTCCGTTTTCAGCGAAGCTGCATTCGCCGGAAAACAGGTCCTGATCGGTGCCGCAGATGCCGCAATAGGCCACCTTTACCAGCACCATGTTGCCCGTGGGGGTCGGCACGGGAAGGCGAACGATGCCGCCGCGACTCTTGCCTTCACTCAAAAAAACCTTCATGCTTTTTTCACTCATTGTTGTCCTCCTCGCGCGTCGTTTGAACTATTGCGAAACCGATTTCGCACTATAGCATCATTATAAGTCTTTTTCCCCGCATTGTCAAGGGATGCGACACAAAAAACAAAAAAAACTGCCAAACCACTTGCATTGTGGCGCGACAAATGGTATAATCATAAGAGCAAAAAAACGGGGAGGATGATCATGGCCGAGAAAAAAGCAACCATTTACGACATTGCCGAGTTGACGGGCGTTTCCATCGCAACGGTGCATCGCGCCCTGAACGACAAGGCCCGCATCAGTCCCGACACCAAGCAACGCATTCTGGATGCCGCCAAGGATCTGGGATACAAGGTCAACGTCGCCGCCCAATGCTTGCGCCGCCTGCCAATCCACATTGGCGCGATCCTGTTTTGTCCCGTCGAGGAATACGTCGACGCGATCGTCGAGGGCATTACGACCTCCGGGCGCGAGCTGGAAAAATACAACGTCTCCGTGGACGTGCGCAAGCTGCCCTACACGGATAGCCGTGCGTGTCTGGATCAAACGTGCGATCTGATCCGCTCCTTTGCCCATATGGGATATCAGGGCATCATTCTGTTTATGTCAGCGACCACCGACCAGACGCAGGAGCTGACGGCCTTGGTCAATGAGCTGTCCGAGAGCGGCATCATTTTTGCTACCGTTGCCAACGATCTGCCCGATCTTCGCCGCGACCTCCACGTGGGTGTCGATGCCTTCATGGCGGGACGCATGGCCGCTGAGCTGCTTAGCTTCCGCTGTGACCAAAAAGAAGTGGCTTTGCTGGTGGCCGCCCGCAATTCTCCCGTCAACGTCGAATATATCAACGGTTTTTCCTCTTATGCCGAGCGAGGCGTTTTTTCCGCCATCCACGTCTACGAGCATTTTGACGATTCCCACCGGGTAACGGAAGCCACCGAGCGTATGCTTGAGCAGCATCCCAACCTCGCCGGTGTATATATGACCACCGCCAGCTCGGCCCTGGCCTGTCGCAGCATCAAGGAGGCGCATCGGGATCTCGCCGTCATCACCACCGATATTTTGTCGGAAACGCCCGAGCTGTTGCAAAGCGGCATTGCGAACGCGGCAATCTTCCAAAACCCCTATCGCCAAGGAAAGAACGTCGTTCGCCAGCTGTACAACCATATCACCTCGCACGAATGTGAGGGAGTCCGCTTGATCCCGCCGCACATCGTTCTGTCCTCCAACATCGGTGCCTATCTTTCCTCCGGGGACGAACACTAAACCAAGATCATACAAAAAAGAAAGCGATGCAAGCATCGCTTTCTTTTTTGTATTTAATCTGCATTCGAGGTCAGATAAACGCGGTCCAGATTCATCTCATAGGGCTTACTGCCGACCGAATAGGTAACGAAGCGGAAGGCGTACAGCGTGATATTTTCATCATTGCCATACTTATCCGGCGACAGCTTCTTCTGGAATTCCCGCAAAGGAATACGAATCTCGCACCATTCATCGTCGACATTGGAAAGGCCATACTTTTGCAGGTCTGCAACCGTGAAGCTATTTTCGTACTCGTGATTATCCTGAACCTGGTTAAGCTCAATGAAGAAGTAGTTGATCGTTTTCAGTTGCCCTACCTTGAGCCAGAATACCAGAGTGTCGTTCTGATAGTTCATGGGAATATTGAGATTGCTGATGATGGTACGGAAGTCGTTGACGGACGAATCTCCCTCGTTTCGCAAAGAGGAATTGCCGAATTTCTTGTTTTCCAGATCGTAGGAGCAGCCGTACCACTCCTGGATCATCGCGCCGTCAAAAGCGTCGTATTCGCCGTCGGTGATCAAACGATCGCCCTCGGGCAATTCTTCCGGCACGTGATCGCTTTCATAAGTAACCAAGCGCAAGTCATCCAGCTCGATGATGGCTCCCTTGTCTGCGGCCACCATGACGCCGAAATTGGCAATATGGCTGTAATCAAATTTTGCATCCACACCGTTGTGAATATTGAAGGACAGCTCGATTTCGTGCCAGCCGTCTCCCGTCAGGGTGTGGTTCCAGGAATGAATGCGTCCCTTGTTATCCATCAGACGGAAGAACAGCGTTGCCTGGTCCTTCTGGATTTTTCCGTATACGTCGTCGTGGTCGCAGGCGATCATATCGTCGTTGTCGATGTATACCCACAATTTAAGTGTGCTCTTCTTCAGATCCTCCACCGCAGCATCAAAGGCGACGCCCTTGCCCCACATCAGCTGGGTCAGCTTTCTCTCGCCCGTCGTCATCACGAAGCGGGTGGCACCGTAACCCTCACGCTGATAATCGTTGTCGATGGAATGATTTTCGAACAGCTGTACACCGGGCACATCCAGCTCGTCAAAGCTGAGCAGCTGTTCCTCGACATAAGTGCTGACGTAATCGCTGTACTGCTTTTTGAGAGGCGAGCCCACGTAATCTCGATTCAACAGCACTTTGGTACGGGACATATAAACCAGTGTCGATTTGGGAATGGAAAACTCACCCGTCGACTGCTTTACGTAGCGGGAAATAAAGTAATCGACGCCCATGACCGTACTTTCATCCGTCGTGCCAATGATGATAATGGTCTGTTTTTTGACGCGGATCAGAAAGCCGTCTCCCTCCAACTCCCCGATGATCTGAAGATCCTCCAGCTCCTGCAGCGCTTCCTTGGATTCGGGACGGTTGGTCTTACCCACCAAAATCTCCATCTCGCCATCCTCCGCCCAGTCGGTTTCCATGGGAACGGAGACGCCCGTTGCTTCCGCGATGGCGGAGCTGAGCTTGGTGAATGCACTCTTGATCTCCGTCTTAGCAGAATCGCCGCGGATCAGCTTATATTCGGTCGCAGAATCATAAACGACATACAACTGACTGGGGTCCTTCTCTTTGACGGGATCGTCCGACGGATCCTGTGTCGGATCCTTTTCATCCGGCGTACCGGGCTCCTTGTCCTGCCCTTCCGGCGGCAGATCGTCCGTTGCGGGTTGCTTGCAGGCAACAACGCTCAAAAGCATCAGCAACGCCAAAATCAGCGCGATCAACGACTTGAATTTCATATTACGCTCCTTCCCGCCCGGAGCATCCCGGGCCGGTCACTTTTCTACTCCATTTCATTATACTGGTTTTGGCGGTATTTGTCAACCTCATCCAATAATTTTCAAAATTCCCTGTACATTTGAGGCAAAATGTGCTATAATTATCACATCGTCAAAAAGAAAGCTGGGGATTTGATATGTTAAAACGAGCACTGTGCTGCATACTGATACTGATCATGGCCGCAACCGCACTGTCCTGCGGAGCGAAGTCCGAAGAGGAGGCGTCGTTGACCGGCTCTTGGGTGATCACCTCCTTCGTTTTGGAGGACGGCACCGCCGCCACCATTGAAAACGAATTGTACATTACCTTTTTTGAGGGCGGATACGGTGAAACCAAATCGGGAAGTAACACTCATAATGCCTTTACCTTTGTTGCCTCGGAAGGAAAGTTGACACGAACCATGGACTATGGAAAGGGCGAGTCTGAAGTCGTAGAGGAAACGTATACCTTCAACGACGACGGCACCCTGACCATCCAATCCCCCGCAACAAAAAACGCCCCCGCCGCCACCATGACGCTCAAGCGCAGAGGAACGCAATAAAAAAAGGAGAGTTTGAAACTCTCCTTTTTTTATTGGCCTCACAACCGCTCGATCAGATCGGCAATGACGCCCTCGTTATTGGAGCAAAGCACCATATCGCTGATTTTTTGCACGGCCGGATGGGATCCCGCCGGGCAGACGGCCACGTCGGCGGCCGACAACAGCGCCAGGTCGTTTTCGTAGTCGCCCACGCCATACGTTTTGATAGAATGTCCCGTCAAGATCTCATAGCTTTGCTTGAGCACTTGCAGCATACCGCCCTTGGAGCAGCCTTTTTTCTGCATTTCAAACAGTATCGCAGAGGATTTGTTATACTCAAAGGTATCCTCGCCAAACTCGGCCTTAAGCTCGGCGTACAGCGCGTCCAGGTCCTCGCAGGTGCCTTGAAAAACGATCTTATGCCACAGCCGCTGCATCCAGCTTTCGATCGGAGCGACCTCCACCAGATACGAGCGATGCTTTTTGCTGTAAGCGATAAACTTTTTCATATATTCCGTCCGACCGTCCGTCAGATAGCCCTGCGGGGTGGACACGCGGAATCCCACACGGGGAAAATTGGCGCGAGCGTACTGCAGCACGCGGCGGGAGATATCCACCTCCATAAACACCTCGGCCAGCACGCGATCGGTGGAAAAATCGTAAAGATAAGAGCCGTTTGCCACGATAACGGGCATATTGACCAAAGCCTCGACGCCGGGAACGGCCTCGGGCAGATGATCGTGATGGCGTCCCGTCGCAAAGGTAAACAGCCCACCTTCTGCCGTAAAAGCGCGGATGGCTTCGATATTGCGAGACACGACCTGCCCTTTGGCATCCAAGAAGGTGCCGTCCAGGTCGGACGCGATCATAATTCCCTCATAGCGTTTCATGCTCCTATCTCCTTTCATCAAAATTTATTGTGCTTGTCTTCGTAAAATATCAAGTATTTTTTGCATCTCGGGCGGCATAGGTGCTCCAAATTGCATCGCCTCGCCCGTCCTCGGATGGATCAGGCGCAGTTTTCCAGCGTGCAGGCATTGCCCCGTGATCCAGGCGCGGTGATCGGCTTCAAAGCGGGTATTGCCTCCGCCGTACACGCCGTCGCCCAAAAGGGGATGCCCTATGCTTGCCATATGAACGCGGATCTGATGGGTACGTCCCGTTTCCAATTCACACCGCAGGTGCGTCATGTGACCAAATCGCTCCACGACCGTGTAATGCGTGATCGCCTCGCGGGCGTTCAAGCCTTCCCCTCGCACGACCGCCATTTTCTTGCGATCGGTCGGATGGCGTCCGATGGGGGCATTGACCGTCCCCGCATCCGTCTTCAGGTTGCCCAGCGCGATGGCCTCGTATACGCGGCTGACCGTATGGGTTTTGAGCTGCTCCGACAAAGACAAGTGAGCTGCGTCGTTTTTGGCAACGACCAACAGTCCGCTGGTATCCTTATCGATGCGGTGAACGATGCCGGGGCGGATAACTCCGCCAACACCCGAAAGTTGATCGCCGCAATGGTACAGCAGCGCATTGACAAGGGTGCCGCTCGGATTGCCCGCGGCGGGATGGACCACCATACCAACGGGCTTGTTTACCACGATGATATCATCGTCCTCATAAACGATATCCAACGGGATATTCTCAGGCAGAGCTTCACACGGTTCGGGCTCAGGCAGCTCGATCGTCAGTTCGTCGCCCTGGCAAAGCTTGACGTTTTTGGTGACGGGACGAGCGTTGAGCAAAATACAGCCTTCCTCCATCAAACGGGCGGCGGCGGAGCGCGAAACCCCTCCGACCTCGGCAGCAAACACGTCAGCGCGAAGACCCGCATGGGCGGCGTCTACGGGGTAGATCATGCCTCGTCCTCTCCTTTTTCGTCAGCCGCCTGCGGTGCGTCTTCACCACAAGCGTCGGCATCCTTTTTTTCTTTTTGCTGTTCCAGTTCCTTTTGCATCTCGATCAAGCAGTACAACACCGCAAGACCGGCACCAACACAAACGAAGCTGTCGGCCACGTTGAAAATGTAGGGCCAGATGCCGTAAAAGTCGATCATGTCAACGACGTATCCGAGCGAGACTCGGTCGATCATATTGCCAATGCCGCCGCTGATAATAAGGGCCAGCGCCCAGCGGAGCAAACGGTTCCGCTCGGAAAAGGCGATCAGGTAGACCGTCACGCCCACGATGGCAACGGTGGAAAACACCATAAACACCCAACGGTGATCGGAGAAGCTGCCAAAGGCAGCTCCCCGATTTTCCAGATAGGTCAATTTGAGAAGCCCCGGAATGATATAAACGCTTCCGACCGGCTTCAGATACGCCATACACAGCCATTTAGACACCTGGTCCAGCAAGACACCCGCCAGCGAGATCAACAGCCAATACCAGGGACGGCCGCGGTCGATCCTGCTTTTATCGTTGCGTGTCAAGTCGCTCATGCATCAGCCCTCCAGAATGGCTTGGCAGCGAGCGCACAGGAAACCGTCCTCGTCCTGCTTACCCTCGGTGGAGTAAGCCCAGCAACGGTCGCACTTGCAGCCGTCTGCCCCCTCAACCAGCACAGCAATGCCGGCGGTGGTTTCGGTCAGGGCACCTTCGGGCGCCTTGCCGCTCTCAACCTTGACGCCCGAGACGATAAATACCGTCTTCAGATCGTCGCCAAAGGAGGTCAACAGAGCCTTCTGCTCTTCATTTTCAGTATAGATCGTCAGCTTGGCATCCAGCGACTTACCGATCTTCTTGTCGGCACGAGCAAGCTCGAGTGCCTTCATAACGTCGTCGCGCAGATCAAACAGCGCATCCCAGTGCTCTGCCAGCTCGGGGAAGGTCAACGACTCGTCGCAAGCGGGCATATCATTGAAGAAAACGCTCGCCTTGTTATCGGATGCCGCGTGGGGCATGGCCTGCCAGATCTCCTCGGCGGTAAAGGCCAACAGAGGCGCCATTACGCGTACCATCGCAGACAGCACCAGATACATCGCGCTCTGTGCGGAGCGGCGGGCGGCCGAATCGGCACGCTCGGTGTAGACGCGGTCCTTGGTGATATCGACGTACAGCTTGGACAGATCGGTCGTGCAGAAGTTGGTCAGGTCGCGGGAGATGCTGTGGAAGCTGTAATTATCGTAATTTTCGCGGCTGCGACGGACAAACTCGTTCATGCGGGAGAGCAGCCACCGGTCGATCTCCTGCATATTTTCGGGAGCGACCATATCGCGGTCGGGATCGAAATCGTTCAGGTTTGCCAGAATGATGCGGGCGGTGTTACGAATCTTACGGTAGGACTCGGACAGCTGCTTGAAAATATTATCGGAGCAGCGGACGTCCACCTGATAGTCGGCGGAAGCAACCCACAAACGAACCAGGTCGGCGCCGTACTTGGCGACCATGTCCTGAGGATCGACGCCGTTACCCAGCGACTTATGCATGGCTCTGCCTTCGCCGTCAACGACCCAACCGTGGGTGAGAACGGACTTGAAGGGAGCGGTCGTACCGCCGCCCGTACCGATGGCAGTCAGCAAAGATGCCTGGAACCAACCGCGATACTGGTCGGCACCCTCCAGGTACAGGTCTGCCGGCCAATGATGCTCGGGCCAACCCTTGTTACCCTCGTCCTGCAGAACGGCAAAGTGGGTGGAACCCGAATCGAACCAACCGTCCAGCGTATTCTGCTCCTTGACAAAGTGGGTCTTGCCGCACTTGGGGCAAACGTAGCCCTCGGGCAACAGATCCTTGGCATCCATGGAGAACCAGCAGTTGGAGCCGTGCTGTGCAAACATCGCGGATACCTTGTTGATGGTCTCGGGAGTGCAGATGGTCTCCTTGCAGTCCTCGCAGTAGAATACGGGAATGGGCAGACCCCAATGACGCTGACGCGAGATGCACCAATCGGCGCGCTCACCGAGCATCTGCTTCATGCGCTCACCGCCCCATGCGGGCATCCAGGTTACGTCGTCGCAGGCCTTGACCGCATCAGCGCGGAAGGCATCGACCGAGCAGAATCACTGGGGAGTTGTGCGGAAGATGATGGGAGACTTACATCTCCAGCAGTGAGGATATTCATGCTCAAATTCCTTGGAGGCAAACAGCGCGCCCGTTTCCTTCAGGTCAGCCAGGATCGCCTCGTTGGATTTTTCATAGTAAAGACCGGCAAATTTGCCTGCGTCCTCGGTCTGACAGCCGCGATCGTCGACGGGAACGATGATATCAATGCCGTAGCGCTTGCAGGTCTGATAGTCGTCCGCACCGAAGCCGGGAGCGGTATGAACACAGCCGGTACCGCTGTCCATGGTGACGTAATCGGCCATCAGCACGACGCTCTCACGGTCGAGGAAGGGATGCTGCGTCTTGATGAACTCCAGCTCACGGCCGGGCATAGTAGCAACGATCTCGTAGCTCTCGACGCCACCCTCGCTCATGGTCTTTTCGGTCAGTGCCTCGGCAATCACATAATATTCGTCGTTTGCCTTAACGACAGCATAGCTCTCGTCGGGATTGAGAGCGATGGCAAGGTTGCCGGGCAGTGTCCAGGTGGTCGTTGTCCAGATGATGAAGTAGGTCTTGGACAGATCGCAGACGTCAGCCAACACGCCCTTGTCATCGTTGACGCGGAACTTAACGTAGATCGACGTACACTTATCCGTCTTATATTCGATCTCCGCCTCGGCCAGTGCCGTTTCATCCTTGGGGCACCAGTAAACGGGCTTCAAGCCCTTGTAGATATAGCCCTTGCGGAACATCTCACCGAACACCTTGACCTCACGCGCCTCAAACGCAGGGTCCATAGTGGTATAGGGATGCTCCCAATCCGCCGTCAGACCCAGACGCTTCATCTGCTCCTTCTGGATATTGATGAAATCCTGAGCGAATGCTTCACAGGCACTGCGGAATTCGGGAATACTCATTGCCTTGCGGTTGAGCTTGTTCTTTTTGATGATGGCAGACTCGATGGGCATGCCGTGGTTATCCCAGCCGGGAACGAAGGGGACGCGATAGCCCATCATGCTGCGGGATTTGTTGATGAAATCCTTCAGGGTTTTGTTCAGGGCGTGGCCCATGTGGATGTTACCGTTGGAAAAGGGAGGGCCGTCGTGCAACACGAACAAAGGCTTGTCCGCATTGTTCTCCAGCATTTGATCGTACAGATGGATGGAGTTCCAGTACTCCAGCATTTTAGGCTCGCGCATGGGAAGATTGGCCCGCATATCGAACGACGTTGTGGGCATATTCAGTGTGTTTTTGTAATCTTTGGCCATTTTTTGTTTTCTCCTTTGGTTTTGATTTTTGACGAATAAATTTTCGCGGCGGGAAACAAAAAACGCCCCACAGCCGCACGCGACCATGAGACGGAAGAATCTTCCGCGGTACCACTCATTTTGTGTCAGGGACACCACTCAGGCGTCAATGCGATTTTCGCACTGCGCCGTACGCCTTAACGCGGCGGGGACGGGGCGGATTACTTTTGCGGGAGGCTCTCCCCTCGCGATTTGATCCTTCCTGCTCCGAAGGGATACGCCGTGTCGTCCGCTGCGCGGTCTCACCAAATCCGCGCTCTCTGTGAGTTTTCGGCACTTTGCTTCTTCATCATAGCATTTGAAGTTATTGTAGCATATTTTTTCTTGATTGTCAAGGGATTTGGCGGGGAAAGAATGGGGCTATGCTAAATTTCAAGCAACTTCTTCGGTGCAATTCGGTCACAGAAGCAGCGAAAAAATTCAGCTTCCCATTACTCCCCCGTCAGCACGATATTCACCACAACACCGCCGTGCAGGCCAAACGTCAAGGTTGCCCCCTGGCCACGATAGAGTAAGCGAGTGTCATTTTTCTCATCCGGCTCTCCCATCGCAGAAATCACGTCTGCCGAAGAGCAACCGATGCAAAGTCCCTGCGCCGTCCGAACGCCGTCGTCGGTATACGACACGGACGACACGATTGCTTGGCCGTTGGTCGGGGCAAACACGTACAGGCTCAACGAGGGGTAAGTATACATCCGATCCATCCCCTGGCCCGCGCAGCTCTCGGATTCCTTGAGAGTATAGTCGTTTCCCAGGGCGGCGATCGCCTCCTGTGCCGCCATGCCGACCGTCAGGTCCACCCCTCGATAGGTCAGAAAAAGGGGCATCGGCTCTGCCGGGGCAGGTTGGGGTGTGCAAGCACAAAGTAAGACGAGCGCCATGGCGATCAGCGCGATCATTCGCTTCATTTTACTTCCCCCTTTGCGTTTTTTTGTTGCTCATAACGGGCAATATCCTCGGTCCAATCTGCGGCCGCATCCCGATCGGCACGAGCGTCGGTCAGCTCGTAATTTCCCATCAAGATCCTGCCGAAATAGTGTGACAGCTTTTCCGCGCCGTACACGTTCAGATGGAGTCCTCCATCGTAGGTGTCGGTCGCATAGTCAAGGCCGATCGAGTCGATATCATTCAAAAAATTGTAGTACGGCAGTTGATATTTTTCCGCAAGCTTGATCACCTGCGACTCGTATTCGTCGTGCCAAGGGTAACGCCAGGAGTCGGTCGGGGCTTTGACCAGCACCAGTTCCGCTCCCGCATCACGGCACAGCGACACGATACGGTCGAAATAATCCAGCGCCATGCCCCCAAAGGCATCCTCGCGCGGCGGCAGGGCGCCCTCGTGATTGGGAGCTTCGCCCGGCACAATGTCGGTCTGCATCCGATATCCCCGCACCGATGCGGGCTCTTGCGCTTCAAACAACGTCGTCACGTCGCGCCGGGTAAGCTCCGACCAACGGTCGTGATAGCGCAACAGAGGAAAGACGTACGAAGCAAGGCTCTCCCCCTCGGTCATGGCGTCACCCAACACCTTCCATTTGGTCGGAGATGCCGGAAGATGATCAAACACCATGCGGTTATAGGCCTCGCTCTGCGGGCTGTTGTAGATCAGGCCGTACACGCCCAGCACCACCACGCGCGGGGAGGATCGATCCAGGATTTCCTCCAGAATCGCATAGCTGTGCCACAAGAGCTGCTGCGGCGTGCCGCACACGCGGGAGGTAATACCGTACTCCTGCCACAGAGCGACAGGCGAGAAGGCCTCGTACACCTCGCAGTCGCCGAGAAACACGACCTCGTCCATAGCCACGTCGGCATCGAAATAGTCCTGCAGCAAAAACGCTTCGGGATTGGCAGACTTGTCGTGCGGAACGAGCAACGCCTGCGCCAAGGTCAACAAACCGCCCGTCAGGATAACAAAAACAAGCGCGGCCCATATCCATTTTTTCTTTTTCATTGCCCGTTCTCCTTTCGTAAAAAATCAGTTATCGCTCGCGGCGACGCATCAGAATTGTCCGTAAATAAAGTCCATAGCGTTATAACCCATGCCGTAATGTCCGAATACGGCAATACAAACCACCATCAAAGCGCAAACGACGGCAAACAGCAAGGGCTTGCGCAGCAGGCGGTCAGCGGGGGATACGGCATCGGCATCTCCGACGCGCGGCGTCGCACGTCCTACCAGCCACATGACAACGACGCCCAGACCGATCAGCACCCACTCGGCAAGCGAGAGGCCCAACGACGACCAGAGCGAGAGGTCAAACAAGCGAGCGAATGCCGCAGGCGTGAATGCCCGCCACCAAAGAGCCAAAGGTACACCCGCATCGGGATACATATCCAACGTGCGGAAAAGGCCGACGGTCCACAGCGTGCCTGCACAGCAGAGCCATGTCCCAAGGCGCGACGCACAAATGCGAGGGAATTTTTCTTTCAAGCGTCGGCGCAAAGGGCGCAATTCCTGCGACAGCAGAATAAACAGTCCGTTGCAAAGCCCCCAAAGGACAAAATTCCAGCCTGCGCCATGCCAAAGGCCCGTCAGTACCCATGTGGTCAGCGTCGCCCACCACAAGGGCAGACGGCGGAACAGCCTTGCCATTTTGGCGGCGGCTCGGCTGGTCGACAGCGGATAAAACACGTAATCGGTGAAAAAGCGGCCCATGGATCTGTGCCAGCGCCGCCAATAATCGGCGACGGAGCAGGCGGCGAAGGGACGGTCGAAGTTTTCGTACAGATCGATCCCGAGGGCGTGGGAGACACCTAGAGCGATGTCCATGCCGCCCGTAAAATCGGCGTAGATCTGTATGCTGTACAAAAGAATCATCAGCCACGTCCAGGTGCCGCCCAGATCCGAGGGCGTTTCCTTGATCGTCAAAACAGCCACACCCACCGTATTGGCAACGACCACCTTCTTGACTCCGCCCCCAAGCGCGCGCAGCCCGCCCCGAAGGGCCCGTTGCAAGTCAAATGCGTGGGGCGCAAAAAGTCTCGGCGCAAGCTCGCCATAGCGATGGATGGGGCCTTGCCACATCTGGGGAAAATAGAATATGTACAGCGCAAGCTTGGCGGGCTTTTTTTCACACTCCAGCTGTCCTCTGGCCACGTCGGTCATGTAGCTGATGGCGCTGAGCGTGACATAGGAGATGCCGAGCGGCACCGGGAGCATGGGGCCGAGGTGGGAGGTACCCGCCGGAATATGGAAGGTGCGAACAAAAAAGCTTTCGTATTTGAAACCGGCAAGCAAAGAAAGGGCCAGGGCGATTCCCGCGGCCAGCAGCCACTTGCGACGGATCACGCAACGGTCACGGTACTCTTTGCGCGTTGCCTTGTCCCACGAGCCATCGGCACGACGGGCAGCCAGCGTTTGCGTTTGCCGCTCAACCGAACGCCCCAGCAGGCGGCCAAACAGATACGTTACGACTGCCAAGACCGTCAGGACAAGTAAATTTTGCCAACCGGAGAAGCTGTAAAACACCAAGCTCCCCACCAACAAGGTCTGCCACTGCCAACGGCGAGGCAGGAGAAAATAGAGCGGTATCATGACCGCAAGAAACAATACAAACGATATTGACAGCGACACAACCGCTCTCCTTTCCGATTATTTCAGTAAAATTTCAAAAGGACCGTGCCGATTCTCCCTCACACATCCTCCAGCCGCTCAATCATTGCGACAAGTGCCCCGACCGAATTGAAATTCGTCGGCAGAATCTCCACCGCCGGAATGGCAATATCAAACGCCGCATTGAGCTCGGTCACAAGCGTAACGATGTCCAACGAGTCCAGAACCCCGTCGTCCACCAGGCAAACATCCGCCGAAATATCCATTTCGGGGTGCAGTTGCTGCAATATTTCCATGATTTTTTGTTCCATGATCATTCCTCCGTCAGCGCCCGGCGGTCAATCTTTCCGTTGTCCGTCCTTGGAAAAGCCGCAAGCTTTTTCACTCGTGAGGGCAGATAATACCGCGGCAGGCGGGAGCGCAAAGTCTCCAGTACTTCATTTTCACAGGCCGCGCCGGTATAGTATAAGACGAGATCGTCCTTCCTCGTCAAAAGGCATATCGCTCCGTCCACGCCATCGCAAGTGCCTGCACAAAACTCAATCTCCGCCGTTTCGATGCGGTGGCCCATGCGCTTGATCTGACCGTCGCGGCGGCCGAGAAATATCAGCTCCTCGCGCGCGTTGTAGCGGGCCAGATCTCCCGTGCGATAGACCGTCTCGGGATACGCATTGTGCAGAGGATTTTGTACGAACGCGCAAAATGTTTGCTCGTCGCTATGGTCATAACCCAGCGTCAGACAGCTGCCCCGCAGATAGATTTCGCCCACCTCGCTCTCGCACGCCACCGAGGGCAAAATGCGCTCGCCCGAGTCGCTCAGCAAAATCAGGTCGGTGTTGTCCAGCGGTGCTCCAATGGGAATACGCTCCTGCGATGCAAGCTCCCGATCCGCCCGCCACACGCAAGACATTCCCGTTGCCTCGGTCGGACCGTACAGCTGGTAAAAATCTGCCTCCGGCAAGGCATTGCGCCACGCCAGATAATGCCGCATGGGCAACGCTTCGCTGCCGAATACCACGCGGCAAAGCGTGGTGGGCGGGCAGGCGTCCAATCCGCCCAGCGACGAGACGTTTGACAGTGCCGACGACACCCAGCAAACGGTATTTATCTTATGCTTGTTCAAATAATCGAGCAGCAAAACGGGGAAAGAAAACAGCGTGCGGGGGATCAGGTAGGTGGTCGCGCCCAGCACCAGCGTCCCCAGGATCTCCTTGAGGGGCGCGTCGAAATACAGCGGCGATTGACATCCGAAAATCGCCTCCTCATCCAGCGAAAGAGCGGGGATGAGCGCCTGAGCATAGTCGATCACGGCACGGTGACAGCCCACCACGCCCTTAGGCTCTCCGGTCGAGCCCGAGGTAAAGATGATATACGCAGCATCGGTATCGATCTGACGGGCACGGACGGCAGCCAAGGCTTGTTCGTTCACGCAAGACTTGGCAAGTATGTCCGCTTGCCATATCGGCAGGCCGTATTCTTCCGCGGCTTTGCGGTTTTTATCGTCGCACACGATGGCCGCCGCTTGACCGCTGGACAAAACGCGGGATATACGATCCTTGGGCATGGTTGCATCGAGAGGAACGTACACCGCCCCCGCGTACAAAATTCCCAACATGGCGGCGATGGCGGCGGGGTGACGATCCATTAGAAGTGCTATCCGTGCGCCGCTCAAATGCTGCTCTAAAAGTCCGCAACCGATGCGCCGGGCGGCATCCCAAAGTTCAAGGAAGGTCAGCGCTTGTCCCCCTTCGCCGTCCGAAAAGGCAATCTTATCGGGCAGACGCAATGCGGTTCGTTCCAAATATTGCAGTACGTTTTTGATGCGCATGGCGTCCTCCTTATTGAGTGATGATATCCGTCGCGGTGGGCGGATAATCGTTTCTTTCGTAATCGTAAAAGCCGGGATCGACGGCGTTGTATTCATCCAGTTGAGTGTCGGTAAACAGGCATCCCTTGCCTGCCGCGCCGCCCCCCTCGACCAACGTCGGATCAAAGTGATACCAACGTGCGTCCTTTCCTTTGGGCGCAAGGTTGACCATCAACCAAAAGTGAGTCTCCTCACCCTCCGTATGTGTCCGCTCGATCTCCAAATATTCAATACCGCATCGGCGGAGCATCATCATGGCAGCCGAAAAATAGGAATAGCAATCCCCTTTTCCTTTGACAAACAAAGCGTCATAAGCCGCACGCAAAGGATCGGTCTTGTCCGAAATGGGAAAATAGCCGATCGTTGACTGCACATAGGCGTGAATGGCACGACACTTTTGCTCGATGGCGGCATTCTTATCGACCAATCCCTCCAATACGGAATCGAGCTTGTCCCACAACATCTGTTCTGTGATTTCTTGCTCGTAAATATGCACGTAGACCGTCCGTTCGGTCACGTTGCCGACGGCATCGACCGCGCGATACGTCGCAGAATAAATCCCCGCGCGGCTCGTATCCACCGCCGAGGAGTCAACCGTCCATTCCACCTCTCCGAAGCAATCGTCCGTTGCACTTACGCCGGCACGCAAGATCAATCCCTCGCCCACCCGGGCGGAAATCTCTCCAACGCCGATCAAGGCAGGGGGCGTCGTATCCTCTACGACCACCATGCGCGTCGGCAATTCTCTCTCATTTCCTTCACTGTCGCGTAAAAGAAGCGTCACCTTATGCGTTCCTACCGTTTCAAAATCGGGGATGTCTGCAAATGCAACCGTCACACCCTCCTGCTGACAGCGGGTACGCGCTTCGTCCGAAAGAAAGTCCTCGGCCGTCGGCCGCTCGCCGTTCAAAGCCACGCGAAGATCGATAGGCGCAAGATCCGTATCCGCAGGAAAGGACGAGTTCTCCTTGCGACAGGCGCAAAAAAGGAGAAGACTGCACACAACCGCCGTTGCCAACGCAAATATCACTCGTTTCATCGGTGTGCCCCCTCTCCTTAACGCATGGTATATTCGATTTATTATATCATTTTCAGATCGCGCTGTCAACGGACCGACGCACAAAAAACAAAAGAGGATGCAACCGTTTGCATCCTCATTCTGTTCGGGCAGATTATTCAGCGTAAACGCTGACCTGCTTCTTGCCCTTTGCCTTTTGCTCAAACTTGACCTTACCGTCGATCAGAGCGAACAGAGTATCGTCAGAACCGATACCGACATTCTTGCCGGGGTGAACTGCGGTGCCTCTCTGTCTGATGATGATATTGCCGGCGATAACCTTCTGACCGTCAGACTTCTTTACGCCAAGGCGCTTAGATTCGCTCTCACGGCCGTTCTTGGTAGAACCGACACCTTTTTTGTGAGCAAAGAACTGTAAACTGAGCTTCAACATCATTCTTACCTCCCAATGTTAATGGTTTGCGCCGGGGGGCGCATGGTGGACGCGGTCATTCGTCAAAGGACTTCTCAACCAATTCGACCTCAAGATACTGATAGTATTCTTCGGTCAGGTCCTTGATCTGCTGATAGTAGCCGTGGAACAGCCCCGAGATGGCGTAGCTCTTACGCTCGTCCTCCTCGAAGTCGGGCAGTGCCGCGCGGCAGCGCACCGAAATGTTGGTCGTTTCCTCATCGATATTGTAATCCAAATCGGTGGCATAGGAAACCAACACGGTGTTGATGATCAGCATGGTCATGGCACTGATGGCGGAGCAAAGAATGTCTTCTCCGGACTCACCGAACCCGGTGTGCCCCTGCTCCTCGAAGCCATAAAAATGACCCTCGCTGTGGAAAAACACAATTTTCGTCATGTGCGAACGGAGGACTTACGCCTCGATCTTGGTGATCTGCACCTTGGTGTAGGGCTGACGGTGACCGATCTTCTTCTTCTCGTTCTTCTTGGACTTGTACTTCAGAATGTAGATCTTCTTGTTCTTACCCTGCTTGAGAACCTGGGCAGTAACCTTGGCACCTGCGACAACAGGAGTACCAACCTTGAAGCCGTCATCGCTCGACAGAGCAACGACCTGATCGAAAACGATCTCGTCTCCTTCGTTGACATTGAGCTTTTCGACAAAGATAATGTCCTGCTCGATTACCTTGTACTGCTTTCCGCCGGTTTCGATAATTGCAAACACGAAAAGCACCTCTCTTTCACAAAAGTCTCGCTAAGGACGGGGATTTTGGTTGCCCAAAACGCTTGGCCCGACATTATGCGGCAGTATATTGTAGCACAAACCCACCCCCGTGTCAAGCGTTTTTTGAAATTTTTATCGAAATAATTTGGATTTTTCATCTTGTTTTCGCGCACTGAATGTGGTATAATGATTTTATTGTTCGATAGATTCCGTAATATAAGCAAGGAGACTGCGCATGAAAAACTTTTTACATTACTTCTTCGGCCAAGGCGAAACGGTGGAATTCCGCAACTTCTCTCTTGCCCACATTCTGCCTATTTTGCTGACTGTTGCCGTCATTCTGCTCATTTATCGTTATCGCAACATACTGCGCGACTGGAAACACGAAAAAAGCGTCCGAATGGCGTTGGCTTTTGCTATGATCATATCTGAGATGTCGTATTATTGGCGACTGGTCGGCATTCCCGAGCTGGGTCCGAACCCCACAGACCACTTGCCCATCACCGTGTGCGGTTGGGCCATCGTGTTCGGAAGCTATATGGTAGTCTCCAAATCGCAGTCGTTGTTTGACATCGTGTATTTCTGGCTGTTTTCGGGCTCCATCTTTGCCTTGATCACCCCTACCGTCATCAGCTATACCGGCCCCACCCGCTTCCGCTATTATCAGTTTTGGTTTGAGCATACGCTGGGCTACGTTGCCGTGTTCTACATGATCTTCGTACATAAAATACGTCCGACCGTCAAATCGGCCATCAAATCATATTCCCTTCTGACCGTGCTTGCCGTAGTGGCCTTTGCAGCAAACCGCATCATCGGCCCCGGTGCCAACTACCTGTTCATGGCCAAGCCCGAGGATACCCCCTCCATTCTGGATATCCTGCCTCCCAATTTCGTTCTTCGCTTGGTCGTCATGGCCGCCGCCGTTACCCTGCTCTTTTTCCTGTCTTACCTGCCCTGGCTCATCAAGGACAGAAAAGCAAAAAAGGCCGCGCAAGCGACCGCCGACCAACAATAAAATATCGGGCGCACCCGCGCCCGCACGCCCTCATAGTTAAATGGATATAACAAGCCCCTCCTAAGGGTTAGTTGTGAGTTCGATTCTCGCTGGGGGTGCCAAAACCGACATTTCCGCACTGGCGGAGGTGTCGGTTTTGCATTTTCAGCGGGTCACATCAAACTCACCGCAAATCGCTCGCAAGCAGAACGAGTCTTGCTTTATAAAACGCGATTTGTTGCCCTCGACGCAGGCGAGGGCGCGGTTCTGATTCTCGCTGGGGGGTGCCAAAAGGAGACGTCTGATTCGACAGACGTCTCCTTTTTATATCTTCACCAACGTAAAAATCCGTGACTTCATGACACGAATGAAAACTTTTTTTAAACGATGCGGCATTTTTCTTGACAGTGGGCAAATACTTCCTTATAATAGCACTATCATAAATTACCGAATGCGCAAAACACGATTTTGCGCTCCTATTTTTTGAAAGGAGTCATATTATGCTGCAATTAAAAGGCATTGTCAAATCCTACGACGTCGGCGGAGCAGAGAGCGTCCCTGCCCTGCGCGGTGTGGATCTTGCCTTCCGCGACAGCGAATTCGTGGCCGTTCTCGGCCCGTCGGGTTGCGGCAAGACGACGTTGCTCAACATCCTCGGCGGTCTTGACCGCTACAGCAGCGGTGACCTCATCATCAACGGCCGTTCCACCAAGGAATACAAGGCCGCCGATTGGGACACCTACCGCAATCACTCCATCGGTTTTGTCTTTCAGAGCTATAATCTCATCCCTCACCAAAGCGTTCTTGCCAACGTAGAATTGGCCCTGACGCTGTCGGGCGTTTCCCGAACCGAACGCCGACGCCGTGCCAAGGAAGCACTCGAAAAAGTAGGCCTTGGCGACCAGATCCACAAAAAGCCCAATCAGATGTCGGGAGGACAAATGCAGCGCGTAGCTATTGCCCGCGCCCTCGTTAACGATCCCGATATCCTCTTGGCCGACGAGCCGACAGGTGCGCTTGACACCGTGACCAGCGTTCAGATCATGGATATTTTGCGCGAGATCTCCAAGGATAAGCTCATTATTATGGTTACCCACAACCCCGAATTGGCCGATACCTACGCCAATCGCATCGTCAAGCTGGTGGACGGCAAGGTTACGGGCGACTCCAATCCTTACGAGGAAAAGGAAGCCGAAGAAGACGCCGCGGCTTATCGTGCCAAGCTGGCAGAACAGCGTGCAAACGCCAAAAAGAAGGCCAAAAAGCACGACGACGGCAGCGGCAAGGGCAAGCGTTCCATGTCCTTCTTCACCGCTCTGTCGCTTTCCTTCCAGAACCTGATGACCAAAAAGGGACGCACCTTCCTGACCTCTTTTGCGGGCAGTATCGGTATCATCGGTATCGCGCTCATTCTTGCTCTGTCCAACGGCGTCAATCTGTTCATCGCCACCGTGCAAGAAGACACGCTGTCCACCTATCCCTTGACCATCCAACGTGAAACGCAGGACTTCTCGGCCATGCTGGGTGCTATGACGGCCGTGGATGATTCGCATGACTATTCCAATTCAGGTATGATCCACGTGGACGATTCGCTGGGCAACATGATGGCGGCCATGAATGCCACCGTCAAGAACAACCTGGCCGATTTCAAGAGCTATCTCGACGCCCACATGGATGAGCTCCGCCCCTATATCAACGACATTCAGTACACCTACGATTTCGATCTGCAGGTCTTCACCTCGGACGGAAAAACGCAGGTCAATCCCACCGAGATCTTTGACAACATGGGTGATGCCTTTGCCGGCATGACCGAGCTGATGTCCGCTTCTCCCATGGGCGGCATGGGCATCCTGTCCGAAATGATCAACAATCAGACCCTTTTGGATCAGCAGTACGAGGTCGTCGCAGGTGACTGGCCCACAGAGGCGGACGAGGTCGTTCTGGTCATCAGCAGCAACAACCAAATCAGCAAAATGACGCTGTATATGCTGGGCGTACTGGATCAGAGTGAGTTGGAGGATATCATGAAGGATCTGCTCGAGAACAAAACGCTCGACACCACGCCCATGGATCCTTACACCTACGACGATTTCCTTAACATGACCTTCCGCCTGGTCAACACCTCCGATTTCTTTGCCAAAAAGGATGGCATGACCTATACGGTCGACGGTGTGACCTATCCCGTTTGGGAGGATCTGCGCGAGGATGCCCTCCACTATGACCAGGAAAAATTCGTCACCGAGAACGGCATGGAGCTCAAGATCGCCGGCATCGTGCGTCCCAAGAAGGGCGTTGCTGCTACCTCCATCACAGGTGCCATCGGCTACACCAAGGCGCTGACCGATCTGATTCTGGAGCAAAATGAACAGAGCGAGATCATCGCTCAACAAAAGGCGGCTCCCGAATACAACGTGCTGACCGGCCTCAAATTCGAGCGCACCGTTTACACCAAGGAAAACATTGATGAGCTCATCCGCACCATCGACAGAAAAACGCTGGATGCGCTGTATGCCTTTATGACCGAGCAGATCCACGATATGTTTGTGGCAAACCCGCCTGTGAATGCCGATAGCTTTATGGGCTTTGCCGCCATGATGAACAACGAGCAATTGACCGCTCTGATCTCCCAGATGTTGGACATTGCCAAGGCAAATCCCGCCAATACCATGTCGTTGAGCATTCTCACCATGGCACTTTCGAAGATGATGCCCGGTGTCGAAATCACCCCCGACAACTTGGTCACGCTGTTGCCCGCCTTGTCCCTGGAGCAGATCATGGTGGCCATCGGCGGTATTCCCAAGTCCGAACAGGTTCCCATGGATATCAAGGGCTTGCAGGCCATGTGCGGCGAGGAAGCCATGGCAAGCATCTACGACTTTATGAACGAGCAGCTGTTGCTCATGTCCGTCGATGATACCAACTTCCCCACCCTGCTTCGCATGATGGACGACGAGCAGTTCACCACCTTGCAGGATACGCTGTACGATCTCGCGCCCCAGACCGACGCGACCTACGATTCCAACCTGTCGCTGTTGGGTGACTCCGTCAAAGGCGATCCCGCCTCCATCAATTTCTACGCGGTTGACTTTGACGCCAAGGCATACTTGGAAGATTTCATCGCGGAGTATAACGGCTCCGTAAAGAAAGAAGACCAGCTGCAGTACACCGATATCGTAGGTAACATGATGTCCTCGGTAACCATTATTGTCGACGCCATTTCCTACGTGTTGATCGCCTTCGTTTCCATTTCTCTGGTCGTTTCCTCCATCATGATCGGCATCATCACCTATATCTCGGTGCTGGAACGTATCAAGGAGATCGGTATTCTGCGCGCCATCGGCGCATCCAAGCGGGATATCTCGCGGGTGTTCAATGCCGAAACACTTATCGTCGGCTTTGCAGCAGGTGCGATCGGTATCGGCTTTACCGCCCTCGTCTGCATCCCCATCACGCTCATCCTCCGTGCGGCCACGGGAATTGACAGCATCACGGCAGTCCTGCCGCTGGGCGGCGCCATCGCGCTGGTCATCATCAGTATGGTGTTGACCTTCATCGCAGGCCTGGTTCCTGCCCGTATCGCCTCCCGCAAGGATCCCGTCATCGCACTCCGATCCGAATAACCCAATCAAACCCGGCTACCCCGTTCCCCGTATTGTGGCGACGGGGTAGCTCTTTTCTTATTTTGCATAAACTCCCGTCGTAAGGCAAAAACTATCTTGAAAATACGCGCAACCAAGGATTTTTCATCTTTTTTCCAAAACTCCTTGACAAGCCAAAACTTTTGTGATATACTATCCAAGTTAAAACCGATTTGACCCATTAGCTCAGGCGGTAGAGCACTTGACTTTTAATCAAGGTGTCCGGGGTTCGATTCCCCGATGGGTCACCAAAACAAAAACAACCTGCTACACAGCAGGTTGTTTTTGTTTTGAAGATTCCTTGAATGGAACGAAGCCTCGCAAATCCGCAGGATTTGCTCGTTTTGCGCTTGTTATTGCTACAATTTTGAAGTTGTAAGAGCGCAAAACAAGGTTCTGATTCCCCGATGGGTCACCAGCAAAAGGCAGATCACACAGCGTGTGCTTTGCCTTTTGTTGTTATCTTTCGGGATGAAAACCCCGTCGAAAGAATATCGTCCTCGCAAAGCGAGGCGCGGGTGTTCCGCCCGCGAGATATTCTTTTTGAGCTCGCGGAGCTTGCCAAAGTTCTACTATCCATATCCCGCAAGTTCACCACAGGCAGACTCCGCCGATGCCGCGAAGCGGCAGTCGGATTCCCCAATCATTCATTCATCATAAACTTTGTGCAACATTACCCTTTGAAAATTGTTGACTCTCCTTTTTTGCTATGGTATCATAATACCAAGACGACGCATCGGGCGTCAATTTGTCAAGAAAGGAAGTCCCCCGCCATGACGAGAAAACACCATGTACTTTTCCGCCGCATTTTACTTCTTACTTTATCTATGACAATGCTGTTCTCCTTTGGGGCCTGTTCAAAGCCCACGCCGCCGGCCGGCGACCCGCCTGTCGACGATACGCCCCCCGAAGATCTTCCACCCGATAATCCTCCGGACAATCCCCCCGACCGTCCCGATGGCCCCGGCGATCCCCCCGCCCAGAGCGGCCGCTACAATCCTCATGCAAGCCGCGCCGATGGACAAACGAGCGTCACTTTGCGGGAATATTCCATCACCGAGGGCACCCTTCTTCAGCCCGAAGCAAGCACTGCAGGCGTTCCCGACGGTCTTTCCGAAGTCGTCAACCAGTACATGACGCACTACGACTCGCTGGGTGTAAACGGAACGGTCACCACCTTCCAGACCTCCTCCCGCTATCAGGACAGCCAACGCATCAACACCGAGGCGGTCATGGCCTACGTTTCCGTCCCCTCGCAGCTTGACAGCGTCATTCCCTCCTGGTACGCCGCCGAGGATTTTTACAGCATCAATATCATGATGCCTATCAACCGCGACTCGCATGACTACGTCGCTCAAAGTCCCGAAAATTTAGGTGACATCCAAACGGATGCCAACGGAAAATACATCACCCACTCGACCAGCGACAAGGTGTATTACATGGTTCCCACTGCGGGTTGGACCGAATATATCTGGCAAATGGTGAAGCATATTCTGGAGAAATATCCCGTCGATTCCATCACCTTTGAAGAGCCCGAGATGTGGTACGCCTCGGGTTATTCGGACGGTTTCAAGCAGGAATGGGAAGACTACTACGGTGAAGCCTGGCAGCCTCAGACGGCCTCTCCCGAAGCCATGCTCAAGACCATGCGCCTCAAGGTCTATCTGTTTGATCGCCTGCTGTCCGAGATCGCTGACCGTATGCACGAGCTTTCGCCCAACACCAAATTGTACGTCGCCAGCCATTCGACAGCCAGCTACACCAGCATCGCGATCACGGCGGGGCTCAACTCTTATCTTGCCACAGGCAAGATCGACGGTGTGATCGGTCAGACCTGGAGCAATACCGCCAGCGTGGGACTGCTTGTGGATGGCCAGATGCAAACGCTCGAATACGAAAATGCCTATCTCGGTTACGCCTCGTACGCAGGTGCATCGGGCGATCTGGATCTGTTCGCTATCACCGATACCATGTCGGACTCTCCCGATTGGACGGAGGACGTCTGCTTCCCCAAATACCGCGCAACGCTGGTATCTGCCTTGATGCAGCCCGAAATTCACCGCTTTGAAGCATCGGTCTGGCCCTCCCGCGGCTTTGTGGCAGTCTCTCCCGACTATCGAACGCTGCAGCTTTCCTGCTTTGAGGCCCTCAACGAAATGAGCGGTAAGGCCATCACCACAAGTGCCGGTACCCCCGGCATCACCTACCTGTTGTCCGATTCACTGTCCTGGCAGTCCGGCAATTGGTCGCTGTCCTCCAAGGACGGTTACTACGGCGTGACGCTTCCCCTCGTCAGCGACGGTATTCCCGTTCGGGTGCAGTCCATGGAAAATATCACCTCAGCCAAAGATTTGAAGGACGTGACGCTTTTGCTTCTCTCCTGGGATTGCCAAAAGCCGTTGTCCGAGACGGTGGTGGACGCCATTGCCGACTGGATCAAGGCGGGAGGTATCGCCTTGTACGTCGGCGGTCACGACGATTTCGAGACCTCGGCGGGCGAATGGTTGGCTCCTTGGGGCTCTCCCTTGATGGCTCTGTTTGAGAAGCTCGATCTCGATGTAAGTGTCACCGCGCCGCATTTCACCAATGGAACCCGCATCACCTGGGAGGATGAGAAGAATGCCCTGACACAGCTGTCACTCTCTTCCAAATACAACAACTACTACGCCGCCTTCGAAGGAGCTGACGCCGAGCCTTTGTTCACGGCAGTCGGTGCGGACGGCAAGGTCCACAACGTCGGCATATGCCAGGCAACCGGCGACGGCACGCTGATCGCCGTAGGACTCCCCTCGGCCATGTTCTCCCAGCAGGCAGGCGGTACTGACGCCATGCAGGACCTGGTCGCCTACGCCTGCAACTATTACACGATGTACGAATATGCTCCGACGACGCTGACCTGGACCAAACGAGGCCGCATCGTTGCGGCACACTCTTTTGCCGACGGAGGCGTGCTGGTCGGATCCTTCATCAACCTTTTTGATCCCACCCTGCCCATCATCGATCACATCGTGCTCGACGCCCGCGCCGACGCTCTGCTGTGCGATATCTCCGGGACGGATCTGTCCGTTCCCCGCCTGCTTTACAGCGGCGGCGCCCACGCTTACGCCCCCATCGAAGAGGCGAACAAAACCGTGTTCTGCATCTCCGGTCCCAACGGCACCGTCATTTCCTCCCGTCTTGCCTGCGCCGACGGATGGTACCCGCAGAGCATCACTGCCAAGAGTGCGGACGGCTCCGATCTCAACGTCATTTCCCATTGGGACGGCGACACCGATTCCCTGCTCGTTCAGATCCAAGGCTCGGTAGACGGCGCGACCGTTACGGTCGAGTGGGGCGATGAGTTTGTGCAAGACTCCCCCACCTTCGTTATGGAGGAGCTGAAGATCAAAACGAACAACGAAAATCTGGATGCCGCGCTGCTGTTTCGCAACACGGGCGGTGCCAACGAAAACTTCCGCTACGCCGACGGTATCAACCGCATCGTCTACAAGATCGACTTGACCATGTTCCGCAACGCCACCATCTCCATGGAGGTGCTTCAAAACTACCTCGTTTCCTATTCCACCGACAACAAAAAGTGGACTGTTTTAGCCGACTACTCCAAGACGGAAGGGTATGCGGGAACGCTGCAAGGCGGAGGCAACAACACCATCGTCTCCATTTCGGCAAACGCGGCGGGCAACCCCGACGTGCTGTACATCCGCATTGCCGACTGCAACACCTACGACGGCTGGGGCGGCACCATTAAGTCGCTGACCATCACCTATCAGCGCTACGAAAACGAGCCTCCCGTCACTCTGCCCGCTCCGGGCCAGGATGACGTGCCGCAAGGCTTCGAGCCCGTGGGTATAGATTACGGTGCCATGTATCCCGATCGCCAAAAGGTGACCTTGAGCATCAACTCGTCAAGCAAGGACGACAAGCCCTTCATCGTCAAGGATTCCTCGGCAGCCTCGGCAGATCTGAAATACACCGACCTGTCCAATGAGATCATCTACCGCTTTGATCTTTCCAAGTACAAGGATGCCGTTGTCGTTGCGACGGTGTGCCAGAACTATTTCGTTCAGGTGTCCAAGGACGGCAAAAATTGGACGACCATTCAGGATTATGCCGCTGTTCACGGCAACCGTATCGAAGGCGCCTCGAACCAAACCACCCTCGGCGCAGCGGCCCAAAAGTACGCTCCCGACAGCGACTATCTCTATCTCCGCTTTGCCAACGCCGACACAAGCACCGGTTGGGGCACGGGATTGAGCCAAATTGAAATTTACTACGTTGATTAACATTCGCGGGCAGACCTCACCGGTCTGCCCGCTTGTCTTAAATTTATACTGCCGCCGGAAAATTTATCTTCTCGCTTGCTTGATTTTAGCATGAATATGTGTTATAATGATATGATCTTTTAATTTTGTAGAAATCGAGGTGATTGCACTTGCTGTTCGGCAAACATATCAACCGCTATTATCTGCGCTACCTGCCCTCCATTCTGTTTGGATTGGCCGCGCTTTTGATGGTGGACTATATGCAATTGATCCTGCCCAAGTTGTACCGTGCCGTTGTCAACGGTCTGACCTACGGAACCGCCGAAGTGGACGGCGTGACCGTTCCGTTCGACATGGATTATCTGTTGGACAAGGTCTGCCTGCCCATGATCATGGTTATTCTGTGTCTGATCGTAGGACGTTTCTTGTGGCGCGTCTGTTTCCGCACCGCCGCCATTCGCATGGAGACGCACCTGAGAGGCAGAATGTTCGATCACTGCAAGGATCTTTCCCAGCAATACTATCAGGTCAACAAGGTCGGTAACCTGATGGCCCTGTTCACCAACGATCTGGAAACGGTGCAGGACTGCTTCGGCTGGGGCATCATGATGTTCTGCGACGCTGTTTTTCTCGGCGCGATGGCCATCGTGGAAATGTACAAAATGGATCCCCTGCTCACACTGCTCTCCATGATCCCCATGGCGTTGCTGCTGGGCATCGGCGCCATTCTCGATCACTATCTGGAAAAGAAGTGGGACAGCCGCCAGGCCGCCTTCTCTTCTCTGTCCGATTTTTCGCAAGAGTCCTTCTCGGGCATTGCCGTCGTCAAGGCATTTGTCAAGGAAACGATCGAGTTGTTGTCCTTCCGCAAGCTCAACAAGAACAACGAAGAGACCAACGTGGATTTCACCAAGGCCTCCACGCTGCTCCATATCTTCGTCACGCTGTTTGTCGAGTCTGTCGTCTGTGTCATTTTGGGCTACGGCGGCTATCTCGTTTTCAAGGGTGACTTCGATGCCGGACAGCTGGTCGAGTTCATCGGCTACTTTACCGCTATCATCTGGCCCATCATGGCCGTCTCCCAGCTCATCGAAATGCACTCCCGCGGCAAAGCCTCGCTCAAGCGCATCGGCGAGTTGCTCGAATCCGAGCCCGACGTCCGCGACCGCGAAAACGTGACCGAGCCCCAGACTCTGACGGGTGCGATCGAATTCCGCAACCTGACCTTCCGCCACCCCGGTGCTGAATACGACGCCTTGAAAGATATTTCCTTTACCATCAACGCAGGCGAGCAGGTGGGTATCATCGGTAAAACCGGCGCCGGTAAGACGACGCTGGTCGATCTCTTGCTCCGCACCTACAACGTCCCCGACGCAACCCTGTTCATGGACGGTCGGGACGTCAACACCATGCCCATCCGCACCGTGCGTCAATACGCCGCCTACGTGCCGCAGGATAACTTCCTGTTCAGTGACACCATCGCTCACAACATCGCCTTTGCTTGCGGCGAGGCCGATGCCGCGACGGTAGAAAACGCCGCTCGATTGGCCGATATCCACGATAACATTTCCGAGTTTGCCGACGGCTATGACACCATGCTGGGCGAGCGCGGCGTGACCGTCTCGGGCGGTCAGAAGCAGCGCATCTCCATCGCCCGCGCCCTGCTCAAGGATGCCGGACTTCTCATTCTGGACGATGCCGTTTCGGCAGTCGACGTCAAGACCGAAAAGGTCATTCTTGAAAACCTGCGCCGCGAGCGGGCAGGTAAGACCACCATTCTCATCGCCCACCGCATCTCCACCATCGAATCCATGGACAAGATCGTCTTTTTGGACGACGGACGCTTGATGGCGGTCGGTACTCACGAGCAGCTGTTTGCCGGCTGTCCCGAATACCGCACCATGGTCGAGCTGCAGCGTCTGGACGACGAGCAGAGCACCGCACATCAAGCAAAGGAGGTGAGCGCTCATGCATGAGTTTTTCCCTCTGCTTTTGGTCGGCGGCGTGCTTGGTGCGCTGTCCACGGTATTTATCATTGCTTACATGACCATCCGCAAGCAAAAGGAGGCCATTGGTTTTGACCGCAACATGAAGGACGGGGAGATCACCCGCCGCCTTCTGGTCTACGCCAAGCCCTACTGGAAGAGCTTCGTTTTGGTGCTTTGCGTCATGCTGTTCTCCATCTCCTACGATATCGTTGCCCCCATTTTGATGGGTAATATCGTTGAGATGATCAAAGAGGATTTTGCCATGTCCGATCTTCTGGGATTGGTCATTGTCTACGCCGGCATCCTGATCGTCTCTCTGATCAGTACCTACATCCAAGCCATCGTGCTTCAAAAGACGGGCCAGAAGATCATCTCCCGTATCCGCGAGGATCTGTTCGTCCATATCGAATCGCTCTCGCACAATCAGCTGCACGCCATTCCCGTCGGCAAGCTGGTCACCCGCGTGACCAACGACACGGGAGCCATTTCGATGATGTTCACCAACCTCATCGTCAACCTCATCAAAAACTGCTTCATCATCGTGGGTGTTCTGATCGCCATGCTGTGTCTCAACTATATGCTCACGCTGATGGTGCTGTGCTTCGTTCCCTTTATCGTCCTGTTCACCGTCGTCTTCCGCAAGTTCTCGCGTAAAGCCTATCGCCGAACCAAGGACGCGACGACGGACATCAACACCTTCCTGTCCGAAAACCTGTCGGGCATGAAGATCATCCAGGCCTTCAATCGCGAGGAATGGAAAAAGAACGAGTTCGATCAAAAGAACGCACGCCTGGGCAAATCCAAGATGGGCGAAATGTTCGTCTTCAGTATCTTCCGTCCCCTCGTTTATATGCTGTACGTCAGCTCGGTCTTGTGCCTGTTGTACCTGTCGGGCCGCGGCTATATCAAGGACGTCACCTTCCTTGGTCAGGCCATCACCAGCGGTGTCGTCGTTTCCTTCTATTCCTTCATCAACAAATTCTTCAATCCCATTCAGAACCTCGCCGAGCAATTCAACTGGATGCAATCTGCCTTTGCTTCGGCCGAGAAGATCTTCACCATTTTCGACATGGTCCCCGAGGTCACCGACGAGGAGGACGCGGTCGAACTGGAAACCATGGAGGGCAATATCGAATTCCGCGACGTTTGGTTTGCCTACAAGCCGGATGAGTGGGTGCTCAAGGGTGTTTCCTTCAAGGTGAACGCCGGAGACATCGTTGCCTTCGTCGGCTCGACCGGCTCGGGTAAGACCACCATCCTGTCGCTACTCTGCCGCAACTACGACATTCAGAAGGGCCAGATTTTGATCGACGGCCGCGACATCAAGAGCATCAAGATCTCCTCCCTCCGCCGCCATTTCGGTCAGATGCTGCAGGACGTGTTCCTGTTCTCGGGCACCATCCGCTCCAATATCCTTCTGGGCTTGGAGGGCGTGGACGATGAGGCCGTCATGCAAGCCTGCCGCTACGTCAACGCCGACCACTTCATCGACAAGCTGGCGGACGGCCTGGACGAGCCCGTCCGCGACCGCGGCAACAACTTCTCGGCCGGTCAGCGTCAGCTGTTGTCCTTCGCCCGTACCATTGTGCATAAGCCGGCGGTCATGATCCTTGACGAGGCAACGGCCAACATCGACACCGAGACCGAGCTGCTCATTCAGGATTCGCTTGAAAAGATGATGAACATCGGCACCATGCTTATGGTCGCCCACCGCCTGTCCACCATTCAGCACGCCGACAATATTATCGTGCTGTCCCACGGCGTGATCATCGAGCAAGGCAACCACGCCTCGCTGCTGGAGCAAAAGGGCCGCTACTACGAATTGTACAAAATGCAATTTGAAAAGCAGAAGCTGCTCGGCGCGCAATCATAAACAAAAAAAGAACCTCCACCGCAGTGGAGGTTCTTTTTTGCTGTGTTATTTGTCGTTGTATCTGTACATCAGCTCGTTGAGGTCCTCGATGGCGGCCTCCAGCTGGGAGCTGAAGCCTTCCCAGAAGGAAACGACACCGGTCTCACCGGTATTGGTGTAGCGCAGGACTCTATCGGAAACACCGACGGGGTCATACAACAGACCCATATCGTAGGTACGGGTATCAAAGATGATATCCAGCATTTCCTTGGACTCCGCATCGCGAGAACCGCGGTTCTGAATGATGATCTCAAAGAAATTGTCGTAGATGTTGTAGTAGGAATAGTGGCTGAGCAGCTCGATGGCGGCACCGATGATCTCGGTGTTGCCGGTCGCACTCATGGGAACCGCAAACAGCGAATCGTGGTAGTTGGAAACCTGGCTGTAATACTGTTCCTGCTCAAGATCATACATAGGCATGGGCAGAATACCGTAGTCTGCCTCCATGTCACGCAGGGTCAGGCAGCTCTTGGCCTTGTTAAAGCTGAACAGTGCCTGGCCTGCATCGAACTTGGGCTGGTTTTCCTTGCCCAGATCTCTCTTGATCCAGCTGTTCCAGAACCAGTCGGCGTACATGACCTTCTCCAGAATGTCGATCATAACGTCAGCAGTTCCTTCGTCCGTGCAATAGCTGTAATAGAACTCACCAAAGGCGTCCTTCTTGATGAACTTATTACCGGAAGCGATGTACAGGTTGTGAACGGGGTCGTCACCGTTGGAGACACCGTAAATATCGTTGTGGTCCCAAACGTCGTCACCGTTGTCCTTCAGGGCCAGCTCTGCGCACTCAACCAGTGCGTCCAGCGTCCACTCCTTGTTTCGTACCATATCGTACAGGTTGTCGATACCCAGGTCGTCAGCCATGCCGATGTTGTAGTAGATCAGCGTGGTAGCACCCTTATCCAGCAGCAGCATATCGGATGCGCCGAACTCAACGTAATCGCCCAAGCTGAACTCCTCGATGGCACTGTCGATCCACCAAGGATCCTCGAAATCGATGTACTCGATATCCGCCATGTTCAGGAAGTACTCCTGACCCATGACCTTCTGTGCACCGAATGCAAAATAGTCGACCATCTGATAGTCGCGAGCACCGGTCTGGATCTCCGCGCGGACAGCATCGATAAACTCGGTACCGTGGGGAATGTACTCACAACCCATGATGATGCCGTAGTTCTCTTCCAACCAAGCGGTACGGTCAAAGATCATATCACCGACGTAGTCGCCGGGGCTGACCTCCATACCGGTGGAGGGGCAGATCTCATCCCAAGGGTTGTAGGCCTCGTGGTCGCCCGTCGTGTAGTGCAGGACGTTAACAATGTTCTTGGGATCGGCTGCAAAGTTCTTTCCTTCGGGAACGGAGTGCTCTACGTACTGCTTCTCGGGCTCCACTTCAGCATCGCAGTTGTCGCACTTGCCGTCACCATCCGCATCGACGTGATTGCCGTCGCAGGTGGGATCGTCAACGGGAGGCTTGTCATCGGGCTCCTTATCGTCCGGGTCCTTGTCACCGGGCTTGTCGCCGGAGGCTTCCTTGTCGGGATCGTTGTCAAGCTCGTCGGGATTGGAGCAGGCGATCAGACCAAAGCACATAACCAACGCCAAAAGGAGAGCCAACAGACGAAAAACGTTGTTTTTCATATTCTTTTCCTCTCTGAAAATAGATTTGCGGCACAGCACCATGTCAACAGAAAAATCCCAAACAGGTATAGTGCCACACCTTAATAGCATTATAACAAATATTTATAGCTTTGTCAATCACCCAAGAGGTACAAATCGAGAAAATTTCTTTTGTCCGTCGATCCCTCAACAGCAAGGCTTTTTACGAAATGCTGCTTGGGCATAAATCTCAACAAAAAAGAACCTCCGCCGCGGCGGAGGTTCTTTTTTGCTGTATTATTAGTCGTTATAGGTGTGCATCAGCTCGTTGAGGTCCTCGATGGCGGCCTCCAGCTGGGAGCTGAAGCCTTCCCAGAAGGAAACGACACCGGTCTCACCGGTACTGGTGTAACGCAGAACTCTATCGGAAACACCGACGGGGGCATACAACAGACCCATATCGTAGGTACGGGTATCAAAGATGATATCCAGCATTTCCTTGGACTCCGCATCGCGGGAACCGCGGTTCTGAATGATGATCTCAAAGAAGCTGTCGTAGATGTTGTAGTAGGAATAGTGGCTGAGCAGCTCGATGGCGGCACCGATGATCTCGGTGTTGCCGGTCGCACTGATAGGAATCGCAAACAGCGAATCGTGGTAGTTGGAAACCTGGCTGTAATACTGTTCCTGATCCAGATCATACATAGGCATGGGCAGAATACCGTAGTCTGCCTCCATGTCACGCAGGGTCAGACAGTTCTTTGCCTTAGCGAAGGTGAACAGCGCCTGGCCTGCATCGAACTTGGGCTGGTTGTCCCCACCCAAATCTCTCTTGATCCAGCTATTCCAGAACCAGTCGGCGTACATGACCTTCTCCAGAATGTCGATCATAACGTCGGCAGTTCCTTCGTCCGTGCAATAGCTGTAATAGAACTCACCGAAGGCGTCCTTCTTGATGAACTTGTTACCGGAAGCGATGTACAGGTTGTGAACGGGGTCGTCACCGTTGGAGACACCGTAAATATCGTTGTGGTCCCAAATGTCGTCGCCGTTGTCCTTCAGGGCCAGCTCTGCGCACGCAACCAGCTCATCCAGCGTCCACTCCATATCTCTTACCATGTCGTACAGGTCGCAAATGCCAAGGTCATCCGCCATGCCGATGTTGTAGTAGACCAGAGTCGTAGCACCCTTATCCAGCAGCAGCATATCGGACGCGCCGAACTCAACGTAGTCACCCAAGCTGAACTCCTCGATGGCACTGTCGACCCACCAAGGATCTTCAAAATCGATGTACTCGATATCTGTCATATTCAGGAAGTACTCCTGACCCATGATCTTCTGTGCACCGAAAGCGAAATAGTCGACCATCTGATAGTCACGGGCACCGGTCTCGATCTCGGCACGAACCGCGTTGACAAAGTTGGTACCTTGAGAGACATAAACGCACCCCATAACGATGCCGTAATTCTCTTCCAGCCAAGCAGTACGGTCAAAGATCATATCACCGACGTAGTCGCCGGGGCTGACCTCCATACCGGTGGAGGGGCAAATCTCGTCCCAGGGGTTATAATACTCGTGGACGCCATCCGTGTAGTGCAGGACGTTGACGATGTTCTTGGGATCGGAAGCAAAGTTCTTTCCTTCGGGAACGGAGTGCTCTACGTACTGCTTCTCGGGCTTTACATCCGCGTCGCAAGCATCGCACTTTCCGTCCTTGTCGGCGTCGGTGTGATCGCCGTTGCAGTCGGGCTTCTGTTCGCCGGGCTCTACCTTCGTGCCGCAGGCGTCGCACTTTTCGTCGTTATCGGCATCGACGTGATTGCCATCGCACTTGGATCCCTCGTCGGGTTGTTCATCGGGCTGATCGGGCTTGTCATCGGGTGTCTGGGGATCACTGCAGGCGATCAAAAGGCTGAAGCACATAACCACCGCCAAAAGGAGAGCTACCAGACGAAAAACGTTGTTTTTCATAATATTTTCCTCTCTGAAAACAGATTTTCGGCGCAGCACCGTGTCAAAAAGGAAGTCTCAAACGGGTATAGTGCCACACTTTGATAGCATTATAACAAATATTTATAGCCTTGTCAACCATCCCGCATTCGCAATTTCATAAAATTTTCTTTTGCCCGCCCTTGCCATGCTTGACAAAAAAGGGGCGGCGTGTTATAATTATAATGTATATTTATGACTACTTTCGGAAAGGATTTTCGTTATGGGAACCATCAAAGCAAACGCTATCGTAGGTCAATCGGGAGGCCCCACCGCCGCCATCAACGCCACCCTTTGCGGTGTCATTCGGGGAATGTTGGATCATGCCCCCGAGCATCGTCTGTTTGGCATGAGAAACGGCATTGAGGGTTGTCTTGAAGAGAGAATGGTCGATCTGACCGATCGGTTTACCCTTGAGGACGGCCAAACACCCGACGAGGACGCGCTCAAGTTGCTGACGCACACCCCCGCCGCCGCTCTCGGCTCTTGCCGCCGCAAGCTGCCCGACCCGAACAAGCCGGAAAACGAGCCCTTTTACCAAAAGCTATTGGATATTTTCAAGAAAAATAACATTGATACCTTCTTCTACATCGGCGGCAATGACTCGATGGATACCGTTGCCAAGCTGTCTGCTTATACCCGCCGTGTCGGCTATCCCTTAAACGTCATTGGCGTTCCCAAGACCATCGACAACGATCTGGAGGGCACCGATCATACCCCCGGCTTTGGCTCGGCGGCCAAGTTTGTTGCCACCACCATGCAGGAGATCCTGCAGGACTGCGCCGTGTACACCATCCCCGCCGTCACCATCGTGGAGATCATGGGACGTGACGCCGGCTGGCTGACCGCCTCGTCCGCCATCGGCCGCGTGGTAAACGGTCTTGCTCCCGATTACGTATATCTCCCCGAGCGTCCTTTCTCGCTCGAGGGCTTTATGGATGACGTCCGCGCGGCTCTCGCCCGCCATCCCAACGTCGTCATTGCCGTATCCGAGGGCATTCGATTTGCCGACGGAACGCCCGTTGGTGCATCGGTACAGAGCGGAGGACAGGCCACCGACGTGTTCGGCCACAGCGCCCTGGCAGGCGCGGGCAAGGCACTCGAATTTGCCATCAAGGATCAGATCGGCTGTAAGGTGCGCTCGGTTGAGCTGAATCTTCCCCAGCGTTGCGGCGCTCATCTGCTCTCTGCCGTGGATATTGAGGAATCGCTCCGCACCGGTAAGACCGCCGTCAAGGCGGCCGACGCGGGTGTGAGCGAAGTCATGATGACCATCAACCGTGCGTCCAACGATCCCTACACATCCTACATCTGTCACTCGCCCGTCGCGGCCATCGCCAATCAGGTGCGCCGCGTGCCCGATGAGTTTATCAATGCCGAGGCCAACAACGTCACCGACGAGTGCTGTCACTATCTCGCCCCGCTGATCGTGGGCGAGGCCACCCCCGACTACGTAGGAGGACTTCCCGCTTTTTATAGCTTTGATTGATTTTTCACTTACCAAAGGAGTATCAAACCATGAAAATCGCCGTCATTACCGGTGCGTCCTCGGGTATGGGACGCGAGTTTGTCACCCAGCTGGACAAAGACGAGCAGTTCGACGAGCTGTGGCTCATCGCCCGTCGCCGTGATCGATTGGAAGAGCTGCAAGCCTCCGTCCGCGCCAAGGTGCGCGCCATCCCCTTGGATCTTGGCAAGCGCGAGAGCATCGACGAGTACAAGGCACTGCTTGAGGAGCACAAGCCCGAGGTAGCGGTGCTGGTCAATGCGGCGGGCTTTGGTCATTTCCATGCTTTTGCCGATATTTCGCTGGACGCTCAGTGCGACATGATCGATCTCAACGCTCGCGCACTGATGGCCATGACACACACGACTCTCCCCTATCTGTCGTCGGGCAGCCGCGTCTACCAGCTCGGCTCGCTGTCCTCCTTCCAGCCCGTGCCTTGCATCAACGTCTACGCCGCGACCAAGGCGTTCGTCCTGTCCTTCTCGCGCGCATTGAACGTCGAATGGAAATCGCGCGGCATTCGCGTTATGGCCGTTTGTCCCTACTGGGTCAAAACCGAATTTTTCGATCGTGCCAAAACGGACGATACCATTTCTTATTACAGCCATATGTACGAGGCCTCGGGTGTCGTTAAACAGGCCATTCGCGACATGAAAAAGGGCAAGGACGTGTCCATTCACGGCAAGTACCCGCGCTTGCAGGTGGCGCTGGTTAAGTTCTTGCCGCATAAATTGATTATGAAGATTTGGTGTAAGCAGCAGAAGATAAAGTAATAGTATTGCTGAACTCTCTGCAACTCCGCTACTTGACGCGCGTACAGCTTCGCGCCGCGCTGTACCGGCTTTTATGTCCTTTCTTTGTCACTGAACAAAGAAAGGACGAAAGAAAATCAGCTTAAGGGCTTAATGCCCTTAAGAAACCCGCCAAACTTTTTGCTTTGGCATATCTGCCGCTCGTGTTGGCTTTCCATCAAGCGGCAAAGAATGAACATCCCAAAAGCTGAACAGATCAGCGCGATGTGAAACTTGTATTTCTATGGGAAGAATTTTGCTTGCAAAATTCTTCGGGAGCGGGTAACTGAAAACCCCTGCAAGCACTGAATTAAGAACCCGCGTTATGATCGTCCGGCTACGAAGTTGTAAAAAACCCAGCCAAACAAAAAACATCCCCCCGAGGTGCCACCATGTCCACACCCGACTTGTTAAAACCTTATATCACCCCCAAAAAGAATCTCCAATTCCGCTTGGACGGCAGCTTTAAGATCTGCTGCTTTTCCGACCTGCATCAAACGGCCGACTTTCACCCCAACACCCTGGCCGCCATGCACCGCGTGATCGAGAAAGAGCAGCCCGATCTGGTCCTTCTCGGCGGCGACATCTGGAACGAGGTACCCGAGGCGACGGTCGAACAGCTGCGTGAATTTCTGGATATATTCACTTCTCCCATGGAGCAACGAAGCATCCCGTGGGCACACGTATACGGCAACCACGACCATGACATGCTCATGGATCGCAGGCTCATGCAGTCGGTGTTTGAGTCCTACCCCAACTGTGTATCCAACCACACCGGCTCCGGCATCGACGGCGTGTCCAACTTCCTTTTGCCCATCCGCTCGTCAAGCGGAGAAAAAATCGCCTTTGCCGTTTGGGGACTAGACACGCACAATTTGTCCGACGGTCAAACACTGCGCGACAATCTCAATCTGCGCTACGCCCATCAGGCACCCAACCTGCCCTACGGCACCAGTCACTGGGACTTTATCCGCTTCAATCAGCTCCGTTGGTACTACGATACCTCCGAGGCATTGGAAGCCTACAACGGCTCTCCCGTGAACGCCCTGATGCTCATGCACGCTCCTATATTGGAGTTCGGCATCTGCATGAAAAATCCCGAGCGCACCTCTCTTGAGGGGGAAATGCCCGAGACGCTGTTTTCGGGATCGCTCAATTCGGGCCTTTTTGCGACCGTTCTGCAACGCGGCGACGTTCGCACCATCGTCAGCGGTCATATGCATGAGGATAATTTCGCCGCCGATTATTGCGGCGTCAAGCTGTGCTTTGACGGTGCCATCGGCTTCCGCGGCACCGAGGCCGACCACTCCCGTTGCGCCCGCATCTTTGAGATTGACGAATCCGCAACCGACCGCATCCGGACTCATCTGGTCTACGCCCGCGACGTGCTTTAATTTTTGAAATCAATTTACATTATATACAGAGGATATTATGGCAAAAAAGAAAACGGAAAACGATATCGAACAGCTCAGCATCGTCACCCCGCCACCTGCCCCCGAAGCGGCAGACAACGCGAAATACGATAACAGCAGTATCAAATCCCTCAAGGGTGCCGATCGTGTCCGCAAGCGTCCCGCCGTTATTTTCGGTTCGGACGGTCTGGAGGGCTGCGAGCACGCTTTCTTCGAGATCCTGTCCAACTCGGTGGACGAGGCGCGTGAGGGCAACGGCGACGTCATTGCCGTCACGGCATGGAAGGATCATCCCATCACGGTCGACGACCACGGCCGCGGTGTGCCGTTGGGCTACAACAAGGCCGAGGGACGCTGGAACTGGGATCTTATTTACTGTGAATTGTACGCCGGCGGTAAGTATGACAACAACAACGAAGGCGGTGCCTACGAGTATTCGCTCGGTCTGAACGGTCTGGGTGCTTGCGCAACACAGTATTCTTCGCAATTTATGCACGTCTATTCTTACGACGGCACCAACGAATATTCCATTCACTTTGAAAAGGGCGAGGTCAAGGGCAACCTGACCACCCGCAAGCTCAAGACAAGCGAAAAGCGGACGGGTACGGTCCAGCACTGGCTGCCCGACCTGGACGTATTCACCGACATCGCCATTCCCCACGAGTTTTTCATTGAGACCATGCGCCGCCAGTCCATCGTCAACCCCGGCGTGCGGTTTGAATTGCGCATTGAAAAAGAGGACGGCACCTTTGAGGAGTCCTCCTATCTGTATCAAAACGGCATTTCCGACTATATTACCGAGCAGGTAGGCTCGGCCGCCCTGACCGCTCCCGTGCAATGGCATCTGGAGACGCAAGGCCGCGACCGCGAGGACAAACCCACCTACCGCCTCAAGGCCGACTTTACCTTCTGCGTATCCAACACCGTCAAAATGCTGGAATACTACCACAACTCAAGCTTTTTGGAGCACGGCGGCTCGCCCGACCGCGCCGTCAAGGTCGCCTTCGTCTATGCGCTTGACCGCTATCTCAAGACCGCGGGCAAATACAACAAGAACGAATCCAAGATCACCTTCCAGGACGTCTCGGATTGTCTGGCGCTGGTCATCAACTCCTTCTCGACGTTGACCTCTTACGAGAACCAGACCAAAAAGGCCATCAACAACTCGTTTATCTACGAGGCCATGACCGACTTCCTCAAAAAGCAGCTTGAGATCTACTTTATTGAAAACCCCACCGCCGCCGACGTATTTGCGGCGCAGGTACTGGTCAACAAGCGCAGCCGCGAAGAAGCCGAGAGCGCTCGTATCAACATCAAAAAGAAGCTCAGCGGCACCATTGACGTGACCAACCGTGTCGAAAAGTTCGTCAACTGCCGTTCCAAGGATCCCAACGTGCGCGAGTTGTACATCGTAGAGGGTGACTCGGCATTGACCTCGGTCAAGCTGGGCCGCGATTCCGAGTTCCAGGCCGTCATTCCCGTGCGCGGTAAGACGCTCAACTGTATGAAAGCTGACTATGAGCAGATCTTCAAGAGCGAGATCATTACCGACCTATTGCGCGTCATCGGCTGCGGTGTCGAGCTGACGGGCCACAAAAAGGTCAAAACGGACATGGTTGCCTTTGATCTGTCGGCGTTGCGTTGGTCCAAGATCATCATCTGTACCGATGCGGATGAGGACGGCTTCCAGATCCGCACTCTGCTGCTGACGCTATTCTACCGTCTGCTTCCCACGCTGATCAAGGAAAAGAAGATCTACATTGCCGAAACACCTCTGTTTGAAATCACCTGCAAGGATAAGACATATTTCGCATACGACGAGTTTGAGCGAGCTCAGATCGTCAAAAAGCTGGAGGGCAAAAAGTATACGCTTCAGCGCTCCAAGGGTCTGGGTGAGAACACAGCGACCATGATGTCTGAAACCACCATGAACCCCGCGACGCGACGCTTGGTGCTGGTTTCTCCCGCCGACGAAAAAGCAACGGAGGAGATTTTCGACACGCTGCTGGGCAACAATCTGCCGGCACGTAAGGAGTTTATTGCCAAGTACGGTAATATGTATATCAAAGACGCGGATATTTAACGAAAAGCACCCCGCCGTGGCGGTTTGATCGCCACGGCGGGGGTTTTGTTTAGCTGGATTTTTCATACCTTCTTCTTTTGACGATCATACTGCGCGGCTGTGCCGCGCGCTGATCTGTTCCGATTTTCGTGTTCATTCTTTGCCGCGCGGCAAAGAACGGGCCATTTGCTTTTTGCGAGCGCGCGAAGCTGTGCGAGCCCGTACACGAAGTCGTTTAAAAATCAATCCCAAACAAAAACCGAGGCGAGTTTCGTTTGAAACTCGCCTCGAAATATTTTCTCTTACTTCGACAGTCTTGCTTCCAGTGCTGCAAGCTCGTCGTACATAGCCTGAGGAACTCTCTCGCCTACCTGTGCGTAGAAGTCCTTGATATTCTTGATATCTTCCAGCCAAGACGCATTGTCAACCGTCAACAGCTCACGGATCGTATCAATGGTCACGTCGGACAGGCCCTCAATGTTGATACCCTCTGCCTTGGGAACATAACCGATGGGCGTGATATCTGCATCTACCTTACCCTCGCAACGAGCCAGGATCCACATCAGGACGCGCATGTTGTCACCGAAGCCGGGCCAGATGAAGTTGCCCTCGTCATCGGTACGGAACCAGTTAACGTGGAAGATCTTGGGAGGATTGGGAATGCGGGTACCCATAGCGAGCCAGTGTGCCCAGTAGTCACCCATGTCGTAGCCAACGAAGGGACGCATTGCCATGGGGTCGCGGCGAACGACACCGACAGCACCAGCTGCCGCAGCGGTCGTCTCAGACGCCATGATGGAACCGACGAAGGCACCGTTCTGCCAAGAGGTGGACTGATATACCAGGGGAGCGGTCCTTGCTCTGCGGCCGCCGAAGACGATAGCAGAGACGGGAACGCCGGCGGGGTTCGCAAACTCGCTGGAGATGCAGGGGCAGTTGGTTGCCATTGCAGTGAAGCGGGAGTTGGGATGTGCGCCGCAGGTGGACTTATCCTTCTTGTCGTACTTGGTGCAGTCCCAAGGATTGCCCTTCCAGTCGATTGCGTTACCGGGCTGGGGAGGATTCTTGTCCAGACCTTCCCACCAAACGGTGTTCTCAGCCGTGTTGTGAACGACGTTGGTGAAGATGGTATTCTTCATGGTCGTGTACAGAGCGTTGGGGTTGGAGTTGAGGTTCGTACCGGGAGCAACGCCAAAGAAGCCGTTCTCGGGGTTGACGGCCCAAAGTCTGCCGTCCTCACCGACACGCAGCCAAGCAATATCGTCACCGACACACCATACCTTGTAACCCTGCTTTGCATATACTTCGGGAGGAATCAGCATTGCCAGGTTGGTCTTACCGCAAGCGGAAGGGAAAGCGGCCGTGATGTACTTGGTCTCACCGTTCGGGAACTCAACGCCCAAAATAAGCATATGCTCAGCCATCCAGCCCTCTTTGCGGCCCAGATAGGAAGCGATACGCAGAGCGAAGCACTTCTTACCCAGCAGAACGTTTCCGCCGTAGCCGGAGTTGACCGACCAGATGGTGTTCTCTTCGGGGAAGTGAACGATGTAACGGTTCTCCTCGTCGATATCAGCGCGAGCGTGCAGACCCTTGATGTAGTCAGCGCTGTCGCCCAGAGCTTCCAGAACGTCGGTACCAACGCGGGTCATGATGAGCATGTTCAGAACGACGTAGATAGAGTCGGTCAGCTCGATGCCGTACTTAGCGAAGGGAGAGCCAACGACGGACATGGAGTAAGGAATGACGTACATGGTACGGCCCTTCATGGAGCCGCGATACAGCTTGGACAGCTTCTCCTTGCACTCGGCAGGATCCATCCAGTTGTTGATATTACCTGCGTCCTCTTTCTTGGAGGTGCAGATGAAGGTTCTGCCTTCAACGCGAGCTACGTCGTTGACAGCAGTGCGGTGCAGATAGCAACCGGGCAGCTTTTCCTGATTGAGCTTGATCATTTCGCCCGTCGAGCAAGCCTCGGCGCGAAGGGCCTCTGCCTGTTCCTCGGAGCCGTCGATCCAAACGATCTGATCGGGCTGCGTCATCGCAGACATCTCTTCGATCCAGGAAAGAACGTACTGATTCTTGGTCATGGTGTTTTCCTCTCTTTATTATGTAAAATTTAAGATTTCGATTGTCACGTCGAGGCAAAAATGCCCCAATCGTTCCCCAGTTTATATAATACTACAATCTGCGCTTTTTTTCAAGTATCTTTCAAAAAGGTTACAAACTGTTCACATTCTCTTTTCTCCCAAGCTGGTTTCCCCCCTTATGAAGAGCGAGAATTGAAAGTCTGTGCCGCATTTGATGCAAATCGCGGGGCAAAAGAGTCCCTCGGTTCACAAAAAAATATTGCAATGGTACACAAGTCGTGTTATAATGGATGCAGTGATCGTGTTATATACGGTAAACGACAAGGAGGTAAGGTATGCCCCAACGCGACGTCCCCCAAAAAGAAACCGCAAGAAAAGCCAAACGCGGTGCTTTTGACACTCTGCTCCATAACCTTTCGTCACATATCGCCTTTCTGTTAGCGCTTCTTATCGTCCAAACACTGTACACCGTTCTGTTTATGTCGGCGGCGACCGATCTTGCCACCGTACGAAGAACGGTGACCGAGACCTACGATTACGAGTTGGAATACCGCGGCATGACACAGCCCCAATACGTTCAGCTCTATAATGATTGCGGCACCGAGCCGGCAGCCGTCCTCAAATCTGCCGCCTATTCTGCCATCCGCTACGAGAAGATGTCGGACGGCAGTTATAACGCCTACATAACCCTGAAGGGGATCACCCGCCGTATCGCAGCCGAGAACTTTCTCTACCGCCACGGGATCGAGGGATTAGAGGTGGGATACTCCCCTCTGTACGACTACAAAACGGAATATCTGCCCGACATTCTCGTCTTCGTTACTCTTGCCACGCTCGTCGTGTTTGGTCTATCCGTTTTCTGGCTGATCCAGTTGTACCGTATGCGCCTGGACCGTGACACCTTCGACTACGCCATCTGCATGACCTGCGGCGCCGGCTATCGCCGTTTGTATCGCAAAAGCTGCGGCGAATTGGCCGTTTTGGCGGCGCTCGCCTTCGTCCCCGCCCTGCTTTTGGGCGGCGGTCTGACCGTCCTTTTGTACGCCACGCGGGGCGTGTTCCCTGCCACGGCCCCCATCGTTCCCTTCATGGTTGCCCTGTTTGTCGCCTTGACCATTCTCACCGCCGTCAAGCTCCCCATGCGTCGTCTGTCAAAAAAGACACCGGTGGAGCTGTTGCGGGCGCGTGATAACAGCAACCACGTGGTGTCTCCCCGCCGCTCCCGCCGCATTTTCGGAGCCGCCTTCCCCCGCGATTTTGAATTGCTCAGTCTGTGGCGCTACCGCCGCTATTTTGCATGGTTGCTCATTCCCACCGTGCTTCTGCCCGTGCTGTTCGTCGCCGCCTTGACCATCGCCAATATCTACGAGCAAAGACATCCCTCCCCCGCCCCCGATTTTACCCTGACCTTCCATCCCTCCGTGGTTGACGCCGAGACGCTCAACGAAAACACCGCCGCGCTGGCTGACCGTCTTTCGGACGTTCCTGGCATCTCCCTGTGCTTGCCCGAGGCTCTGGCGTACGATGCCACCGCCGTGTGCGGACATATGCTACTGACCGATCGCAACGCCGCGCACTCCTCTGTCAGCGTTTATTACGACGGCGGTGCCGCCGCACAGGGCTATCACGCCGCCACCAACGCGTATTCTTACACCGCATTGGACGAGGCCGCGATCCGGGCTCTGCTGACCCGGTATCCCAACGTCGAGGGCGATCCCTACTCTGTCCTTTCGGACGATCACACCATTCTCATCAGCGAATCCGTCAACAGCACCGCCATGTTTGATTTTTCGGTGGGCGACAAGATCCTTGTTGCCGTCTCGGCAGTGGATGCCGAGGTGGAGGGTATCGTTGTCGATGATATGCGAACCCTTCAGTTCCAGCTGGAAAGCGGTACCTTTGCTTACGAAGAGTTCACCGTCGGTGCTGTGATTTGCGACGTCACCCCGGATGCCAAGCTGTTGTTCGGTGTCAATTTCGGGCAGTACGAGGCCTTGACTGCCGAGACTCCCATCCGCTATTCGACCGACGTTTATCTGCAAAGCGATGCCGATTTTGCCACCTGGGAGCAGGTGTCGAAGGCTGTGTACGCCGCAGGCTTCGACTATTACAGCTGTAGCGTCACCGACCACGACGTCTTTTTCGACCGTTATCTGGCATCGCTGTCCAACATGGAAGGACGGATGAAGCTGCTGGCCGCCGGATTTTTGATCATGATGCCCCTGATATCCGTTTTCTCTCAGCTGGTGTTTTACAAAAAGCGCGAGAGCGAATGGCAAATGCTGCGGGCGCTGGGCGCGACGTCAGGGCAACTGCTCCGCTCGTCTCTTATGTCGGGCTGCGCCGAGGCACTTTTGTTCCTCGCCCTTTGCCTGCCCGCCATGCTGATCGGACACCGTCTCGTCTTCTCGCTGTTCAATCGCTATCTGCCCGCCCTGGGCTTTATGGATGCGGTGGTGCTGGATGCCGGTGTCCCGTGGGAAGCTCTCCTGCTCGCGGGCGGTGTGTCGCTTTTATGCGCCCTGATCCCACCCCTTGCCTCAGGTCTTTCCTTCCGCATCCGAAACCGCGACCGCGCCACCTCCCTGATGGCAGGACAATGACCCAACCGACGAAAGGAGCTATGCTATGTATCCCAAAAAAGACAGAGCTGCCGAAAAGGCACGCCGCATGATGCAAAAATCCATTGAGGATCGTACCGCCGATCTTGCTCCCACCGTGGAAGGGCGCAAGGTGATGCTGCAAACCACCGACGTCATCCGTCAGTATCATCAGTACGATGAGGTCGTAACCGCCGTCAATCGCGCCAATCTGCAGGTGTTCGCGGGGGAGTTCGTCGCCATCGTTGGCACGTCGGGTTCGGGTAAAAGTACCCTGCTCCACCTGTGCGCCGGGCTGGACCGCCCCAACTCAGGCAGTATTTTGGTGCGAGGCTACAAATTAGAGGATATGACGGCCGATGAATTGGGTGAATTCCGAGGCAATTTCCTTGGCATGATCTTCCAGAGCCATCACCTCATTCCCCAGTTGACCGCCCTGGAGAATATCATCCTGCCCACCCTGATGTGCGACCGTGAGGAGATCTCCTACGAGCAACACCTGAAGCACTTGGTATCCGCCTTGGATATTGCCGACCGTCTGCACCACCTGCCAAGCGAATTGTCGGGCGGACAGCAACAGAGAGTGGCCATCGCTCGCGCGCTGATCAACCGCCCCCAGATCCTGTTTGCCGACGAGCCGACGGGAAACCTGGACCGTGCCAACGCCGACGAGGTGCTTCAGCTGCTCTTGCAGACGCGAGAAGAGCTGGGATGCGCCCTGGTCATGGTCACCCACGACCTGTCCATCGCCGCCCGCGCCGACCGCGTGTTCAAAATGGAAGCCGGGCGTCTTCGTCCCTGGAACAACCGCCTGGACGGCATTTTGCCGGGATACGAGGGCGGAGAGGAATAAATTTTCATTCAAAAGACAACGCTGCGTTGAGTTATGTTATATCAACGCCGCGTTGTTTTTTTGGTTGGACCGATACATGGGAGCGGAAAAATTTTTGATCCGAAACAACTGCGCGGTTATTGTCAAACGATGAAAAATCAAGTATAATAAAGCCACTACCACACCCGATGCAAAAAGGAGAACGATATGAGCAAATATTCCATGGAACAGCTGGGCGAGAGGATCGCGGCCGCCAGACGCGCCCGCCGCATGACGCAAGACGAGCTTGCCTCACGCCTCGCCATCACACCGCAAGCCATCTCCAAATGGGAAACGGGCGCGGGACTGCCCGACGTGACCTTGTTCCCTGCCATCGCAGAAACGCTGGGCATGAGCATTGGAGAATTGTTTGGAGAAACTCCCGCATCGCAAGAGGGGGACACCATTAAGCTTCCCGCGCAGTACCTAGGCATGAGTCTGGCAGGGCAGGACGGAACCGTCGGCTGTTATTCCAACAAAGCGGTGGACGCACTCGAAGGACACCTCATCCGTTTTTCCGACGGCAGTGAAGCCGATCTTTCGGAACGGACCGCTGTCAACCGCGGTCCGGGAGAGGTGCGCTTTCTCGTGGTCGATTGGCCGCTTTCCCAGAAGGCGGGAGAGCGAAGCACTACGCTTGACGGAGCTTTTTCCCCTTTCCAAAGTCTGAATCTGAATATTTCCTACGCGCCGCACGTGCAGGTCAACGTCCTGCCGGGCAAATCGGGCGAATACCGCATTCACGCCGAGGGCACGGAGCGCTTTATTTCTTTGATCGAAACAAAGCAGGAAGGGGACGAGCTGACCGTTGCCGTCAAATCCAACGACGGCAGGGATTCCTCCCACCTCCCAAACACGCTGACCGTCTATACGGGCGACACCGTCGGGCGCCGCTTGCAGATTGCCATCGGCGGCAGCAGTGACGTAGAGATTCAGCCTCCGTTTGACGAAGGTCACATTTCCGTCAACGGCTCGGGCGACGTCAGAGCAACCTGCTTTGAGTCGCTGGAGGTTCGCATCAACGGCAGCAGCGAAATCAAAGTCAAGGACGTCCTTGGGTCGTCCAATATTCAAATCAACGGTTCGGGCGAAGTTTGCGCAGACAGTCTCGGTCAAAATCTGCACGCCACGATCAACGGCGCGGGGGAGATTACCGCCAAAACCGCCGGAAATCCAACCCTTCGCATCGCAGGCTCCGGCGACATATCCCTAAAGAAAATCAGCGGCCGCATGAATGCCTCTATTGCAGGCGCCGGGCAAATTGAGTGCGGCGGTGAGATCGAGCAACTTTCCTTGAACGTGGAGGGCTCGGGTGATTTCGATTGCCCCGATCTTGTCGTAGGTGAAGCCAGCATCACCACCAAAGCAACCGCCACGATCACCCTCGGACGCATCGTACACCGATCCACCGAAAAGCTGTCTGAAAACACCACGCTTCAAGTGGGCCAGCGGGGGTAAAACAAGCGATTCCCCATCCGTTTTTAAAAAAAATCAAAGCGCGGAAATCTTACCTTGCTAAGATTTCCGCGCTTTCTTTCGTTTTTCCAAAACACCCCCTATCCCGCCGCATATACTGGGCACAAAGGAGGGCTTTCATTATGCTGATTGAATTACCCTATCAACGAGAACGGGCGGTGCAATATGCACTCCGCTGGGCGCTGTCCCGCAATCCCCTGTTTCCCGATTTTGCCGGCATCGGAGGCGACTGCACCAATTTCGTGTCACAAGCGATACTGGCCGGTAGCTGTGTCATGAACGACACGCTGGATTTCGGGTGGTACTATTTTTCAAACGAAAATCGTGCGCCCGCCTGGACGGGGGTGCAGTTTTTGTACGATTTTCTGACCGGCGCGCCCGACTTTGCCTCCGAAAACGGGGGCGAAGGGCCTTACGGTGTCGAGACCGACACCACGGCCTTACAGGTCGGCGACGTTGTACAACTGGCCAATCCGGAAGGGGTATATTACCACTCTCTGATGGTCACGGGATTTGAGGGCGACGAGATTTTAGTCAGCGCCCACACAAACGACGCCCGCAACCGTCCGCTGTCCACCTATGACTATGCCGACGTTCGTTTTTTGCACGTTCAAGGGGTGCGGCTATTGCTGGAAAACGATATGTGTTTTCAGCAGTTACTGTCCGGCACAGCCTATCGTCCCCTGACCTGCGCGCCCGACGGGGTACTGCTGCGGCCGGAGAACCGAACCCCGTCCTGACAAGGACGGGGTTCGGTTCAAAATACGGTTCGTTTTACGATTCGTCGGCGGCAACGACTTCAAAGGGAAGCGTGACGGCATCTTCGTCGTCATCCGCGCGGACAACGATGATCTTATACACGCCCGGCTTGACGCGGCTGTTGACGGTCCACTCCCAAGAAAGCGTTCCGTCCTCGCCTGCAATTTGCGGGGCAAGTGCCTTGGCCGTTGAAACGCCGCTGGCATAGTACACCTTGATCTTATATTCTACGCCCGGCTCTGCATGCGCATGGACGTAGCCCTTGCCGCCCGCTTGGACGACAGCCGTGTGGTCGTCCACCGTAATGCTGGTCACCGGCGGTGCAGGATCGTCCGGCTGGGCGGGGTTGTCGGGATCGCTCGGCTCATCCGGCTGTGGCGGCTCGGGCAATGCGCCGTAGACGATCTCGCCCGCGCAAAGGACCGCCGCGGCAGTACCGTTGTCCCGCATATAAATATCGGCCGTTTTCTCCCCGATCCAAACGTGATAATAGGAAAGCTCCTCTTCATCGACGGCGGGATAGGCAAACAGCACCTCGCCCTTAAGACCGACGTACGACAAAAGATCCAACAGAGCCTTGGCGTGAAGCTCGTCGATGCCCATGTCCTCGCACAAACGAAGGATGGAGGAGGCCTCCATATCGATCTCATCCGTCGGCGTATCCGAGGGGGCTTGTTCGCGTCTGCAGGCGGGAAGCAGGACCAAAAGCAAGCACAAAAGAATAGGAAATACGCGGCTCGTATACTTCATCATGCATCTCCTTGCAACAGTTTTCTGTTTTTATTGTATCAAATGTCGGCGTACTTTGTCAAGATGCCGCGCCGCGAAACCCAAAAAAGATGAAATTTTGAAATTTTCTCTCTCCCTGCTCTTGCAACCGCCGTTGTTTTCGTATATAATATAGTAAACTATTATAATTGGGGAGGTATGCCTATGCCGGATTTTGAAAATATTCCATCCTCGTTGTTGCCGACCGGACGGTTGGCCGAGCGCGCCCGCGGAAGCTCGGTTTGCGTGCTGGGATTTGGCATTTCCAACCGTCCCTTGGTAGATATTCTTTGCCGCCTTGGCGCACACGTGACCGTGTACGATGCCAAGGACGTCGATGCATTGGGCGAGGATGCCTTGCGCGCTCGCCAAAACGGCGTTCTCTTCACGACGGATATGGAGCACGCCCTGCAAGATACCCCCGCCTTGATTTTCCGCACCCCCGGCATCCGCCCCGATCATCCCGCCATCGCAGCCGCCGTTGCGCGCGGTGCCGAATTGACCAGCGAGATGGCCTGGTTTTTGGAGATCACCCCCGCCACCATCCTTGCCATCACCGGCTCGGACGGCAAAACGACCACCTCCACCCTGACCGCAAAAATGCTGGAGGCCGACGGCAAACGCGTGTATCTTGGCGGCAACATCGGCCGACCGCTCCTTCCTTTGGTCGGAGAGATGACCGCTGAGGATTTCGTTGTGGTCGAGCTGTCCAGTTTTCAGCTGTTTGACCTGCCCGCGCACGCCGTGCCGCACCGCGCCGCCCTGACCAACCTGACCCCCAATCACCTCAACTGGCACGTTGATATGGAGGAATATACCCTGGCCAAGACCCGCATTTACCAAGGCACGCGCTGTCAGAGGCTGGTGACCAACGCCGACAATGCAATCACGGCAGATCTGGCCGATAAAGCGGTCGAAGAGCGCGAGGTCGTGCTGTTTTCCTCCACCTGCCGCCCCGATGCGTCGGATCACCTATATTTGCAAAACGGCAGCATCACTCTGAGCAAACAAGGATGCGACACCCCCCTGCTTGCCATCGACGACATTTTGTTGCCGGGCAAACACAATATTGAAAATTACATGACGGCCATAGGTCTTGTTCACGATCTGATATCGCCCGAGACCATACGGGCGGTCGCCACCACCTTCGGCGGTGTGGAGCATCGTCTGGAGCTTGTGCGGGTGCGCCACGGCGTTTCCTATTATAACAGCTCGATCGACTCCACCCCCACCCGCACAGCCGCCGCGTTTTCGGCGCTGTCTGCTCCCATCGTGGCCATTTGCGGTGGATACGACAAGCACATTGATTTTGCACCGTTGGCACAAGCCCTGTGCGAGCGCGCCAAAGCCGTCGTGCTGACGGGTGCTACCGCCGACAAGATCCTTTGCGCCATTGAGCACTGTCCCGCCTATTCTGCAAGCGGGCTGACCGTGCGCCTGGAGCGCGATTTTGAAGCCGCAGTCCACGCCGCCGCCGATCTGGCTCGTTCGGGAGACGCGGTGCTGCTTTCCCCTGCCTGCGCCAGCTTCGACGCCTTTCCCAATTTTGAAGTGCGGGGACGGACGTTCAAGCGCATCGTCGCGCAACTGGATGAATAAAAGGAGTTTTTATGTATCATATCTCTGCCCCCCCTGCCCGACAGTTGCGGCAATCGGCCCGCGAGGCATTGCACAAAAATTGGGCCCTTGCCGCCCTTGCCGCCCTACTGGCAAGCATACTGGGCGCAAGCCTTACCGCCTCGCTGACCGCCGCCTGCTGGATCGAGCTCAATCCACTGTACATCTTTGAGCGATTCGGCTCTCCCCTGTCACTCGAATTTTGGCAGACCGCCTATGCAACCACCCTTGACTTTGCACAAGCCGTTGTTCAAAATTTCGACAGCTTTTGGTCCGCCGTCCGCCCCGCCCTTTTGAGTGCCCTTGTTACACTGCTGGCCTTCGGAGCCACGCATATGGTCGTAGGCAGCTGTATACAGCTGGGACTTGCCCGTTTCCGTCTGTCGCTGACGGATGGGGAATCCTCTTCTCTCGGAATGCTGTTTTGCCCCTTCCGTGATCTGTTTTTCAAGGCGCTGTGGCTGCGTATCCTTCGCATTTTACGCATTTTTCTTTGGTCGATCCTTTGCATCGTACCCGGCATCATCGCTTCCTATCGCTATGCTATGTCCGGCTACGTCATGGCAGAAAATCCCCACATGAGTGCGGGCGACGCTCTGCGCGAATCCGCTCGCATTATGGATGGCAACAAATGGCGGCTGTTTTGTTTGCGCCTGAGCTTTATCGGCTATCGTCTTTTGTCCATCGTGACGCTTGGAATCGCAAATATCTGGATTGACCCTTACGTCGGACAAGCCGAAGCACAGTTTTACCATCAGGTCTCCGGCCGCGCTGCGGTGCGGGAAATGGTGGAGGAATTGAGTATTATCAGCCAGGGATTGTAATTAAATTCCTTGCGACTTTGCCGACGGCCCATCCGGCGCGATTTCATCGCACGCCTCCGATACGGTGCTTGGACGGAAAACGTTTTGAATCCGTTCCGATTGAAATTTTTCTAAAACCACAGATAAATAAAATCTCTCCCCGAAAGGAATCTTTCCCATGCAATATTCCAATGAAATCCTGACGCTCGCCGCCAAGGCCGAAAAAGACCTTGCCCCTCACTTTGAGCGCATCGACCGCATCTCTTTTGAAAATACACAGCGTATCATGGACGCCTTCCGCGAATTCCGCGTGTCCGATTCCATGTTCGGCACCACCTCGGGCTACGGCTACGATGACCGCGGCCGTGACACCCTCGATGCCATTTGGGCTGACGTTATGGGGGCAGAGGCTGCCTTCGTCCGCCAGCAGATCGTCAGCGGCACACAAGCGCTGACCATCGGACTGTTTGGCCTTCTCCGCCCGGGAGATCTTATGCTGTCCGTCGCAGGCAAGCCCTACGACACGCTTGAGGAGGTCATCGGTATCGTCGGCACGCCCGGTGACGGCTCGCTCCGCGATTTCGGCGTGGACTACGCCCAGATCGAGCTGACCGCGGCGGGTACGTTTGATTACCCCGCCATCCGTCAAGCACTGGAAGAAAATGCGGGACGCGTTAAGGTTGTATTTGTTCAACGCTCCAAGGGCTATCTGAACCGCCGCACCCTGACGGTCGCCGAGATCGGCGAGCTGGTCACCTTCGTCAAGGGTATTTCTCCCGATTCTTACGTCGTTGTTGACAACTGCTACGGCGAATTTGTTGAGGACCGCGAGCCCACGGCCGTCGGCGCGGATATGATCATCGGCTCGCTCATCAAAAACCCCGGCGGCGGCATGGCCGAAACGGGCGGATACATCGCCGGCACTCGCCGTGCCGTCGAGCTGGCAAGCTATCGCTTGACTTCGGTCGGTTGCGGTGCCGAGGTCGGCGCGACCATGGGACAGAACAAGCTGATGTACAAGGGCCTGTTCTACGCGCCCCACACCGTCGCCCAGGCTCTCAAGAGCGCCCATCTGGTCGCTTACCTGTTTGAACAGCTGGGCTGTGCCGTTGAGCCTCGTTGGGACGAGGCGCGCTCGGACATCATCCAGACGGTCGTTACGGGATCTCCCGAGGGCCTTTGCGCCTTCTGCCGCGGCATTCAGGCCGGCTCTCCCGTCGATTCCTTCGTCACCCCCGAGCCCTGGGCTATGCCCGGCTATACCAGCGAGGTCATCATGGCGGCAGGTGCCTTCACGCAAGGCTCCTCCATTGAAATGAGTGCCGACGGTCCTCTGCGTCCCCCCTACACCGCCTATTTCCAGGGAGGATTGACTTATGAGAGTGCCAAGATCGGTATTCTCGCCGCCGCCGACCGTATGCTCCAAAGCGGCAAATAAGGGGCAAAAGACACGAAAAGTTTACTTCTCGCATCAAGTTTAGCCATGTCTTTATGCTATGCTGATCACAGAAATATCAACCAAGGGAGATGGATCCGAATGAAATTGAAACTGACACGTCTTTGCGCGCTTTTGCTTGCGCTCCTGACGCTTTGCCTGCCGCTCGTTTCCTGTAAGGACAGCGAGGACGAGGTTCCCGAAAATATGCAGCACGCCACCGTTGAAGGCAGTGATTATCGTCTCTTTTTGCCTGTGGACTGGAATCTTTTGACCAACACCGGTCTTTCGGGCGGTTACGCCTCGGCGCAAAACAAGGCCATCATTTACGTTAAGACCTACGACAATCCCGAGGGGCTGTCGATCAAGGATTACTGGAACACCCATCTGTCCGCAGCACTCTCCGCCGCTTTTCCCGACAGCAACGGTGCTCAATGCTCCGATTTTATTGAGGGAAAACTCAGCGGTCTGGATGCTCTGACCGTAAACTACAAGGGCACCCGCGCTCTGGTCTCCTACGAGGGATTGGAAACGATGTGCCAAAGAAACGGTAAGATCTACGTTTTGTCCTTCTGCGCACGCCACGATCTGTACGAGGGCTATCTGGACGTATTTGAGACCGTCCGTGAAAAATTCACCTTCAGCGACACGCCTTTTGTTCCCAAGGAGCCCCTGCAGACCATCAATCCCGACGTCAAAGCTCCCCAGGGCATGAAGCTGGCCTCCAACGACGACGTAGCCTATCGCTTTTTCGTTCCCGAAAGTTGGGTGCTGGATACCAAGGTTCCCACCTCGTCGGCCTACGTCTCCGAGAGCGACCGCTCCAACGTGGGCGTCACCGTCTATATGCCCGAGGTGGATCACATTGAGAGCGTGGACGATTATTGGGCAACCGCATTTGAGCAGATCAAAGCAGGCATGACCGTTGTTGGCGACGTGGAAGACGAGGAGATCACCTTCGGAGATCGCCCGGGTAAGATTTACCGCTATACTGCCCAGATCGAAGGCACCACCTTCCGTTTTGCTCAAGCCATCACTTCCTACCGCGGCATGGTATACACCGTGACCTACACGGCGCTTTTGCCCCAGTTTGAAGCTCACTACCCCACCTATCTTGACATACTCGCCGCCTTCGAATTCAGAGGAAACTAAATCATGCAACGTATTTATTTGGACAACAGCGCAACGACGGCACTCTCGCCCTCCGCACGCGAAAAAATGATCGCGGCCATGGACACTTACGGCAATCCGTCCTCTTATCATCAGATCGGTCGCTCTGCCGCCGCCCTGTTGAGCGAGGCCCGCGAGGCCATTGCCAAAACGCTGGGACTGCGCCGGCTCTCCCCGGGAGAATTGATCTTTACCTCCTGCGGAAGTGAAGCCAACACCCTGGCTCTCTTGGGCACCGCCCACGCCAAGGCCCGCCGCACCGGTGGGCGCATCGTTACCACCGACTCGGAGCATCCCGCCGTGGAAGAGGTCATGAAGCAGCTGGAGCGGGAGGGATTTGAGGTCATCCGCATCTCAACGCGAGGCGGTGCGCTCGACATGGAACAAGTGGACAAGGCCCTGAACGATCGCGTGTTTATGGTCAGCATGATGCTGGTCAACAACGAAACGGGCGCCATGTACGATATCAAAAAGGTATTTTCCTTGGCCCGCACCCGCTCGCCCGGTGTGATCACCCACACCGACGCGGTGCAGGGTTATCTCAAGTGCCGCTTCACCCCCGCTGCGCTGGGGGCGGATCTGGTCACGATCAGCGCCCATAAGGTACACGGCCCCAAGGGTGTCGGCGCGCTTTACATCAACCCCGCTCTGCTCAAGGCCAAGCAGATCGTGCCTTGGCTGTTAGGTGGCGGTCAGGAAAACGGTTTCCGTTCCGGCACCGAAAACATCCCCGGCATTGCCGCTTTCGGCGCGGCAGCGGCCCATGCCTTTGCCACGTTGGACAACGATCTGGCCCACATGGAGCATCTGCGTGAGCACTTGATCCGGGGCTTGCTTGCCCTCGGCATCGGCGTCAAGCAACCGTCGGGCGCGTGCGCTCCCCACATTGTCAATCTGACACTTCCCAACATCAAAAGTGAGGTCATGCTTCACTTTTTGGACGCCCGCGGCATTTGCGTGTCGGCAGGATCGGCCTGCTCCACTCGCTCGCGGCACGTCAGCTCCGCGCTTCTCGCCTTCGGCGCAACCGAGCGCGAGGCGGATTGCTCCCTGCGCGTCAGCCTGTGTCCGAACAACACGGCAGCGGACGTTGACGCACTGATCGAAGCTTTGTCCGAAGGACTTTCGTCGCTGATCCGCATCCGATAACAGAATTAGCATTATAAATCATTTAGGAGGTTAATATGAAGAAAAACCTTCGATTTTTCAGCCTTTTGTGCCTTGTGGCACTTGTCTGCACGTTTGTCTTTTCATCGTGCACCTATAGTTATATGAACAAATACGGTGGCCTGGAGCGCCGTAACCTTGACAGCTCGGACGTAAAACGTCACGACCTTGATCCTTCCGACCTTCCGAAACGGTATTGCGAGGTCACCGGCATTTATGACGAAAACGTCAAGCGGCTGAACATCCCCCGCAAAATGTACGGCCACAAGGTCATCGGCATCGGGGCGAGCGCATTCGCCGGCTGTGATAATCTGACGGAGATCACGATCCGCGACCATATTCTGTACATCGACGGCGGCGCGTTTGGAAACTGTGATAATCTGACTTCGGTAACGCTTCCCGATAGCATCAAGGTCATTAACAACCACACCTTTTACAAATGCCCTTCGCTGACGGATATCGATTTTCCCGAGCATCTCCTTAAGATCGATCACGCGGCCTTCCAGTATTGCACCGCGCTCTCGAATGTCGATCTGCCCGACAGCTTAACGTATATCGGGGAAAACGCCTTTGAGGAATGCACCTCTTTGGAGGGCATCGTCGTCCCCGACAGCGTCACCGAAATCGGCAACTGGGCCTTCCACAAATGCACCTCCTTGAAAAGCGTAACGCTCGGTAAGGGCATCGAGACGGTCGGTGCCGCCTCCTTCCAAGGCTGTACCTCTCTTGAGCAAGTGACCTTTCCCGAGGGCGTCGTGTACGACGTGTCGAACAACCAAATGGGCATATACGTCGGTGACGGCGCCTTCTCGGGCTGTACCGCGCTGAAGAGCATTACCATCCCCGACGGCGTATGGTATTTAAGCAACAATGCGTTTGCCTTTTGCACGTCACTGACGGACGTAACACTCGGAAAGGATCTGGGCCACTTCGGTCCGGGCGCATTCTTTGAATGCACGGCGCTTGAGAGCATCGCCCTTCCCGATGCCGCATACGACGTCGCCATCTCAATGTTCTACGGCTGCACGAGCTTGAAGCAGATCGATTTGGGCAATGGCATATGGCAAATTGACCAAGCCGCCTTCGAGAAATGCACCGCTCTGGAGCATCTCGTTCTGCCCGACACCGTCAAGGTCATCGGCGAGGGTGCGTTCCGGGATTGCACGGCTCTTTCAAGCATTTCGATCCCCGCCGGCATCGAGGAAATCAACTGGCAGGCATTTTACGGCTGCTCCTCCCTGACCGCCATCCGCTTCGGCGGCACGATGGAACAGTGGCAAAGCATCCCCTTCGGCACCGATTGGGACAGCGGCACGGCAGAATATACCGTCTACTGCTCCGACGGCACCATCACTCGGGACGGCACCGTTACACCAAAGTGAAAGTATATAAAAAAATCTCCCACAGACCAGATCGATCGGTCTGTGGGAATTTTTATTTTATTCTTCATCCACCAGCTCAATATCCGCCCCGACGGCCTGCAATTTGCCGACGATATCGTAATATCCTCGCTCGATGGTCTCGGCAACCGCCAAAATACAAGTCTCCCCCTCGGCGGCAAGACCGGCGATGATGAGAGCCGCGCCCGCTCGCAGATCGGTGGAGGTGACCGTCGCGCCATGCAGGCGATGCACGCCCACGATGGTGGCGGTGGAGCTTTGGTCATCCACGCTGATGGCCGCACCCATGCGGCGAAGCTCATCGACGTAGCGGAATCGTTTTTTGAACACGTTTTCGGTGACGGTGCTGATGCCCCCCGCCAACGAAAGCAAGGCCGTGATCTGAGGCTGCATATCGGTCGGGAAGCCGGGGTACGGCACCGCCTGGATGTTGGTGCTGGCAAACGAGCCCGCCGATTTGACGGTAATGCTGTCGCCGTCATCGATGATGGTGATGCCCATCTCGCGCATTTTGGCACTGACGGCATCCATATGACGGGAGATCACGCCCGTCAGCGTGACTTCACCGTAGGTTGCGGCGGCCGCCACCATATAGGTCCCCGCTTCGATCATATCGGGAATGATGGTATAATGACAGCCGTGCAGCTTTTCGACGCCGCGCACCTTGATAATGGAGGTGCCGGCACCCGAAATATGGGCACCGCAGCTGTTAAGAAAGCTGGCCAGATCGACAATGTGGGGCTCGTGAGCGGCGTTTTCAATGACAGTCAAGCCTTCTGCCGTGCAGGCAGCCATAAGAATGTTGGCCGTCGCGCCGACCGAAATGTTGTCCATGACGATCTTGCGCCCCTTCAAGCGTCCCCGCGCGAATGCAGAAACGTAGCCGTCGTCGTCTGTGACCGACGCGCCAAGTGCCACAAAACCTTTTTTATGCAGATCGATGGGGCGGGAGCCAAAATTACAGCCGCCCGACAGTCCGACCTTGGCACGTCCAAAGCGGGCAAGCTCACAGCCGATCAAATAGGTCGAGCCACGAAGACGGCGCACCAGCGCCTCAGGGGAGCTTCCCTGCCGCACTTCACGTGTGTCGATCTCCACTGCGGTAGGGCTGTGACGGGTGACCTTGGCACCCATAGTGCGTAAAATATCCAGCGTGACCTCAATATCTCCCACGGGCGGCAGATTTTCGATCACACAGACGTCGCCCGTAATGATCGTCGCGAACAAAATGGGCAACGCGGCGTTTTTCATACCGCCGATTTCTATTTGTCCTCGGAGCGGTCGCCCGCCCCGGATCTTGATTTTTTTCATAGGCAAACCTCACACAACAACAAAAACGGTTGAGGAACTACTGACAGTATATGCCCGACAGCCTTTTCCGTCACTGAAGAACTCGATACTGTGCGATCGGGCGTGCAGGTTTGGTGTTGACCAGAGCCTCAAGCTCGTCGGCTTTCATGGCGGGCCAAAGCACTGCCGTATGAGTATCGGTGGTAACGACCTGCGCGGCTCCCGCGGTAGGCGCGACCTCAAGAGAGCCCTCGTAGATCAGGCAAACCGACAGCTCTTCTTGCTCTGCAGATATCTTGTGCGACGGATCGGCATCCGTCCAAAGAGGAGCCGTTTTTTCATCAAAAGGATGGGAAGCAATGTCCACAAGGTCCGATACAACAGCACCTGCCGTGGGCAATTTGCCTGCGCCGCGGCCGTAGAACAGCGTCTGTCCCAGCATATCGGTGTCGATCAGAATGCCGTTGAACACGTCGTCAATATGATGCACGGGGTGCGTGGCAGGGATCATGCAGGGAGCCACCCAAACGGACAGCTTGCCGTCCACCAGCGCCATGTGGCCAATGAGCTTGATGGCGCAATCCATCTCGGCGGCGATTTCAACGTCGGTCCTTGTGATATTGCGGATACCCTCGACCGAAATGGCGTTGGGATCCACGCGCAGGCCGGTTGCCATAGCGGCCAAAATAACGATCTTACGGGCGGCGTCAAGGCCATCGACGTCGGCCGAAGGATCGCGCTCGGCATAGCCCAGCTTCTGCGCCTCGGCAAGAACCTCGTCAAACGAAGCCCCCGTCTTCATGCGGGTGAGAATGTAGTTGGTGGTACCGTTAAGAATACCGTTAATGGAGCGCACACGATTGGCGGCCATATCCTGCGCCAGAGGGCGAAGTACGGGAATACCGCCGCCGACGCTTGCTTCAAACAAATAGCGAACGCCCTTTTGAGCCGCGAGAGCCAACAGCTCGGTGCCAAAATTGGCCACCACCTCTTTGTTGGAGGTAACGACCGACTTGCCCGCCTCAAGCGCCGCACGAGAGAACTCGTACGCGGGATGCGAGCCGCCCATCATTTCAACCACAACGTCCACCTCGGGATCGTTTACGATAACGCTGAAATCATGTACGATGCGGTCGGCAAAGGGGCTGTCGGGGAAATCGCGAAGATCCAATATATAACGAATGTCTACGCCACGGCCGGTAGCTCGGCAGATACGGTCTTGATTTTCGGTGATGACCTGTGCAGCTCCGCTGCCAACAACGCCAAAGCCAAGCAAGGCGACAGTCAAATTTTTGTTTGCCATGGGAATGCCTCCTGGGATGCTGAGAAAATTTGGTTGGATATAGTATATCATATTTTAGTGCAACTTGTAAACAATTTTTCTTGAAAAAATCCAAAAAGTGTGATATGATATTGTTATAGCATACCAAACGTCCGCCGGTAGGCGGCAAAAGGAGGTACCAAATGCCAAGCAGTGCTTTGGGCGGCAAGCGAAACGTCAAGATTTTTCTGTTATATTTGATGCAAAACGTGCGGATCCCGCTGGATTTCGCAACGCTGAACGATATGGTCATGCAAACGGACTACGTCATGTATCTGGACATGGCGGAAGCATTCCACGAATTGCTCGACGACGGTCTGATCACCGTGGCCAACCCGGACGAGGTCGCACCGGCAGAAGCGGGCGTACCGGAGGACGAGCCCCGCTACGTCGTAACAGCCAAGGGCCGTATCGTGGCCGAAGAATTGCATAGCGATGTGCTGCCCACCATTCTGGACGAAAGTCTGCGGTGCGCCCTGCGTTATCTGGACTTCCGCCGTCGCGGTATCACCACCCATTGCACCGTCACTCCCTCGCCCGACGGAGGTGCTGAATTTTTCTGTTCGGTTGAACAAAACGGCAAGCCCCTGTTCGAAACACGGGTGAGCGTGGATTCCGTCATGCGCGCGCGGCAAATGGAAGAGAATTTCCGCGCCCGCCCCGAGACGATCTACAAGGGAATGTGGACGTTGCTCGCGGGGAACGTAAATTATTTGTTTACGTAAGGATTTGATCCCCACGGCGCACCCTGCAATGCGAAAAGATCGCCTGATGCGCCCAAGATAGACAACAAAACCGATACAGCGCACGCCCGCGTTAGCGTCCGCAGGAAAAGTTGTAAGAAATCCAAATAACCTCGAAAGGAGCCCACCATGTCCGACGAGCAACGCCATAACACTCCCGAAACCCTTGCCCTGCTCTCCCGCGCCAAAGAGAGCGATGCGGCCGCGTTCGATGCCCTTCTGACTCAGTACGGCCCCTTGATCGAGCATCGCCTTCAGACCGCCCGCGCCCGCCGCTCCGACATTCTTCCCGAGGATGAAAAGGATTTGCGCCAGGAGGCACATCTGGCCTTTTATCGCGCTCTGCTCAGCTATAACGTCGATCAACAGGACGTCAGCTTTGGTCTGTACGCCAAGATCTGTATCGAAAACGCCCTGATCTCCGCTTTGCGTAAGATGAACCCCGCCGCCGAGCCTTTGGACTACGAAACCATGATCTCCCTGCCCGCCGATACCGACGAGGACCCTTCCCTCCGCCTGCGGGAACAGGAGGATTACGAGGCTCTGTTGCACCGCATTGCCCGGGCGCTGTCCCCGTTTGAAAACGCCATTTGGCAACGCTACATCGCCGGCATGACTGCCCCCGACATCGCCCGCCAGATGGGCAAGGATACCCGCTCCATCCACAACGCAATCTATCGCATTCGAAATAAGTTGAGGAATAGCGCGATCGATGAAAACAAATAAAAATATACGCACCTCAAAAGCATCGAACTTTTGGGGTGCGTATCCTATTGCAAGCGGCGGTTCCTTACGTGTGCAACCGTGGCGCATAAATGTACTCTTGGAAATCCATGGTTACGAATAAAAAAAAAGCATTTGCCGATGGCAAATGCTTTTTTTCTGGGGTGGATAACCGGACTCGAACCGGCGGCCTTCAGGGCCACAACCTGACGCGCTAACCAACTGCGCCATATCCACCATATCATGGCGTGCCTTGAGGGATTCGAACCCCCGACCTACTGCTTAGAAGGCAGTTGCTCTATCCGACTGAGCTAAAGGCACACGCTTGGAGCGAGTGATGGGAATCGAACCCACGCGGCCAGCTTGGAAGGCTGGAATTCTACCATTGAACTACACTCGCGT